>CAYQYP010000029.1:0-9205 GCA_964421755.1 uncultured Acidobacteriota bacterium
ACCGCCTCCTGCACAATCGGTTTTGGGAAGACCGGGCATATTCTTGTCTTCTGGAAGTATGAAATCGAACAGAGCCCCAGGTCCCAGGGTCGGGCCGTTGACCCTGAAAACAGCTTCCTACTCCGTACGACCTGACAATGCGATCTTCGTACCGATGAGCTCGCCGGAGACAATTAGCTCCACGCGCCGATTGCGCTGCCGGCCTGCGGCGGTATCGTTCGTCGCTACGGGCTGTGACTTACCGAACCCTTTGGCCGGAGATAAGTTCGTCCCCGCAATCCCCTGTTGGATGAGATAGTCGCGCACCGATCCAGCTCGTTGTTCGGACAGGAGCTGGTTGTACGCCTCACCACCCACACTATCGGTATGGCCTTCGACTTCCAGCCTTAAGCCCGGGTGTCCCAGGACAATACCGGCCACTTTGGCCAGTCTCTCACGTGCGCCGGGGAGCAGCGTGTATTTGGCCGTGTCAAAAATGACATCCGACATGTTGACGATGAGGCCGCGGGCCGTATCGCGAGTTTCGAGAATCAAGTTGAACTGGCCCAACAGCTCGGCGCGCAGCTCAGCCTTTTCAGCCTCGGCCTTCAGCCGCAGGCGTTCGGCTTCCTGAGTCGCCAGTAGGGCCCTGTCAGCCTCGGCTTGCGCTGCCGTTCGGGCTGCCTGCTCAGCCGTAAGCTGAGCGGCGGCTCGCGCGGCATCGGTCTCGCGTTTGACACGATCCGCCTCGGCATCGGTCGCACGTTTAACACGATCAGCCTCTGTCTGAGCGGCAACTCGTTCTGCCTCTGCTTGGAGTTTGGTAGTCGCGGCTTCAGATTCTGCTTGCGCCCTCAGGCGTGCCTCGGTTTCGGTCTGTGCGTTGGCCAGCGCTTCGCGGTCCACGCCCGCCTGGCGTTCGGCCGCGAGACGATCTTCTTCCTGACGCTTAACCGCGATTGCTCGGGAATCCTCCGCGGTCTGCACGGCCACCCGCGAGGCATTCTTCACCGATTTGCGGTCCGCTTTTCGAGCCTGGTAGGCCTCGGCCTGCTTCAAGCTGTCTTCGGCCTTGATGAAGGTCTCTGAGGCAAACCGGTCAGCGCCGGTGGTACGAGCGATCTGAACGGCGTTACGCGCCTCGTAAAGCTCCAGCGGCACCTTCGGATCGCTTTTCAGCGCCAACGGATTCGCCAAACGCGCATATTGGCCTGTCTCCAGCAATTCGTACTTGGCATCCATCTCCTTGATCTCGCCCTTCGTGTCGCCGCGCACGACGTTTTCCATTACAACCAGGTTGCTCGGCATGCTCACCGCGAAGTAAGGCTCCGCCGTCACGGCAAGGCCGAAGACCTGCAACTCGGTGGTCACGTTTACCTTGGCGCTGCTTCCGTTCAGGAGAATCTCGCCCAGGTTGGAGGTTCGGCCCTCCGGGGTGATCGCCCAAAGCACGTAGGTGAGGTATTCAGCACCGAACTTGGTGGCCGGCTGCAGTTTATCGAATTCCACTTCGATCTCCATGTAGCCCTTTTTGCTCTCCACTTTGGCCTCGCCGTGGGCCATTGGCAGGAGATCGGTGCCACGGAAATCGACCGTGGTAGCGCCGTTGCGGTGTTGGTAGTTAATCGCCTTCATGGTCCGCTCTGTTACGGTGACGCGATAGATAGGCGTCGAAATACCCGGTTCAGTCTGAACCCACTGCTGCATTGGATTCGTGGCCTGCGGCGCCTGTGCGGACAGCAAACCGCAGGACAAGCCGCATAAGGCCAAAAACATGCTTAGCTTTCTCATTTTTCTCACATCCCTTTGTTGGATCACATGTTGTTAGACAAGATCACACAGAACTGCAATACCTACACCTTAGGGAAGATCGCGTGTCATGTCAGTCCCGTACAGCTCACGCTTGAGGTCAAGATTGCTCACAAGTCAGGCATCGCTTGCCGTTTCGATCCGCGCGCTTCGCATAAAACGCTTCGCTTGCGGTTCTGTGCGACTCGGCGACCCGATCGGTTCAGCAAAGTCGGCCCGAAGCCTCCAGGCGCTTGCGGTTCTCGTCTCATCGGGACGGTGAGCAGTTTTGACCAAAGGTGTGAGCTGTACTGGACTGACACGCGAATGACCCTACCGCTATCCTCAGGTCATTACTCAGGCTGCTACAAATCGGCTCCAGGTCGAACTTCTCGGCGCTGGCAGCCAGCAGATCAGAAATCGAGGGAGATATGTTTCAAACAAGTAGAAGGATGTGGGCGGGAGTTGTCTTCGCCGTCCTGGCGGTTGGAATGTTGGGACTGGGCCAGATGCCGTCGGCAGTCGCGGCCAGCCCCGACGAAGACACGTCGGTGGTTCTGAATCATCAGGACATCGAGAAACTGCAAGGGATTCTGCGCGACAAGGGCTTCTACGCGGCAGAGGTCGATGGCCTCATGGGTCCCAAGACCCGGGCCGGGATCCGCCAATATCAGAAGGCCGAGAATCTGCCTGTCACCGGATACGTTGATGCCGACACTGCCGGCAAGATCGGAGTCGGACCGGAATCAGTGGGCGCCAGTTTCAAGCACGCCGGCCAGGAGGTCGGCAAGGGCGGCGCGGAGGTCGGCCACGAGATGAAGGAGGGCAAGCCCATCGCGGCAGGCAAGGAAATGGGTAAAGCGCTGGGACGCGCCGGGAAGAAAGTGGGAAGCGGAGTCAAGAAAGCCGTCACTACCGAGAGCGACCGTGGGGAACGTGAAAAGGAGTGACAGCAAACAAGGAGGTCTATCATGCCTTTAACTGAAGTCGTAATTGTCCTGATCGTGGTTGGTGTTCTCCTCTGGCTCGTCAACCGCTTCATACCGATGGCGGGCTCGATCAAGTCGATCTTGAATGCGGTTGTGGTCATCGGCGTGGTCGTGTGGCTCCTGAGTGCATTGGGATTCTTGAGCTCTCTCTCCGCGATCCGCCTGGGGAGATGACCTGGTGGGGAGGGAACGCTCAGGGAGGAGGCGCGACGGTTCGTTCAAGAGCCGGGAAGTCGAGCAGCAAAAGCTGCGTCGACTTTCCAGCGCCTGGAGTCGCGCAACCGAGTAAGTAGATAGGTAGTTCAACAGTCTCAAAAAGAATGAGGTCAAGAATGAGTCAATTCAGAATCATGGCGTTCATCGTTTGTCTCACCCTGGTGGTGATGGCGTTTCCATCCGCAGCCAAGGCGGATGAGTGGAACAAGCTGACTACCGTGTCGTTCAGCCAGCCGGTCGAGATTCCGGGCGTGGGTGCTCAAGTCCTGCCGGCCGGTACGTATGTCTTCAAGCTGTTGGATTCGCAATCCAACCGCAACATCGTCCAGATTTTCAACCAGGACCGGACACACGTCTTCGCGACAATCCTGGCGATCCCGAATTACCGTTTGAAATCTACAGACAAAACGGTCATGACGTTTCGGGAAAGGGCGGTCGGTTCGCCGGAAGCCCTCCGGGCGTGGTTTTATCCCGGAAATAATTGGGGGCAGGAATTCGTATATCCAAAAACAAGAGCCATCGAGTTAGCGAAAATCACAAATGAGCCCGTCCTGGCGATGCCCGCCGAACTGGCCTCGTACCTCACAACGCCAGTACAGTCGGCCGACGAAGCGCCCGTCGTGGCTCTGAAAGAAGCGCCCGTCACGGCCGTTAAGCCTACCGGAGAAGAGGTCGATGTAGCAGAGGTGGTTGAGAGCCCGCCTGTTCAGACAGCCGCTCTGATGCCCAAAACAGCCGGCCCATTGCCGCTGTTGGGATTGATTGGACTCCTGTCGCTGGGAGCCGGGACTGCCCTTTGGGGTCTTCGGAAGAGATCGTCCTAAGTCATAAAGTTCGAGCTTGCCGGACCACCACGTCGGGCAGACGAGTGAGGAGCTTTAGAAGTTAGTTTTTCTTCACCCGCTAAATCGACCGGGGATCCAGCAGGGAGGGCAGGTGTGAAGTATGACCTGCCCTCACGTTGTTAGTGAGTCAGCTTTCTGGCGGGAGGTGGGTTGTGAGGGCCGCACAGTGTTTCGGCACGGGAGTACGCACCCGGGATAAGCATGCCTTTGCAAACCGCTGGCTTGCCACGTTTTTCCTCCTGATGGTTCTTCCCGGCACGGCCTGGGCTCAAGAAGAACCGCCGCCGCAGACCCCCGAGAGTGACCCTTACACGATCAAAGTGGATGTTGACCTGGTGGTCTTACACGCGAGCGTGCGAAGCCGCGAAGGCGTGCTTGTTTCGGGCCTCGATAAAGACAACTTCCTGGTTTACGAGGACGGAGTCCCCCAGCAGATCAAGTATTTCAGCCACGAAGACATCCCCGTCACGGTTGGCTTGATTGTCGACAGTAGCGGAAGCATGAGACCGAAGCGTAATGAAGTCATTGCCGCTGCCTCGGCTTTTGCCTCTTCCAGCAACCCGGAGGACCAAATGTTCGCGGTGAGTTTCAACGAGAATGTTTCGTTTGGCCTTCCACCAGACCAACCGTTCACCGACAATTCGGCTCAGTTGGAGGCCGCCCTGTCCCGAATTGCCTCAGTCGGCATGACTGCGCTCTACGATGCTGTGGCTGCCGGGCTCGAACACCTGAAAAAGGGTAGTCGCGACAAGAAAGTACTGCTTGTAGTCAGCGATGGAGGCGACAACGCCAGCCAATACAAGCTGGCCCAAGTCATGGCTATGGCTGGACAACCGGGCGCAATTATCTACACGATCGGGCTGTTTGATCCGCACGATCGCGACCGAAACCCTCGTGTGCTCAAGCAGCTTGCAAAGGCTACGGGTGGCGAGGCGTTCTTGCCCAGGGCAGTCAGGGAGGTTCGCCCTATTTGTCAACGCATCGCGCATGATATTCGCAACCAGTACACCATCGTCTACGTCCCCACGAACAGACGGCAAGACGGGACCTATCGGGTCGTTCAAGTGAAGGCCGGGGACCGGGATCGTGGACGTCTGCTGGTCCGCACCCGTGCCGGTTACTATGCACCCGTGAAACCGCAACCCTTGCCGGCATCCCGAGCAACCGACCATGAAGTTCAGAACTAGATGGCAAGCCTGTCTTCTGCCGGGGACTCGGTCGTTTCTCGGCTGGAGCCGCCACTTCTTCCTGATCATTGGGATCCTCACGCTGAGTTACGTCGGCCTGGCGCTTCTCGACGCGAAGCTCTATCAGGCCTATGAAACCTGGCGATTTCACAAGGCGGTGAAGGAGATGGGACCATCGATCGGGAGTGGCGATTCCCTTCACCTCCCGACCCTCCCTGCGGCTCTGACGGAAGCGAACCACATGCGACCCGAGAACCTCGGCATAGCGGCCGGCGTTGGCTCCCCGTTGGGACTGATCGAGATACGCACCATCGGTCTTGAAGTGATGATCCTGGAAGGGACCAACGCTGGGGTTTTGCGACGGGGAGTCGGTCATATTCCAGGGACGTCACTACCGGGTCAGGAGGGAAACGTCGCGATCGCGGGACACCGGGATACGTTTTTCAGACCGTTGCGCAGGATCCGAAAGAATGACGAAATCACCTTGACGACGCTTGACGGATCGTACCGCTATCGGGTCGACTCCACGCAGGTGATCGAGCCGAAGAACACTCGAGTGCTGGACAATTCCGACGAGTCAATCCTCACCCTTGTGACCTGTTACCCATTCAATCTTGTGGGCCCCGCACCCAAGAGGTTCATCGTCCGCGCGCACAGGGTGCCGTGAAGGTCACACCGCACGGCGACGGCCTTCTGGAGCGCGGACGTCTCGACGGTGTCGAAAAAGTCCAAGAGCGTCTCCGTCGACCGGTCCCGGGGCAAGGTCAGGCGGAAGAGAAATCCAATGGAGCCGCGCACGAAGCGAGGGTGTTGATAATGTTTACTCGTTTATCAATAGGCCTGAAAGGCTGACACATATTAGCCCAGGCTGGAGCGTTTTTTGCGTAGACCTGGGTTACAAATCCAAGCGAGAGCGGGTAGCCCTGAAAGGGCGTAACAAAATGCAGCATCGGAGCTTGTCACGCCCTTTCAGGGCTAGCCCTTCCTTGCTTGTCAACCCCAGGCCTCCGCAAAAAGCGCTCCAGCCTGGGCTAATATGTGTCGGCCTTTCAGGCCTGAAGCCCTTTTTCAACACCGTCGAAGAGAGCGAAGTGAGCGAGAGTAAGCGGACCACTAGACATGCCCGCCGCTTCTGGATTGAAATCAAAAGATTTAGCGGATTGTTGAGTGCTCCATTCGACCGCTGCCTTCGCTTGACCGGTTACTCTTCGTCGAAGGCAGACCGAATACGGCCTGCCTTCGGGAAACACGGTTCTCAAATGTCAGATCAACCGGCGACGGCCGCTGAGCAGGTTGTAGAGGAATACAACGGCGGCGATGACCAGCAGAGCGTGAATCAGACTCCCCCCGACTGACATGGAGAAACCCAGCAACCATAGGATCAGCAACACCACGATTAGCGTGTAGAGCATGTTCGACCTCCTTCTTTGTTCTCCTAACACTACGCGTCCGAATCTGGGGTGTCAGCTCCGTAACGCTCACCCGTTCGGTCAAAATTGCTCAAGGAAGGGCCCACGCTGTGGGAGTATTAGTCGTAAAGCTCACTCATGTGAGCCTCGCCTTCGGGCGAGCAGGATGAGCAGTTTTGACCAGACGTGTGAGCCATACCGGACTGACACGCGAACTCTACACAAGCTATAAGTAAAGTGCCCAAGCTTTCAGCAGATTGGCGACCGCTCGACCGAGTGTAAACCATCGATCGGAAAGGAAGGACCTGAATGAATAAGTTCACTGTTGGGCTTGTCCTGTTGATTATCGGAGTGGCTTTACTCCTGGTTGGCGGCATTTCCTACACAACCCAGGAACGGACCGAAATAGGCCCGATCGCCATCGAGCATCCGGAAGAGCATCGCATTCCCTATTCGCCCTTGGCGGGAGCGCTGCTGGCTCTGACCGGTGGGGCTTTGATGCTTACCGGGCGCGCAAAGAGCCATTCGGACTGATTCTCCAGCGCGAAGACTCGTCTCATCGACGGGATCCAATGGAAGAAAACATGGGAAATGACAACGTCGTCATCCGCCTGAACGGGATCACGAAAAACTACCGGATGGGACGTGAATGGTTCCCGGCGCTCAAAGGGATTAATCAAGAGATAACGGCAAGGGAGTTTGTCGCCATCATGGGGCCTTCCGGCTCCGGGAAGTCAACGATGCTCAACATCCTCGGATGCCTGGACGGCCCTTCCGAGGGCAAATATTTCCTCAACGGCAAGGACGTATCAGAGTTTTCTGAGAACAGGCGGACCGAGGTGAGGAACAAGGAGATCGGTTTTGTCTTCCAGAACTTCAACCTCCTGCCCCGCACGACAGTCCTGGAGAACGTGATGCTTCCGATGCTTTACGCCAACGTCAGGGGAAAAGAGGCCAGGCGTAAGGCTCTGGAGATGATCGAGCTCGTCGGACTGAAAGGCAAGGAACGCAACAAGAGCAACGAGCTTTCCGGCGGGGAGATGCAGCGAGTGGCCATCGCACGGGCGCTTGTCAACAATCCTTCGGTCATCCTTGCCGACGAGCCTACGGGCAACCTCGACTCCAAGAGGGGCATGGAGATCATGGAGATCTTCAAGCGCCTCAACCAGGACAAGGGGATCACCATCATCCTCATCACGCATGAGCCCGAAATCGGCGACCTCGCGGGAAGACGCATCCACATGCGTGACGGACACATCGAGCGAGAAGACTGAAGGAGGCGCCATATGAGAATCGCGACAACAATCAGCTTCTCAGCTCGTGCGCTCCTGAAAAACAAGTTCAGGTCCTTCCTGACACTGCTCGGCATCATTTTCGGCGTCGGCGCTGTCATCATGGTGATGAGCCTCGGCTACGGAGCCCGGCTCGACATCGAGGAAAGATTTGCCGGCATCAGCAACAACATCAGCGTCAGCCCGGGCAGCCGGAACGTCGGCCGAGTGAGCACCGGTGCCGGAGGAGTCAACTCGCTCACCGTCGAGGATGCGCTCGCGATCGCAGAGGAATGCGCAAACATCAGCTACGTCTCGCCGATGGCGACGACGAGAGCGATGGCGATCTACAAGAGCACCAACTGGCCGACATCGGTGCAGGGAGTCGGAACCGATTACCCGATAATCGGCGACTGGAAGATCGACGCCTCAAGGGGCGACGGGAGGTTCTTCAACGAGGACGAGGTGCGCCGGGGAATCAAGGTCTGCGTTCTTGGCGCCGAGGTGTACAACCAGCTCTTCGGAGGGCTTGACGCGGTCGGCGAGATCATCCGGATCAATAAGCAGCCGTTCATGATCGTCGGAGTCCTCATGTCAAAAGGCCAGTTCGGTGGCTTTGGCAACAGGGACGATGTGATCATGATGCCTTACACCACCGCGATGGCACGGCTCCTCGGGAAGACCGACTCATCGGTGAACCAGATCCAGCTCTCGGCGACAAGCGTGAACGCGCTGGACGCAGCCATCGCTGAGGTCACGGACCTTCTTCAAAGGAGGCATCGGATCGAACCAACCGACGGGACAGCTGATGATTTCACAGTCAGGAACGTGGCTGAATTCGTCAGCTTCGCCCAGTCAAGCACCGACACCATGACCTCGCTTCTGGTCGCCGTTGCCGCAGTCTCCCTTCTCGTCGGCGGCATCGGCATCATGAACATCATGTTCGCCAGCGTGACCGAGAGGACAAGGGAGATCGGCATCAGGAGAGCCCTCGGGGCAAAGCCCAGGGACATTCGCCTTCAGTTCCTCATCGAAGCCGTAAGCCTTTGCCTGGTCGGAGGATTGCTCGGGATCCTCGCGGCCACCGCCGGAGCCCCAATACTCGAGTCCATCTTCCAGGCCAGGACGGCAATTCCGCCCAACGCCATCCCGATCGCCTTCGGCATATCGACAGGCATCGGCTCGTTCTTCGGGTTCTACCCCGCCTGGAAGGCCTCAAAACTGAATGTCATAGAGGCGCTCAGATATGAGTGACCTGGAGTCAAAGATGAAGAAGAAACTCGTCATCACCGTCGCAGCGGTCGTAATCATCGCGGTCATCGCATATCTGTTCATCTGGAAGCGGGATACGGAAGCGTCTTCTGCCACCCTGTACCTGACCGCCCCCGCGACAAAAGGCACGCTCATCAGCGTCATCACGACCACAGGGCCGATCCAACCGCGCATCACGAGCACCGTAGGCTCAGAGGTGTCCGGGAAGATCAAGCGAATCCTCGTGGATTTCAACGGCAAGGTGAGAGC
>CAYQYP010000030.1:0-12536 GCA_964421755.1 uncultured Acidobacteriota bacterium
GTTGCCCGCGTCTTGTGCGGGCTACCCTGGGTGGGAGGCGTCTAAGTTGCCAACCCTGAAGGGGTTGCGCACCGGGCACGATGCGCAACCCCTTCAGGGTTGTGACGCTACACCGCCCCCGACCCAGGGTAGCCCGCACAAAACGCGGGCAACCCTGGGCTCTGCTACGTGACCCCGTTGGGGTCATTTGTCAATCCACTTCGGCCAGATGAACACATGAGTCAACATTTTCAACACCCACGACAGCGAGAGAAGCGAGCGAGAGTAAGCGGACCACCTGACTCGCTCCACTGCTTCGTGTTTAAATGTCTCGCCTTAGCGAATGATTGGTGGTCCGCTTACTCTCGCTCACTGCCGTTCGCTCTCGTGCGCGGCTCCGGAAGAAAAAAGCCGCCTATCGGTATGCGGAATCCGGTTCAGAAGGCGACAAGTAACCGTGAACCGTGCCCCTTTAGTCGACGAGGGCTTTCGCTCGCTGATAGTCGACGACCGACTCGATGATCTGATTGAGCGTGTGGCTTGGAGTGAAGCCGATCAGGTTGCGCACTCGTGAAATGTCAGGCACTCGGCGGGGCATGTCTTCAAAACCGGTGCCGTAGGCGTCGGTATAGGGGACGAACCGAATTTGAGACTGGCTGCCTGTGGCGCGGCGAACCCTATTCGCGAGTTCCAGTATCGTGACCTCCTCATCGGAACCCACGTTGAACACTCCACCGACCGCTTGCTCGTTGACGGCAAGCCGGTAAAGGGCAGAGACGACATCGTTTACATGGCTGAAACAGCGTGACTGGCTGCCGTCACCGAACACGGTTATCGGCTGCTCGGCTAGTGCCTGGCTGACGAAATTGGGAAGAACCATCCCGTACTGGCCCGTCTGGCGCGGCCCGACTGTATTGAACAGCCGCGCGATAACGACCGGAAGCCCCTTCTCGCGCAGGTACGCCAGAGCCAGGAACTCATCGATTGCCTTGGAACACGCGTAGCTCCAACGCGCCTTGGACGTCGGACCAAGGACCAGGTCATCTTCCTCGGCGAACGGCACCTTGGACGCCTTGCCATAGACCTCGGATGTGGAGGTTATGATCACCTTCTTTTTCTTTTTATTGGCGAGGCTGAGGACGATTTCGGTCCCCCGGATATTGGTCTCGATGGTGTGGACCGGGCTCTCGACGATGAGTCGGACGCCCACCGCAGCGGCCAGGTGAAAGATAAGGTCCGCCCGGTCGACGAGCTCCGCCGTCAGCGGGACATTCATGATGCTTGCGACTGAATACTCGAATCGGGGGTTGTCCTTCAGTTGGATGACGTTCTCGATTGTGCCGGTCGACAGATCGTCGATTACGAGGACGCGATGCCCCTGGGCTAAAAGGTGCTCGCACAGATGTGATCCGATGAAACCCGCGCCGCCCGTGACCAAAACTCTCATAAGCCGAAGCTCGCTCTGTTATAATCAGACGGTTTTTGGGCGTCTGCTTTAAAAATGAAAAGAATATCTGTAATCATCCCCCTCTACAACGAAAAAGAGTCCCTCGCGGCTCTCTATGCCGAGCTGATTCCGCCGTTAACCAGCTACAGGGGGGACTTCGAATTGATCTTCGTTGACGACGGCAGCACCGACGGCTCGGTCGAGGTGCTAAAGGAAATCCAGCGTCAGGACCAGCGGGTCCGGATCTTGCGGCTGCGACGCAATTTCGGCAAGTCGGCAGCGCTATCGGCTGGCTTCTCGATCGCCCGGGGGGAAATCATTGCGACGCTTGACGCTGATCTTCAGGACCGCCCGGGCGAGCTGCCCCGACTGCTCGCGAAGCTGGAAGAAGGGTTCGATCTGGTGTCTGGCTGGAAACACCCGCGCAAGGACTGGCTGGGGAAGAGAATACCCTCTTTGATTTTCAACAAGATCACCGCTCTGATGACAGGTGTGCGCCTGCACGACATCAACTGCGGCTTCAAAGTCTACAAACGCGAGGTTCTCGAGGAGATCAAGGTTTACGGTGAAATGCATCGGTACATCCCGGTGCTCGCCAGTTACCGAGGTTTCCGGCTAGCCGAAGTCACGGTGGACCACATACGTCGGCCGTATGGCCGCAGTAAGTATGGGGTCTCTCGCATGCTCAGCGGATTTTTCGACCTGCTGACCGTGGTCATGCTCACCCGCTACAACAGCAAGCCGTTGCACATCTTTGGCATTCTCGGCATGTCGCTCTTTACGATCGGGGCAGCTATCGAAGCTTACCTTTCGATTGGCTGGTTCTTCGAGATCTGGATCAGGGATAGACCCGCCTTCCTTTTGGGAATCGTCCTCCTCATCATTGGCGTGCAGTTCATCTTCTTCGGGTTAATCGGTGAGATGATCGCTTACTCATCTCGTCGCGACGACGACTACTCGATTCGCGAAGTCCTCGAAGCGGACCCGGTTGCGGTCGAAGATCGACCCCTGTCGCTGCGTCGATAGGCGCGACCATGAAGCTCGCTCTCGTCGGTCCCACTTACCCCCACCGCGGCGGGATAGCGCAGTACAACACCTCGCTGTATCGCGCTCTTGCCCGTCGATTCCCGGTGCTGGTGATTTCCTTCAGGCGGCTCTACCCGCGGTTGCTTTTTCCGGGGACGACCCAACTGGACAGCAGCAGTCGCCCGTTTGCGGTTCCCAGTGAAGCGATTTTGGATTCAATTGCTCCCCTCAGCTGGAGAAGGGCGGGTGCGCGCCTCGTTGAGTATCAGCCGGATCTGGTCATCTTTCAGTGGTGGCACCCCTTTTTTGGATTAGCCTACTCCGGCGTTTTGCGCTCCCTTCGCCGTTTGCCATCGCCGCCGCACGTCTTCCTGTTGTGCCATAACGTGATGCCTCACGAGCGGCCTGCGATCCCGGGCTCCTGGGCAGCCCTGCGGAAGATCGCAGCGCATGTGTTTGCTGACGTGGATGGCTTTCTGGCTCATTCCAGCTCACTGGCGGATGAAATCCGGGCTATCAAGCCGGACGCCGCCGTTCGTGAGGTATTCCACCCGATCTACGACCTCTACGCCGACGTGGATGAATTGCCAGCAAGCGGAGGGCGGGTAGACGGTATCCCCCATATCTTGTTCTTCGGGAATATTCGTCGCTACAAAGGACTGGATCTACTGCTCCGTTCCCTGGCTCTGGTTCAGGCAGAAGTGGATTTCAAAGCGACCATAGCAGGCGAGTTCTATGTCGATCCGAAGCCTTTCAGGACCCTGGCGCGCGAGCTCGGGATTGATGCACGCCTGACTTGGTTCGACCGGTATATACCAAACGAGGAAGTCCCTGCCTTGTTCCGCTCGACCAACCTGGTCGTTCTCCCCTATACCGACGCCACGCAGAGCGGCGTCGTACCACTCGCTTACCAGTTTGGCGTACCGGTGATTGCAAGCCGGGTTGGCGGACTCTCTCAAGTCATCGACGACGGGATCTCGGGGCGGCTTGTTCCACCCGGGGACTCGTCGGCTCTGGCGGCGGCGATCGTCGACTATTTCAAGGAGGCAAGGGAGGACAGTTTCCGGGCAGGCGTCCAGAAAACGAAAGACCGTTTGAGTTGGGACAATCTGGTTGATAACATACTGGCGCTTCTGACCCAGGTCCGGGGGGGACGAGGGGAAGACTGAGTAGCTGCACGCATGCGGCAACACCAAAAAGACAACTGCCCCTGCCACCTGACCACTGACCTGAACGTGGCCGGAGTGACCAGTAGGCGGCGGGGAGTTTAGCGACGCGATCACACTGAGACTCGAAAATACCAAAGATACTAAGGACGACGACGAAAAAGGCACGGAAGCGCAAGTGGCGACAAAGAGGCAAACCAAGACGGAGACAAACAAGACAACGACCCGACCGAATACAAGTCGGTTCTGGCGACGAGCCCTTCCGCTTATTGCGTTCGCTGCCGCTTTCCTTGCATATCTGAATACGCTGGGCCACGGTTTTGTTTTCGACGACATGTCGCTGATCCTTCAGAACCCGCACGTGACGGAACTCCGCTGGGCGGATATCCTGAGCACCTCCGAATATCGCCCGGTCCGCACCTTCACCTATGCTCTAAACTACCTGGTGGGAGGTGCCGACCCCTTCGGGTATCACCTGCTGAACGTAGTTCTGCACGCTGTAAACGCCGTCCTGGTTTATTTCCTGTTTCTAGTGTGGTCGCGGATGCCGCCGATCGCCTTTGTGGGAGCCCTGATCTTTGCGCTGCATCCGGTCCAAACGGCGGCAGTCGCTTACGTTTCGGGACGAAAGGATGTGTTGGCCACTTTGTTTGTTCTGGTGGCCTGTCACAGTTACACCTCGTTCAGGCTGAAGGGCGGAAAGCTTCGACTGGTGCTCGCCTTCGTTTTTTTTGTCCTAGGTGTTCTCGCAAAGGAAGTGGCCGCCGTTTTTCCGGTGCTGGTTCTGCTGATGGATGTGGTGCTTCTCAGGTCGGCCAATGAGGAGGGGAATGCCGATCGATCACTACTTCGGCGGCTCGCTTCGGTGCTGAGGAGGAGACCCGTGGCTTATGCGGCTGCGGGGGTGTTCTTTCTGGGTGCCGCCTACTATGCCGTTTTTTTGATCAAAGCCAGCCGGATGATCGGGTTCTGGGGCGGCTCGCCGGCGGTGCACTATGGCACGAGTTTCAAGCTGTTTGCGCATTATCTGAAGCTGACCCTTCTCCCGCGCCCCCTGATCGCAGATTACAGAGGGCAAGTATTCAACCTCTCGTCGGGGTTTCTGGATCCCGCCACTCTCGTATCGGTGGCCACCCTGGTCGGTTTTATCATCCTGGCCGTCAAGGTCGAGCGCAGGCATCCCCACTCGGCATTCGGCCTGCTCTGGTTCCTTGTTGCGCTTGTCCCGGTTCTGCAATTCATCCCTTTTCACGAGCTGGCGGCCGACCACTTCCTCTACCTGCCTCTCGTGGGGATGGCGTTCGCCGGGGGGAACGCATTCCACTGGCTGGCTGAGGCTCATGGCAGGCGCCTTAGGGATGCACTGGTGCTCTGCCTGGTGGTCGTCTTCTCGATTTTGACGATCCAAAGAAACAGCGACTGGAAGGACGAGCAGTCGCTATGGACCGCGACCTACGAGACCGCTCCGGGCTCCTTTCGGGCGAATCAGTATCTGGGGCAAATCCACTTCCCAAAGAACCCCGAAAAGGCGATCGAGCACACCAAGCGAGCCATTGAGTTGGATCCGAAAGGCGGAACGTCTTGGGCGAATTTGGGTGCTATGTATCGCTATTGGGCGGCCGATCTGAGGGCAGCCAAGCGGTTGAGTGAAGCAGAAGCGATGGACAGAACGGCTCTGCAGTATATCGAAAGGGCCATCCGGCTTAATCCGCGAGACCTCTGGGCGTATGCGACCCGAGGACAGGCTTATCGTGAGCTGGGCGAAATCGCTGAGCTAAGTGGGGACGTCCAAGAAGCCCAGCAACATCGTGCCGAAGCGGTCGCCAGTTTCCAAAAAGCGGTGGAGATAGGCTCCGAAAACCCAAGTTTCCCTCTTATCTGGCTGGAATACGGGAGGGTCTTCATGGACGCCGGCCAGTACGACCAGGCTATCAACCACCTGCTCAAGAGCCTGGCTGCGTTTCCCAATCATTCGGACGTTCTTGAATCGCTCGGAACCTGTTATTTTAACGTTCGGGACTATAGGGAAGCGGTCCGGTTGCTTTCGGCGGCAGTGAAGCGCCAGCCGAAAATCGAAACGATCGGGATGTTAGCCAGGAGCTATGAGGAACTCGGCGAAAACCAGGAAGCGATTCGCGTCTACCGGGAAGCTTTGGTACATTTCCCCCGTTCGGTTGAGTTCCATTACAATCTTGGAGTGTTGTATCACCGGGTCGGCGAGATGAAGGATGCTGTCGAACATCTCGAGAAGGCGCTCGACTTGTTCCCAAACGGACCGCTCGCCGGCAACATTCGAAGAATGCTCGAGATCATACGCAGTGTCAGCGTCGAGGTGAGTGAGGTCGAGCAAGGCTAGGATCAAGCAGGATGTACAGGAATCTCCAAATCACTGTCGTCATCCCGTGTTTGAATGAGGAAAAAGGGATCGCGAAGGTCCTGGCCAGAATGCCTGCATTCGTCGACGAAGTGATCGTGGTCGACAACAACTCGACAGACGGGACCGCAAAAATAGCCGCCGGCATGGGAGCGCGGGTGATTCGGGAGGATGTCCGTGGCTACGGGCGCGCTTACAAGACCGGCCTGTTGCACGCGAAAGGCGACGTCATCGTCACACTGGACGGGGACCATTCTTATCCGGTCGATTCGCTGTCCTACCTGCTCGAGGCGCTTCTTAATCTGGGCGTGGGGTTCGTTTCCGCCTCGCGCTTTCCGATGCACAGCCCCGATTCCATGGCGACCCTCAACCTGATCGGAAACCGACTACTCAGCTGGGCGATGTCTTTCCTTTATCTGACCTGGATCCGCGATTCTCAATCCGGGATGTGGATCTTCTTCAAGGACGCGCTGTCCAAAATGGATCTGCGCTCGGACGGCATGGCCTTTTCCGAGGAGATCAAGATCGAGGCGCTACGCAACCCGGACATAGGGTTCAAGGAAATTCCGATCAATTACAGCAACCGGGCTGGGGAAAAGAAACTGCGACCGTGGAAAGACGGCTGGAACAATCTCCTGTTCCTGGTGCGCAAGCGTTTTCAGTGGAGGGCTGCAGGCAGGCGGGTCTCCAGCGCCATGTCGACCCCGTCTGAAGCCGTTCGCCCGGCAAATCGACACCTTCCGGAAGAGGGCCACGCATTGGACCCGACCGCCAAATGATCACACAGTCGTCAGGGCGGCCCGATCCGACACATTGTCCGATTTGTAACTCCCTACACGTCGGGTCTCGGATGATCTTGCGAGACCGCTTTTTCAAGGTCACCGACGAAGAATTCGCTTATCACTCATGTGCCAATTGCCGCCTGCTTTTCCTTGACGAGGAAGTGGTGCGGGACCGGCTTTCGACTTTTTACCCGGAAGGTTACTGGTGGAGGCGCGAGAACCGCTGGTCCTGGCTGGAGGAGAAATACCGGCAATGGATGGTCTCCCATGACCAGCTGCGATTCGTGCTATCATTGATCCAACGGGGAGAGAAAGTCCGCTGTTTAGATATAGGTTGCGGGGACGGTAGCTTCGTCGAACTGGCGCTCCGGGCGGGTCTCGACGCCTACGGAGTCGATCAGTCGCGGGATGCAGTGCTGTTGGCTTTACGGCGTGCACCGGGTCGCATCTATTGCAGTTCTGAACAGGATCTAATCCAAAAGGCTGAGAGATTCCAGCTGATCACCCTCTTCCACACAGTCGAACACATGGTGGACCCTTTTCGGTACTTGAAGAACCTGCAGAAGCTGTTGACCCGTCCCGGTGGGCTCGTGGTCCAGGTTCCCAACGGCGCGAGCCTCCAGGCGCGGCTCTTCGGGTCCCGCTGGTATGGGTTCGACTGTCCGAGGCACATCTACAACCACAGTTCGGATTCCCTCCTGTACTTGCTCAGTTCGGCAGGTTACCGGATACAGCGAATAAAGTACTTTTCTCTGCGCGACAACGCCGCAGCGTTCGCCTCCAGCCTTTTTCCCTCTCTCGATCCGATGTCTTCAAAGGTAAGAAGTCTCAGGTCCAAGGGCCGACCCGGCCGGTTGACCGAGCCGATCAAGCAAATGCTGTATTTTGGCTTGATGCTGGCTGCTCAGCCGGTCGCAGCTTTCGAGTCGGCGCTGGGCCGAGGCGCAACTGTAACCGTTTACGTAACAATTGAATAGACCCGCGGCGGAAGCCTGGGCGTCGGGGTACAGCTCATTGCTGCTCGGGTTTTGAAGGAGAGGAAAATGAAAATTTGCGTCATCGGGACGGGCTATGTCGGCCTGGTTGCCGGAACCTGCTTTGCCGAAACCGGTAACGACGTCGTGTGTATGGATGTTGACGAGCAAAAAGTTGCCAGCCTCCGGAAGGGCGAAGTTCCTATCTACGAGCCTGGACTCGAAGAGACGATGCGCCGAAATGTCGACGAAGAGAGGCTGCGCTTCACGACTGACTTGTCGGAGGCGGTGAAGAATTCGCTGATCATCTTCATCGCCGTAGGCACCCCGCAAGGTGACGATGGAGCGCCCGATCTCTCATACGTCCTCACGGCTGCCCGCGGCATTGCCTGCAACATGAACGGCTACAAGATTGTCGTCAACAAGAGCACCGTGCCCGTCGGGACGGCAGACCGCGTCCGGCAGGAGATTTCGGCTCTCACCCGCTTTCAGTTCGATGTTGTGTCGAACCCCGAGTTCTTGAAAGAAGGCGCGGCGATCGACGATTTCATGAAACCGGACCGCGTTGTCATCGGCACCTACGAGGTCCGAGTCGCCGAAATCATGAAGGAACTCTACGGGCCGTTCACCCGGACAGGCGCCCCCGTTCTGGTCATGGACCCGCGCAGCGCTGAAATGACGAAGTACGCTGCCAATGCGATGCTGGCCAGCAGGATCTCCTTCATGAATGAAGTGGCTAATCTTTGCGAACACGTGGGAGCTGATGTGCACTGGGTCAGGCAAGGCATGGGTCTGGACAGGCGAATAGGCACTTCTTTTCTTTTCCCCGGCGTGGGATACGGAGGCTCCTGTTTCCCCAAGGATGTGAAGGCCCTCATTGCGCTGGCGCGGGAGCATAATTACCCTCTGAAGCTGGTTGGCGCCATCGAAGAGGTCAACCGTCTGCAGAAATCCGTGATCGTCGACAAGATCATCAAGTTCTATTCATCCGGGCTGGCCGACCAGCTGGATAATCTGAAGGAAATGAATGTCTCTCGGGCTGAGCAACCGGCAGAGATGGCTACTCCGGCTGCATCCGAGGGCTCCAAAACCGGCGATTACAGTTACCAGCTTTCACTGGATGCCGCCAAGATCCCGGATATGACGTTGACCCGCAAGGACATGGAGACGACCTCCCGAATCGTCTCCGCGCGTGAGCAGTCCAAGGACGGGAGCCCGATCAAAGGGAAGACGTTTGCCCTCTGGGGACTCTCGTTCAAGCCGCAGACCGATGACATCAGGGAGGCGCCCTCGCTCACCATCATCGAGCAGCTGCTCAAGCTGGGAGCGGAGGTCCAGGCGTACGACCCTGAGGCGACCGATCCCACCCGTCGGATCTTCGGAAAGACGATCCGATACGCCCGCACGAATTATGATGCTCTGCGCGACGCGGATGCGTTGATCCTGGTCACTGAATGGAACGTGTTTCGAAATCCCGATTTCCAGAAAATCCGCAGCCTGCTTAAATACCCGGTGATCTTCGACGGAAGAAACCAGTACAATCCGGTCGAGATGCGAGAGCTGGGGTTCCTGTACTTTGGTATCGGAAGACGCAGCTAGAATTCGTTTGTTCATTGTCTGCCAGTTTCGTACCTGACAGGCGCGAAGAAAAAACAGTGGGGGGTGCCGGCCGCGCACTTCTGATCCGACGGATCGGACGGATCGGTCGGATCCGCCCGATCGGACGTGCGCGGCCGGCACCCGCCTTTGTTTGTGTGCGTGGCACGTCACGCCACAGGCCCATGAATCCTCTAGTCAGCGTCATCGTCGTCAACCACAACCGGGCCGGGCTGCTTCGAGATTGTCTCGGCTCCCTGCTCGAACAAACCTACCAGCCGCTTGAAATCATCGTCGTCGACAACGGATCGAGCGATGGGAGCGTTCAAGTTGTCGAAGACATCGCCTGTCCGCAAATTCGCCTGCTTCGCCTCGGGAGCAACCAGGGATTCGGGACGGCGAACAATCTAGGCATTTCCGAAGCCCGCGGGGAATTCATCGCTCTCCTGAACAATGACGCGGTTGCCCAGCCGGACTGGATCGAGTGCCTCATGCAAGAGGCCCAGGCGAGCGGGGCAGCGCGAACAGGCATGTGGGCCTCCAAGATCCTGCTTTTCGACTCGGCGGTTATCGACAAAGCCGGGCATCTGATTTACCCGGATGGGCAGAACCGGGGGCGGGGCACGGGCCAACTCGACCGGGGGCAATGCGACGATCGCACGGATGCGCTCTTCCCTGACGGATGCGCCGCACTCTACCGCAAACAGGCGTTTCTCGAAGCCGGCGGATTTGACCCGGACTTCTTCGCCTACGCGGATGATGCTGACTTAGGTCTTCGTATCCGGCTGCTTGGCTGGGACTGCACGTATGTCCCCGGTGCGGCGGTTCGCCACCGCCATTCGGCGACAAGCGGTCCCTATTCGGAGCGGAAAATCTACCTCGTGGAGCGAAATCGTCTCTGGCTCGCCGTAAAGAACTTTCCGCTGCTGCTTCTGTTCGCCAACGTGCCGTTCACGCTTAACCGCTGGTTCTGGAATCTAACAGCGGCCGTCCTCCAGCGCGGGTCGGCCGGCAACTTCAGGCGGAATCTGTCGTTTTGGACGCTTGTGCGAGTCATCGTGCGCGCTTACTGGGACGGGTTGGCGGGACTGGGACCCATCTTGAGGCGACGCCGGGAGACCCGGAGCCACCGCCGGTTGTCCGATTCGGAATTCTGGCAACTGCTTCGGCGATTCCGGATCACCGCCCGCGAACTGGCTTTTTCCGACGTCGCTCCCGAGATGCGTACGGAGGTCGCGTCGGAACGGCGAGGAGTTCCGGCGGGGATGCCGGATCAACAGCAGCCAGGCACCGAAACTCCCGTGGCGACTTCAAAATCCGCGCCCATGAGGGACCTCGTTCTGGTTTTCGGGGCCGGGCTCTTGATCTTCACCTGCCTCGCCGGCTTTGCTGCGATTTCCAACGGGATAGGTCCGCCACGGATCCGGAACCTCACCTATGTTGCGGCGGCGCTGTTCTACTTGGTCGCTGTCTGGCGTTCACGGAGGCTCGCTTGGACTCGCCGCCTGGCCGTCGCAATTCTGGCAGTCGGTCTGGCCTGCCGGGCTGTCCTGTTTTTCACACCCGATTCGGTTGAAGCGGATTACTACCGTTACCTGTGGGACGGGGCACTGACCGCGCATGGGATCAGCCCCTACTTGTTGGCGCCCGAGACTGTCAAGAACCGGCAGGTATCCGACCCCCGGGTCGTGGCGCTGGCTGAGCAGGGGAGCGTTGCGGTCTCACGTATCAACCACCCGCATCTTCGGACGATCTATCCTCCGGTCTCCCAGTTGCTGTTTGCGGGAGCTTACGTGCTGAAGCCATTCAACACGACTGCCTGGCGGTTCATACTCCTTGGGTGCGATTTGCTGGCTTTCGGAGTTCTTGTCTGGCTTCTGCGGTGGGCCTCACTCCCAACCATCTGGTCTTTGGTCTATGTGTGGAACCCTTTGCTCGTGGTCGAGACTTACCATTACAGACATCTCGATGCTACATTGGCAGCGGCGTTACTTCTCTTTCTGACCGGTCTGGCGGTTCGCAAGCCGCTGCTCGCGGCCTTTGCGCTGGCCGCGGCAGTTGGCCTGAAATTGTGGCCGCTCCTGCTCGCCCCGCTTCTCCTCGGCCGGTTCCTGGGAGACAGGCGGAAACTCACGACGGCTGCAGTGACCTTTTCGGCCCTGTGCCTTTTGATTTTCCTGCCCTTCGCAACGGCCATCCAGCTGCAACGGAACAGCGGTGCAGTTCAATACGCCAAGACCTTTGACGCAAACGAATTCGCGTACGTGCCTATCGACAAGTTTGGTTGGTTCCTGACACGTCAAGGGGGAGTTCCGCTGGACGGAAGGGTGATCGCCAGAGGCTTGATCATGCTGCTTCTGGCCACTTTTTCGCTCGCGATGGCCCGCGGATGTCGCCACCTGGGCATATCTCAACTTGGCAACCGGGCGCTCCGGGTCATGCTGCTCATGCTCCTGGTGACTCCAACGCTCTACCCCTGGTATTTTGCACCTGCTCCGGCCCTGGCTGCCCTTCTTCCTCAGCCCGTTCCACTCGTCTGGACCGTCCTCCTCCCTGTCACTTACTGGGGCGGAAGTCACTGGTACGGCCTGACCGTGGATGCCCTCGTACATCTGCCCGCCTGGTTCGCCCTGTTTTATCTGCTGTGGCGCAAGGCAGGAATCGCGCCGAATGCGAAATCGCAAGGAGCCGCGCACGAGAGAGGGTGTCGAAAAAGTCCCAACGACCCCAACGGGGTCACATAGCAAAGCCCGGGGTTGCCCGCGTTTTGTGCGGGCTACCCCGGGGTTTGGGGCTTTGCAGACGCGCCAACCCTGAAAGGGTTGCGTATCGCGCTCGGTACGCAACCCTTTCAGGGTTCATACTTTACGCCGTCCCACCCAGGGTAGCCCGCACAAGACGCGGGCAACCCTGGGCTTTGCTACGCAACGCCTTCGGCGTTGACGCCACTAGATATCGGCCCAGTCAGAAATACCCTCCAACCCCTTTTTCGACACCCTCGAGAGCGAGCGAAGCGAGCGAGAGTAAGCGGACCACCGATCAGGCCCGCCCGGCTTTTCGTTCGAAAAAAATAAGTTAAGGGGCACGACACGTGGTCCGCTTACTCCCGCTCGCTCCGCTCGCTGCCGTGTGCGGCTTTGAAGTTTGGCAGCTTCCCAGGCAGCGCTTCTACCGGCCTGCCAGAACCACCTC
>CAYQYP010000031.1:0-2349 GCA_964421755.1 uncultured Acidobacteriota bacterium
GCCGGTACTCCGGCGACTGTCGTGTGGCTGGGCACGTGGTCGAGCACGACACTGCCCGCTCCAATCTTGGCGCCGTCGCCGATCTTGACGTTTCCAAGGATTTTGGCACCCGCACCGATCATCACACCGTGACCCACCTTCGGATGCCGGTCTCCGGTCTCCTTGCCGGTCCCACCGAGCGTTACCTCGTGGAGCATGGAAACGTCATCCCCGACCACGGCCGTTTCTCCGATGACCACGCTGGTTCCGTGATCAATGAGGATGCCCTTCCCGACTCGGGCCGCCGGGTGAATGTCCACCGCAAAGACTTCCGAGATCCGGTTCTGGCAGTAGAGCGCCAGGGCGTGCCTGCCCTCGCCCCAGAGCCAGTGCGCTGCACGGTAGGATTCCAGCGCGTGAAAGCCCTTGTAGTGCAGAAAGGGCGAGGCGACGCCCCGGGCCGCTGGATCCCGATTCAAGACTGCGGTCAGGTCGCTTCGTATGGCTTCCCGGATCTCGGCGGACGCGCAAAACGCCTCATCAAAGACCTCTCTCAACGACATGGCCGACAGGTAAGGCGAGGCCAGTTTCTCGGCTAGAAGGTAGGAAAGTGCATCTTCGAGCGTCCGGTGGTTCAGGACCGTCGCGTGCAGGTAGCTGGCGAGCATGGCCTCGGAATCCGCCATCCGCAGCACCTCGTCGCGCAACATCGCCCAGACTGGATCGTTGTTATCCGCAATTGTCTTGCTCATCGTGCCTTACAAAATAGCACTTGCGAGCGCCGTGTTCATCCGGGCTTCCACGAATCCGCTCATCGCTTCCTCTTGCACTTCGTCGGCTCCTTTCGGTTGTCCGTCGGATGAGTCATTGGTGCGGCTCCTTTCTTTGAGACCATGAGACCGTCGAAAAGAGGAGACGATGAACAAAATCATCCGATGCGAAGAACTTGGGAAGAACTACCGGCTCGGCTCAACCACTATCTGTGCCCTGCAGGGGATCAGCTGCAGCTTTCAGGCCGGTGAATTCTCCGCGATTGCCGGGCCGAGCGGCAGCGGAAAGACAACACTCTTGAACCTGCTCGGCTGCCTGGACAAGCCGGACCACGGCCGTCTGGTGCTCGAAGGCCGCGACATGACCTCGGAGCCGCTCAACCGACTGGCTCCCTTCCGTCGAAAGCGCCTCGGGTTCGTCTTTCAGAACTTCAACCTGGTACCCGTCCTTTCCGCTTACGAGAACGTCGAGTTCCCGCTCCTCCTGACCGGGGTCTCGGCAAAGGAGCGAAAAGAGCGGGTTCCGGCCATCCTGTCGAGGGTAGACCTGCTCGATCGAGCCGGGCATCGGCCGAGCGAGCTGTCCGGTGGCCAGCGCCAGAGAGTGGCTATCGCCCGTGCCCTGGTCACAAATCCCGCCGTTGTCCTGGCCGACGAGCCGACCGCCAACCTGGACAGCCGCACCGGTGCCGATGTGATCCACCTGATGCGGCAGTTGAGCCTCGAGACGGGCACAACCTTCATATTCTCGACGCACGATCCCCGGATCCTCGCCAAGGCCGATCGGGTGGTTCGCCTCGAGGATGGCCGCATTGCGGGAAACGGGCTCTACAAGCAGTCGGATCAGCCGGAGGTGGCCCATGCATAGCTTCGCGAAAATTGCAGCGCGGAACATCTTTCGAAACAGGCGGCGAACTCTGATCACCGGGTCCATCCTGGTCTTCGGTTGCGTGGCACTTATCGTGGCACGCGGGTTCATGGAGACGATGTTCGATGGCGCCCGCGAGAGCGCAATCCTTCAGGGGATCGGCCACCTGCAGGTCTACAACCCGGCCTTCCTCGACAAAGAGGAAATGAAGCCTCTCGAGTACGGACTGGACAACTACCGATCTGTCCAGGCTTTGATCGAGCGCACTCCTCACGTCCGCTCGGCCGAAGCACGCCTGGAATTCATGGGCCTGATCAGTAACGGCGAGAAATCGGTTGCCTTCATGGGAGAGGCGGTCGAGCCGGACCGGCAAAAGCGGATGGGCATGCTGATCAAGGCCCAGAACGGGGGACAGAGCCTGCTCGACTCGAGAGCAGAGGATCCAGTGATTCTGGGAATCGGACTGGCCAAGTCTCTCAATGCAAAACCCGGCGACGTGCTCACCCTCTTGTCGACTACCGCCGACGGGGCACTCAATGGCATCGACGTAGTCGTTTCAGGCACGTACTCGACTGGTTTCAAGGAGGCAGACGCGCGTCTGCTGTCAGTCCGGCTGCAGACGGCCCAACGGCTGATCGCGACCGAGCGGGTTACCAAGCTGGTCGTGGGCCTGGACCAAACCGAGAACACGGACCTGGCCAAAAGCGAGCTGGCCAAGGCGTTCCAGCGGCA
>CAYQYP010000032.1:0-3763 GCA_964421755.1 uncultured Acidobacteriota bacterium
CCGCGCACTCCTGTCGCGACGGTAGTGCGAAGTGCCTTTTCAGTGTCACCTCTTCTATTAGTAGGCGGATAGACGGGCGAGTTCCCGGCGGAGGGCGAGATCGAATGGAGCCGCGCACGAGAGCGAGAGAAGCGAGCGAGAGTAAGCGGACCACCTGACTCGCTCCACTGCTTCGTGTTTAAATGTCTCGACTTAGCGAACGATTGGTGGTCCGCTTACTCTCGCTCACTGCCGTTCGCTTTCGTGCGCGGCTCCATTCGATCTCGCCCTCCGCACGACATCAGCACATAACAAGTCCGTCAATACCTTTGGGGAACGCACTTCTCCGACCTTTTGCGGAAAGAAGAGCTTTTCGGCCCGGTTGGCGAGCTAGCTAAAAAAGACGCCCGGCCGCGCGGGCCGGGCGTCTCGAGTGTGGCGATGCTTAGAAATCAACCCGCAGGTTGAACTGAATGAGCCGGCTCAACCCACGCTGCGACCCGATCTGTCCGAAGCTTGCGCTGGTCGGATCAGTGTTCGGTCCGCTGAAATTCGTGTGGTTGAACAGATTCAAAACGTCCATCGAGAAACTGGTGTTCAACTGCTCCGTCACTCGGAACCGACGCAGGACCTTCAGATCCCAGGTTTCGATTCCGTGATTACGCATTTTCGGGTACCGATCCGGGGTCATCCGGACGTGGTAGCTGCCCGGCTGCTTCGCACTGCGACCCTCGAATCCGACGAAGGTCGAAGGGGGATCGCAGTTGGCGCCCAGGCTGTTCTGCGTGCAGTAGGCCGCCTGAGTCGGGTTGTTCCCCGGGTTCCAGGTAATATCCTTGCTGAACCACTGGTGAATGTCCGAGCCCCACACTTCATCGTGCTTCCAGAGCTCGTCAAGCTGGTTGATGTCGCCGTAAAAGAACCGGTTGCCGAAGCTGAGCGGAGTCCCATCCTGCCACTGCCAGATCCAGCTCGTCTCCCAGCCTCCGACAACCTTACCGACGACTCCTTCCTTGGCCCAGCGGCCGTTCGGACCGAAAGGCAGCTGGATAATCGCTTGCCAAACCAAGCGGTTGGGACGAACGTTGTCGCTCTCCCTCCAGCTGAGCTCGGTGTCGAACTCGTTCATCCGCCAGTCCTTCTCCTTCGTATTGAACGTGTGCGTCCAGAAGAAAGCGGTCTGGAAACCGCTTGACATCCGGCGCTCGATGCTCAGCGCGAAGTCATTGTACTGGCTGACACCCATGCCGTCCTCGAAATCCTGGCCCGGAAGAGCATAGGTCCTGATGTTTCTCATCTGCGGGAAAGGACGCAGCAGTTCGTGCTTTCGCACCGTGGTGCTGGTAAAGAACCCCTGCGTGCTCATCCACTGGTAAAGGACCGGATTGCTGGTCTGCAAATCCGCGAAGTTGCTCAGGCGGAAAGGATTCGGGACCGTCTTGTTGAGGTCGTCATCAAGCGCCTGGTTGCGCGCGTTACCTGTAGCCCAGTATTGCTTCGGCAGCGCGTCGAGCCGATACCGGTTGTCGCCGCCGGAACCCCACTGTCCGACCGCCATAGCCCCCTCTGCCCGGGCGCCGTTGTAGGCTCCTTCGAAAACCATGCTCCACGGAAGTTCCCGCTGGATGCCAAAACGCCACCGCTGTTGGATAGCCGGCCGGAAATCGCGCGGGTGAGAGTCATCCCAGCCGCGGCCGACCTTCATCATGGTTCCGATCGCGTTGCCGTAAGGCTCGTTGAAACGGGTTCCGTCCGCACGAACCGGGAAGGGATCGGTGACACCGTTCGTGGTAGCGCTCAAACCGGCGGCCGAGCCGAAGAAAAACGTCTGGCCACGGTCGGTCGTGATTGTCGTGCTCGTTCCCTGGCTGTAGCCGTCCTGGGGTGGTCGGAAATTATTCGAGTTCAGGGAGTCCATGAACCAGCCGTAGCCGGCCCGGATGACGGTCTTGGGCATGACCTGGTAAACGATACCGATGCGCGGCAAGAACTGGTTAGCTCCGTCGGTAAAGGTATCGTTGAGCTCCCCTAGATAATGCGTTCCGCCCAACACCTTGAACGAGGCCGGATCCGGCAGGCCGGCAACCGGCTTCGCCGAAGCGGCGTTGTCGGCGTAGACCTTCGCGTACGCCGTTTGAGCAGCCGCGGTAATGGGCAGGACCAGCGTGGAGTCGAACTCGCCGCTCAGCCCGCGGTTGAACCGCTCCGAGATACCGCCTTCGTGTTCGAAACGAAGGCCGAGGTTGAGGCTCAATTTCGAGGTCACGCGCCAGTCATCGTGGAAGTAGAAGGATCGGAATGGAGTCGACCAAAAGGCGTCGTCGTTCGTGTCAAGGCTGATTCCGGTTGGCAGACCCATCATGAAGGATGCCCACTCAAGACCGGTGTTCACGGAAACGTTGTCCGTGTCGTCCTTCCGCACAAAGTCTCGCCGGAAGCTGAATTGGCCCGAGGTATTGCCCGGGGCCTGCCGAGCCGTCCAGTAGCGACGCTCGCTCCATCCGTACTTGAACGAATGGTTGCCCATGATCGTGACCATCGCCAGCCTCAAATCAGCCGTCGTGCCGCGAGTCTCAATCGCAGGCCAGCCGGCGCTAACGTCCTCGACGCCGTTTCCGCCTTCATCGAAGTCCAGCCGAGGCATCATCTTGTAGTCACCGGCCCGGTCGTCCATGTACCCGGGCAGGCCAACGTCGGTCGGCTTGAACTCCGTGCGGGTGGGGCTGACACTCCCTTCGTTGAACCGCGTCCAACTAGTGCCCAACTGAAGAATGTTGTTGTTGTTGATCGTCCAGGTCCAGTCGCCGTTCCCGCCCTTGTTGATTCGCGTCAAACCGTTCCTGTGCAACCCACGTAGAGTCTCGTACGTCCAGTCGTATTCGTCGGCCAGACGATGGTTCCAGTACCATTTGCCGTTGATCCGGTGACGGTCAGAGATGTTGTAATCATACCGGTTCAGGATCGAATTGAACCTCTCGTCCTTCGGCATGTTCGTCGCATAGTAGTTGTCCTGGCCGTCCGCCTGAACAACCCCGGGGATGTCGTTCGGCACCGGGTACAACTTCTCGTAGAACTTGTACATCGGGTTCAGAATCGGGATTCCCTTGTTGCCAGCGAACGGGTCCCGGACCACCTTTCCGCCTTCCAGGCGTGCCGTACGCGGGTCGTAAATCTGGTACTTGCCGGGATTCAGCGCAAGGAGGTCCGAGAAATCGCCGGCGCGCCACGACATCCGCGGGACCGTGCGATAGATGGAACTGGTCGTTTCGGTCTTCTTCTGGTAGATACCGTTATAGCTGAAGAAGAAGAAAAACTTGTCCCTTCCATCATACAGCCAAGGCAGGCGAACGGGGCCGCCTATGGTCGCTCCGAAGTTGTTGGAGCGGCCGGGCGCCTGCTTTTGAGTGCCCTCGGTAATCTTGCCATCTTTCAACTGCTTCTCGTAAGCAATGCGCGTGAAATGCGGGGTCGCGTTCCAACGCTGCTGCCAGTGCTGGTCATAGAGCGAGCCGTGGAACGAATTCGTCCCGGTTTTGCTCATGACGTTCACAACCGCGCCTGACGTGTGCCCGACCGAGGCATCAAAGGCGGCTGTCTGAAGCGTGAACTCCTGAACGGCGTCGGCCGGAGGAACATATCCGACGCGCCGGTCGGTCCCGGTGACAGGTGCTCCGTCAATCGAGTACTCGTTCTGACCGACGCCTCCCGAGGTGCCAAAGGCCGAAGTGCCCCCGTTGTCGAACGCCTTCCTGTATTCCGGCTGACCTGTCCACTGCATGCCGGG
>CAYQYP010000033.1:0-19584 GCA_964421755.1 uncultured Acidobacteriota bacterium
CCATGACCGGTAAAGAGCGAATACTGGCACTGTTCGAAGGCCGTCAACCGGACCGGATTCCGTTCATGCCGATCACAATGATGTTCGCGGCTGACTGGGCCGGTGTGAAATACGGCCAATACGCGTCGGATTACAGAATGCTCGTCCGGGCGCAGATCGAGACGGCCAGCGCCCTGGATTTCGACTACGTCTCCTGCATCTCGGACCCTGCCCGGGAAGCCGCCGACTGCGGGGCCAATATTCGCTATTTTGAAGATCAGCCACCCGCAATTGATGAATCCGACGCGCTTCTGGCGGACAAGGCAAAGCTCGCAGGCATCCGGATGCCGGACCCTCTGGGAGGCGGGCGGATGCACGATCGGGTGAAGGCGGCGGTGGCGCTCAAAGAGCAGATCGGCAGGGAGAAGCTGGTCGAGGGGTGGGTTGAAGGCCCGTGTGCCGAGGGCGCCGATCTGCGGGGCATCAATAACCTGATGCTCGATTTTTATGATGACCCGGATTTCGTCCGCGATCTGTTTTCTTTCGTCCTCGAGATGGAGCTTGCGTTCGCCAAGGCGCAGATTGAGGCCGGGTGCGATCTGATCGGCATCGGCGATGCCGCCGCCTCCCTTGTCGGTCCGGCTATCTACGAGGACTTCGTCTGGCCCGTCGAAAAGCGACTGGTCGACGGCATCCATCAAATGGGCGGCCGGGTACGGCTGCATATCTGCGGAAACGCGACGCCGCTGCTTGCCAAAATGGGCAAGCTCGGCTGCGAGCAGGTCGATCTGGACTACCTCGCTTCGGTCGCCGCTGCCCGCGCCGCCATGGGGCCCAACCAGGTTCTGGCCGGGAATATCGATCCGGTGCGAGTGCTCAGGAATGGAACTCCACAAACCGTGTCGCGGGCCGTGGAACAGTGCCACAAGGAGGCAGGCGAGCGCTTTATCATCACCGCCGGGTGCGAGGTCCCGCGTGACACGCCGGAAGCGAATGTGCGCGCCATGCTGGAGTATGCACGGCTGACCAGCTGACCGGCTGACCCGCTGACGCCAACCGGGCCGAAAAGCGGCGGATTCTGAAAAGCGAATCCGCCCTACGACTGATTGCCTCCGCATGCCGAGTGGTCGTAGGGCGGATTCGCTTTTCAGAATCCGCCGCTTTTCGGCCCGGTTGGCGACTCGTTGACAGCGCCTTCAACCCCTCATTCGACTCATTCCGCACTGCGCATTCCGCATTCGGGTCAGCCGGTCAGCTGGTCAGCTTGTCAGCTCGATTGCCACCGACATCTGCTCGCCGACGCGCCTGAGTTCTTCCTCCAGCTGAGCCTGTGACAACTGTGGCGGGACCTGGAGATTGGCCTTCATGTTGAAAAGCGGAATGCCGCTCTCCGGTGCCTGTCCCACGTCGCTTTCCAGCTCGGCGATATTGACGCCGAGGCCCCTGAGGGCATGGGCGACGGCCCGGATGATGCCTTCATGGTCCGCACCCCGGACGCTAATCGTGCAGGGACGGTAAGGGCCGACCCCCGTTGCGTCTGGAGCAGCCACCTCGCGGAATCCAATTTCGACCGAGCTCTGGCCCAACTGCGTCAGCCCGCGCTGCAGTTCCTCGAGGCGGCCGGACGGGATCGAGATCAGCACCAGGGCGGCAAAGTCGCCCGCCAGTCGAGCCATGCGGCTTTCCTCGATGTTGGCTCCATGTTTGACCAGGACGGCGGTCAGCTCGTCAACGAAACCGATTCGATCAGGTCCGGCGGCGGTTAACAGCAGCATCTTCTTGCTCATTCGCTCTTCTCCCCTAGCCAACGGAAACAAAACAATCGAACCATGTTGGTTGGCCTTTTGCAAGCAAGGACAAGATTTGGGGCATGAAATCCGCTTCGAGATCGGGTACTTTTATAAGTCATGGAATCCAAGGGTCCAGTTGCCCTCGTGACCGGGGCGTCGCGAGGAATCGGTCGTGGTATCGCAATCGAGCTGGCTCGCTCCGGCTGGAGCGTACTAATCAACTTTGCCGCCAACGAAGACGCGGCCACAGAGTGCCAGAAGCTGTGCCGAGCCGCGGCTCCCAGTCGATCGGCGCGCTTCGAGACGATCCGGGCCGATATTTCCCGGTCGGACGATCGGGCACGCTTGGTTTCGTTCGTCCAGAAGGAGGGTTGGTTAGACCTTCTCGTAAACAACGCCGGGGTTGCACCCAAGGTCCGCGCAGATCTGCTGGAGGCGACGGAGGAGAGCTTCGACCGGCTCATCTCGATAAATGTCAAAGGGCCATACTTCCTCAGCCAGAAAATCGCCAACTGGTGGCTGTCGATGCCTGACCAGCTGGAACAGCGCCCTCATAAGCCAAAGATCGTGACGGTCAGCTCGATGTCGGCTTACACCGCGAGCACCAATCGTGGAGACTATTGCATCAGCAAGGCCGCACTTGGGATGATGACCAGACTCTTCGCCGTTCGCCTGGCTGACTACGGCATCAATGTTTTCGAGCTGAGACCCGGAATCATCCAAACTGATATGACAGGACCGGTCAAGGCAAAATATGATGAGCTGATCGAGCGCGGTTTGACACCGATTCGACGATGGGGAATGCCGGAGGATGTGGGACTGGCTGTGGTGGCCATCGCAGAGAATCGGTTTCCGTTTTCAACCGGCCAGGCAATAGACATCGATGGTGGTTTCCATCTGCACAGACTCTAGACCATGAAAATCAATTCCGAACTCTGCGCCTCATCGCTCAAGCCCAAAATCCAGCATCTTTTCAGCCTTTCCGGCGAAAAAATCCGTTCGCTCGATAAGACCTGGGACGCCTCCCAGGGCACCCCGGTCTTCACCGTTGCCGGCCGTTACGCGAGTCGAGGATGGACCGAGTGGACACAAGGCTTCATGTTCGGGTCGGCCCTGCTGCAGTTTGACGCGACCGGGGATGAGTGGTTCCTGGACTATGGCAGGTCGAAAACCACGGAGCTAATGGCCTCTCACGTCTCGCACATCGGCGTACACGATCACGGTTTCAACAACGTGAGCACCTATGGCAATCTCCTGAGACTCGCGCACGAGGGACGAATCGAGACGACCAGGGCCGAACTGGAGTTTTACAGGCTGGCGCTGAAATGCAGTGGTGCGATCCAGGCAAGCCGATGGAGCCGGATTAAGGACGGCCGCGGGTTCATTTATTCTTTCAACGGTCCCCATTCGCTGTTCGCCGACGCCATTCGTTCCCTGAGGTCATTAGCCCTCGGCCACATGCTCGGACATCGCCTGCTCGGCGAAAATGACGTGCGGATCTCTTTGCTTGACAGGCTTTTGCAGCACGCCTCAGTCACCGCCGATTTCGCCGTTTATTACGGGGAAGGACGGGACCAATACGATGTTCGAGGGCGAGTGGCCCACGAGTCGATTTTCAACATGAACGACGGGAGCTACCGCTGTCCGAGCACACAACAGGGATACTCGCCTTTCTCCACGTGGACCAGGGCGCTTGCCTGGATCATTCTTGGGTACGCCGAGCAACTGGAGTTCCTGTCCATCCTGACCAATCAGGATTTCGAGCCGTTCGGGGGAAGGAGTGCCGTGGAAGCCAAGTTGCTGCGAGCCGCTGAGGCGACCAGCGATTACTACCTGGACCAGGCGGCCGAGGATGGCATTCCTTACTGGGACACCGGCGCACCGCTGCTGTCGAAGATCGGCAGCTATCGCAAGCGACCGGCCGATCCCTCCAACGACTGGGAGCCGGTCGACAGCTCGGCAGCCGCGATAGCCGCCCAGGGCCTCTGGCGCCTTGGATCCTACCTGACCCGATTCCCCCGCCGGAAGCAGGCGGCCAACCATTACAGGAAGGCAGCCCTCTCCATCGCCGATACGTTGTTATCGGAACCGTACCTGTCCGTCTCGGGATCCCATCAAGGCCTCATTCTCCACTCGGTCTATCACCGGCCGAACGGCTGGGACTACGTGCCCGATGGACGTAAAGTACCCTGCGGCGAATCGTCCATGTGGGGGGATTACCATGCCCGCGAGCTTGCCCTGTTGCTGCTTCGCGAGGCGGAGGGCAAGGAGCGCCTGGTGTTCTTCGATATCTGAAATCCGCGAGGAGAAATCACGCAGTTTTCATCTCTCGCAGCACCGCACGAACCGGCGACCCGTCTCCGCCTGCCAGTTTCAGGGGTAGAGCGATCAACTCGTACCAGCCATCGGGAACCCCCTCGAGCCGCAGGTTCTCGATAATGAGGATACCTGCCCGACCGAGCACCAGGTGAGCCTCCAATACCGTTGCCGTGAAGGGATCCACCGATGGAGAGTCGATCCCGACGAGCCGCACCCCTGCCTCCGCCAGTCGCTCGGCCGCGCCAACCGACAGCGCAACGAAGTCTTCACGAAAATGATTCAACTCGGTCGGCGCGTTACACCGAATGAGCAACCTCTGCGGCCGGTCCACGAGGAAGACGTCCAACTCTTCGGCGGAGACGAAGCTGGTCGCCGGACGGACGGTCACAACGCGGGCGGGTCCGACAAAGCGTTCCAGCTCTATCGTCTCAATGCTTTTCCCGCCGCTCAGGTAGTGGTGAGGGGCGTCCATGTGGGTGCCGACATGGCACGACATTGAAATGGCCGTCACGTTCGCGATATCCCCGTCAGCCAGGCTCGTCTTCTGCTCAATTCGCAGACCATCATCCCCGGGCCAGGCCGCCATGCCCGCCCGTAACGTGTGCGAAATATCGTAGATTTTCATGAAGAACCTCAAGTTTCGGGGACATATTACTTAATTCCCTATCCGTTACTGACGATCTCGCGCGAGCACAGGAATTAAGTTTTGTGTCCCCGAAACTCCCCGAACTGTTGCCCTTCAGAACTCGAACTCGACCCCGATGCGGGCGACCCTGGGTGCCTGCGTTGCCAGCGGAATCCTCTGGCTGAACCTTGGCCCGCTCAGGTCTGCTTCCAGAGTCTTCTGGTCGTCGTTCAGGAGATTGAAAATATCAAGAACCAGGCCAAGCCTCCGCTCAAAGAACCCCACGCGCTTCCTCACTCTCAGGTCCACCGTCCGATGGTACTCGGTCCTGTGTCCGCCAGGATTCCCGCGAGGCGTGGCCATGATCGCAAACGGTCCTTGATTCATGCCGGTCACGACAAGCATCCGGGCAAACGGCAGCCCATCGTAGTACCGGGCCACCGCCGAGATTGTCACGTTCCGCGGAGCTCGGTAGAAAGCCAGGAGTTTCGCCGTGAAGGAACGGTCAAAATATACCCTGCCGAAGCTGTTGATGTCGCTGTTCGGGTCGTCGAGCAGGCGGCCGATAACCCCTTGATCGTTCTGGAACTCGCTGTTCCCGGGTCCGGTACGAGCGAACGTTCGGTAAGCGCCAAAGGCCAGCGAAAACGAAAACCGCCTGGAATCCCGGGAGAGGGTCAATTCAAGACCTTCGTGTTTGCTGGACAACCCGGGCGGATTGGTCAGCAGGAATGAATCCTGACCCAGCGTGGCAGACTTCTGGTTGTACACCGTCAGATCCTGGTCATCGCCGGTCCCAACCACCCAATCTCCCCCCGCGTCGTGGATCTCGACCGGGTTGTAGGCGGAGAGCGGGACACCGATGTTGACCGTCTCGATCCGGCTTTTCTCCTGCCGGCGAACCAGATCCCCGCGCAACAGGAACCCGCCTGGGAGAGCCTGCTCGGCACCGAGCAGGACCTCGTCCGTCCTGGGTCGCTCGAGGCCCGGATCCACCTCCGTGAACTGTGGCCCAAATCGTTTGAGAAGCGCTCCTTGTTCACCCGCCTGAAACTGGCGGTCACCGTTGCTATCAGCCCAGCGCCTGATCGAGCCGCTCAGGTGCATCGGGTTGACGGACTGGAGCAGGAGTCCCGAGAGCAGATGGTGATATCGTCCCGCCGCAAATCGGACCACCGTCCCCGGGCCGAAAGGCATTGCAGACACCGAGAGCCTCGGAGCGGCATTCGTCCACGAGATCAGGTCGGGCACGGACGCCAATCGCCGGTTTCCGGCATACACGCCGGAAGGGCTGGTTTGCTCCCGAATGGATCCCGACATGGAGTCGACTCTGAGTCCAAGCCCGACCAACAGCCGCTCGAGCGGCACCATCCTGTGCTGAAGGTAGAGGGAGGCCGAGTTGATCGAGTAACGGGTTTGGGAGGGGGTGTTGTACTGCCAGACAAAAGAAGCCGAAGAGGGCACGCGGGTAAGCGGATCGGCTCCCAGGTCAGACGGCAGAAAGGCGAGGGCGACGTCCTCGAAGACCCGGACATCGCTGTTGACCTGCCCCCTGCCGATCTCGACTCCCGCCTGGAATTGCTGGAAACAACTGTCGGAGGCGGGCAACCAGGAAACACCCGACTGAAAGCTCAGCCGCGAACGATCCGATTCCAGTTCGGACGAGGCCGCACCGGAGCGGAAGCCGGTGAAAAGAATCGTTTCCGACTGCCGAGGGCTCGGTTGCTGGAACAAATGGCTCAGGGCCGATTTGGCGTATCCAAGCCTTGTATCAAGGGTAAACCTGCTTGCCGGTTCCCAGGTCCAGTCCCCCTGGACCGTCGTAAATCCATCATCCTCCTGGAGCGTCGAGAGCGGTGTCGTACGAAAGCTGGCACCCGCGTGGTCCTGATCCCAGCCCTGGCCCGTCACCAGAAAGTTGACCCTCCCGTGGCGGCCGAGCCCGGCATCGACCTTCGCCAGCCCTGATACCAGGCGCCGCGCGACCGGTGGCGCGAATCCGGGCAGGCGGACCGACGAGTCCTTCATCGAAAAGGAGCCAAAATATCGAGCGCCAGCGAAGAACGGGCCTCCCACCTGCGCAACGCCCTCCCAATGCTGCCGCACCCTGGGCGCACCGAGTGATCCCTGCGCCGCAAGGCGGGAGGAGACGGCATCCCACTGGGTGGGAGCACCCTGGTAGTAAAGACGGGCATCGCCGTGCGTAGAATCCTCGCCTCCTGGGGTAAGAATATCGACGACTTCACCCGACCCGGCTTCGGCGGCCGAATGACCGGCACTGTTAACCTGGACAGCTGCCGCCGCGTCGTACGGTGGAATGATAAGCGGCACCCCGGGTTTCTCGGGGTCCGAGACATCAACGCCGTTCAAGCGGAAAGCGTTCTGAACCCAAGAGCTGCCCCGGCCGCTGAAAAGCGCGGTGCTTTCTACGCTGATCCCTGCGGAGTCCACCCGGTTGACCACGGTCGACGTCTCTTGGTTTTCCAAGAGGGACCACACGTCCCGGGCGGTCGGCAGGTCGTCCATGTTGAAGCCGGTGAGGAGCGAACCGTGCAACAGGTCGAGATGCGGCTGGGGCATCCACCTCGAGACAATGCTCCCCACGACGATATCTATGATCCTCAGAGAATCGCGCGAGAGCGGTCCCAATTCCGGTCCGATTGCTATCGCCGAGGCTGTACTCATATGATTCGGAGCAATAAGAGTGTACTCGCCGGGTTCGGCTTCAAACCGATACCACCCATCCCGATCCGAAAAAGTCTCCAACGCGCTCCCCCCGCTTCTGGCAAGAACCACCCAGATGCTGGCCTGGGGTTGTCCACTCATGTCGATCACTCTGCCGGAAACGACAGCTTTCGGAAGAGCAACAGCAGACGAGGAAAGGGAGAACACCAGCAGACAGAGCGCGGTAGCGACAGGTGCCAACCGTAAGCGCGACACCCGGGTCATCTTAACACAGCTGGCAGCGGGCAGCGGGCAGTGGACAGTTGTCAGTTGTCAGTTGTCAGTCGGTCAGTCGGTCAGTGAGTCGCCAGGAAGTCGCGTACGCGCGCGAAAACGCGATCGAGCATGTCAGGCGTCAGCTTGCCGGTCTGGGTGTTTTGCTGGCTGGGGTGATAGGAGCCGACCAGTAGGATGCCATCGTCCAGAGCCGACTCGGACAGGTGTCCGAATTTCGGGAGCGGTTTAGGAATCGGCTGTCCGACTTCCCTTCTCGCCCGCAGATACTGATCCCACGCGATGCGCCCCAAGGCCACGACCGCGCGTAAACCAGCCAGGAGTTGAAGCTCCCTTCGCAGGTAGCGGCGGCAAGTCTCGAATTCCACCGGAAGCGGCTTGTTGTCCGGAGGCGCGCAGTGAACCGGGGCCGTAATATAGCAGTCAATCAACCGCAAGCCATCGTCCTTTGAATGGCTCGTCGGCTGGCTTGCGAACCCTGCTCGGTGCAGCGAGCTGAACAGAAAATCGGCACTCCGGTCGCCGGTGAAAATCCGCCCGGTCCGGTTACCACCGTGGGCCGCCGGGGCCAATCCGACAACCAGGAGACGGGCATCGACCTCGCCGAGCGAGGGCACCGGCCGTCCCCAGTAATTCCAATTCCTGTATGCCGCGCGTTTCGTGCGGGCGACCTCTTCGCGATAGGCGACAAGGCGGGGACAGAGCCGGCACGAAACCACCGTCTCCTGAAGGACTGCCAGGTTTTTGACGCTCTTCGATGTAGATGGGTCGTTCACCGCGCACCATAGTAACACTGGCGCGCGCCTCCAATTTCGGGGTAGCCTTGAAGGGAGAGGTGATACCAATGTCGCTGCTGACCTGCCTGTTCCTTTCAGTGTGGCTTCAGGCACCCTCGCCTGACGTCAAAGTGGAGGCCTACTTCCTGTCAATGCACCGCCTTCCACCGGAAGTCGATTATTCGATTCTCAACTCGGGGTTTGGCGTTTTGTACATGAAGATTCGCAATGATTTGAGTACCCCGCTCCCGCTGGATCCGGACGCCGCCGTCCTGACCGACCCGAAGAACAAGCCGGTGGCCCGTGCCGTCCCAACCGAAATCGCCCCCAAAGTTGTGGACAAGTGGTCAGGCGGAAAATCGACCCTGCAGACCGGACAAGGCAGATACATCGACCCCTACGGGAGACGGTGGTCAACCGGCCCCGAGGTAACGATCGGCCGAGAGGAAGCCAGGGTCGTCCACGCGTCAAAGGGCCAGCAGATAAGGGAAATCCTGGAGCGCTATCAGCTGAAGAAAGCGGATCTTAACCCGGGTGAGGAAATCGAGGTTCTGCTGTACTTCAAGACCAAGAAGTATCCGCTGGATTTCGTGGGGGCCAAGCTGCAGTTGGCCCCAGGCGTGACAACAACCGTTCTTCCGCCGCAGAAGTAGTTCACGGCTCGGGCTCGAAGGCCGACCGCGGCCGGAAGGAGAAGTGCGCGGAGATGCTCTCGTAAGCCAACCGGGGCAACGTCTTGTCGAGGTACGATCGGATCGAGACGTAGCACTGGTCGCACGTGTTCTTCTTCGTGAAGTCCTCGATGAGTTGCTCGCGGTTCTCGAGAGGGTATCGGACAAAGTGCATGGAACAGGGCTGGAGCTGGCCCTGCGCGGTCACCACCAGGAAACGCTGGCCCGCCTTGCATCCGGGTGTCCCACCACGTTTAAAGTACTCGAGAGTCGCATCGATTGTCGTCTGGCTGTTGACGATCCAGTGGCTCTCGTCCATTCGGCTCTCGATCCGGCCCAACTGCTGCTCGAGCTGGCGAAGATCCGTCGGCGATTCGACGAAATAATCCCGGCAACCGGTGCGTCGGGGCGAATAGGCGCTGTAGCTGACGTTGACTCCCCATTCCCGGGCTTTGTCAGCCACCTCGTTGATATGCGGAAGGTTAATCTTCGTGATGCAGTTGTTCAGGACGATGTCGTCGTGGCCGTGCTTTGCCACGCGCGGGATTAGCTTGGACAGATGTTCGTAGAGGCCCGGGTGGCCTCGGAAATCGTCATGCCGCTCGTCAGGGAAATCCAGACTAACCGAGAACTGATTGACTCCCGCCTTTCGAAGCTCCAGGTACCGCTCTTCGGTCATCAACGACCAGTTGGAGACCAGGATCGTGTAGGGGAGTCCGGAGCAAGTCTTGATGTTGCGGACGATATCAACCAGGTCGTCCCGCATCAGCGGTTCGCCGCCTGAAACCTGCACCACGCAGGGGCGCAAAGCCTCTACGTACCTTTTGTACTGTTCTGGCTTCAGATTTTTCGCGTCGTCGCGCGGCCCTCCATGGTCACAGTGCTTGCAGTAGCAGGTACACGAATCCGTGACTTCGAAAGAGACAACGATCGGGCGGTCAGCGACCCAGTTGCTGACGCCGCGACCGATGATGCGCAACGATTCTGAAAAAGGAACTTTCCGCACGAAATTCCGCCTTGGTTTCGTCCCAAACTACGGGAACTTGAGTATTTAAAGTGATAAGTCGGGCATCAACTCCTGAGCGGCCGCAATATGACAGAAAAGCAGATGCTTTTCAAGCCGGAAGACCTAAAAGCCTAACTGCCCACTGCGCACTGCCCACTGCCAATCGGCCCTACGACCGCCCGCCAGCCGTAAGCACTCAGTCGTAGGGCGGATTCGCGGTTCAGAATCCGCCGCTTTTCGGCCCGGTTAGCTCGCTCCAATTCCCCCAGCCGGTCAGGCGGTCAGCCGGGCAGTGCCAGTGCGCAGTGCGCAGTGGGCAGTGCGCAGTGGGCAGTGCGCAGTGGGCAGTGCGCAAATGGATGCTAAAATGGCGCTTCATGGCTGAAATCATCAAGCTTGGGCTGATCCAGATGAGCTGTGTCGAGAGCCGGGAGGGCAACCTTCAGAAGGCGATGGCCCGGATCAGGCAGGCGGCTGCCCAGGGGGCCCAGATCGTGTGTCTTCAAGAGCTCTTCACCTCGCTGTATTTCTGCCAGACAGAGGACGTGCGGTTTTTTGACCTTGCCGAACCGATCCCCGGGCCGACGACCGACCTGCTTCGTGAGCTGAGCCGGGAGCTGAACGTCGTGATTGTCGCTTCCCTGTTCGAGAAACGGGCCCCAGGTCTTTATCACAACACCTCCGTCGTGCTCGATCCGGCCATTGGCCTGGCGGGTACCTACCGGAAGATGCACATTCCGGACGACCCGCTCTACTACGAGAAGTTCTACTTCACCCCCGGTGATCTAGGATTTTCGGGACACGTTACCCAGTATGGGAACCTGGGTGTCCTGGTTTGCTGGGATCAGTGGTTCCCCGAGGCTGCAAGGTTGACGGCCCTGGCCGGTGCCCAGATCATTTTCTACCCGACCGCCATCGGCTGGCTCGACGGTGAAACGGAGGAAGTCAACCAGGGGCAACACGAGGCGTGGGAAACGATCCAGCGCGGGCATGCGGTTGCCAACGGCGTATTCGTGGCGGCTGTCAACCGGGTGGGGCGCGAAGGCTCCCTCCGGTTCTGGGGACAGTCGTTCGTCAGCGACCCGTTCGGAAAGGTTCTCGCCCAGGCTTCTGCGACCGAGGAACAGATCCTGGTGGTGGCGTGCGATCTCGGCCTCATCGAACAAACCAGGCGTAACTGGCCGTTTCTGAGAGACCGCCGGGTCGAGACCTATTCGGGAATCGGCCTCCGCTTCCTGGACAAATCCGGACAATGAAAACGCCATCCAACCACGGTTTTTTCATGCCAGCCGAATGGCACCCGCATGAGGCGACATGGCTTGCCTGGCCCAAGGACCCGGTCACCTGGCCGGAGCGGGTTCCGCTCGTCGAGGAGATATTCCTCCAGATAATCTCGGCCCTCGGCGCACGTGAGCGGGTCGAGCTTCTCGTAGACGGCCCCGAAGTCGAAAAGGACGTCCGGAAGAGGCTGATTACTGTCGGGGCTTCGAGTGTCGACCTGCGTTTCCACCGAATTCCCACCGTGGACAGCTGGATCCGGGATTACGGGCCCAACTTCCTGATTCGACGGGGCTCGCGAGGTTTCGACCTTGCTTACAACCATTGGGTTTTCAACGCATGGGGCAATAAGTATGAAGACCTCAAAAAAGACGCGGTGATCCCCGAGTTGCTTGCCCCGGTTCTTAACCTGGAGCGCTTCATCCCCGGAATCGTTCTCGAAGGGGGCTCAATCGACGTCAACGGCGAAGGTGTCTGTCTCACGACGGAGCAGTGCCTGCTCAATCCCAACCGCAATCCCGGGCTGAGCCGAATCGAAATCGAGCGACACCTCAAGGAATACCTCGGCGTCCGGCAAGTCGTCTGGCTGGGTGAAGGCATCGTGGGGGATGACACCGACGGTCACATCGACGACATTGCCCGCTTCGTCCGTGCCGATACCGTTGTGTGCGCATTCGAAGATGACCCCGAAGACCCGAACTACGCACTCCTGCGCGACAACTACGAGCGCCTGCAAAAGGCTCGGACCCAGGAGGGCAAGCCCTTCGAGGTGATCACCTTGCCGATGCCGGGCCCGGTGGAATCCGACTCAGGTCGATTGCCGGCCAGCTACGCGAACTTTTACATTGCCAACGGCGTCGTGCTGGTTCCGGTTTTCGGTCACCGTAACGACGCCGCAGCAGTCGAGACCCTGGCTCGGCTCCTGCCTGACCGCAAAGTCGTGGGGATCAACTGCGAACCGCTCGTGTGGGGGTTGGGAACCATTCACTGCGTGACGCAGCAGCAGCCTTTGACGGTCTGATTTAGCCGAGCCCCAAGGACCTCAAGGATAGAAGCAAAGGCACTTTCTGCCCCCGGTTTGCTTTTGTCCTTGGTGTCCTTGAGGTCCTTGAGGTCGTGGGGGCTCGGCAATATCAAAACTTCAACAGCGTCTCGATGACCGCCATGTTATGAAGAGCGTCCGAGAGCGGAATCGGCACCTCGGTCTTGTCGAGAATCGCCTTGGAAAACAGGTCTCCCTGGATCGTATACATGTTGGCGGCTGGGATGGTAATCAGCTCGGTGTTGGGACTGACCGGGTGCTCGCCTCCCTTCGTGAGAAACAGCCGCGTCGGTTCATCCCACGGGATGTTGAACGGGATCTCGACCAGAAGGCGGCCTTCGGTCCCGATGACATGCACGCGCTGATCCGGCTCGACCTGGGTGGCACACGTGAACGTGGCATGCCGGTCGCCGAATTTCAAGACCCCGGAGCTCAGGATGTCGACTCCCCACCTCTTGTCGCGGTGGATGATCCCCCAAGCGTCGTCCGGCTCTGCGCCAAAGAGCATTCGCGAGAGGCTGATGCAGTAGCAGCCGATGTCCATCATCGCACCGCCGCCGTACTCGAGGACATTGCGGATATTGCTGGCATCGAGGTTTCGATAGGCGAAGAAGCTCTGCACGGTCACCAGTTCGCCGATTTTGCCGGAAGCGAGGATCTCCTGGACCTGCACCCATTGCGGATGCAGCTTGTACATGAATGCCTCCATCAGCTTGCGGCCCGATTTTTTGGCCTGATCGGCCATTTGCTGTGCCTCGGCGGTTGTCATCGCGAGCGGCTTTTCGCATAGCACGTGCTTTCCGGCCGCGAGCGCGGCAATCGTCCACTCGGCATGCATGTGGTTTGGCAGAGGATTGTAGATTGCGTCGATGTCCGGGTCTTCCAGCAAGTCCGTGTAAGTGCCGTAAGCCTTCGGGATGCCCGACTCAGCGGCCGCCTGACGGGCGCGGCTGACATCCCGGGAGGCGATCGCCGCAAGGTGAGCGTACTTCCCCGCCTTCATAGCCGGAACGACCTTCACCATCCCGATTTTCGCCGTGCTGAGAATTCCCCACCGCACCTTTGTCATCGTTTTTTCCTGAGAGAGTCAACCGACCTCAAGGACCACAAGGACACCAAGGACAAAGACGTCAATTCTAGTCTTTCGTCGTTGGTGTCCTTGAGGTCCTTGAGGTCGGCAGCATCAATCAACTAAGAGGCAACATCAAACAGCTAAGACCGTTCCCGCACCTTAACGACCTCGGCTTCCATTTCCCGGTTGAATCGGCCACGGTCCTCAACGAGTTGCTGGCGCAGCTTCTCGATCGCTTCGTAGTCGCCCGCCGCGACGGCACTTCTTATCCGGCCGTCGGTGGCGATTTCGGCTTCGGCTATCTTCGCCTTGTACTTCCCCCTGATGTCAGCGATTTCGGCCCTTTGTTCGGCGGTCAGCCTCTCGGCGCCCGGCTGGTCGGACATTCCCAGCTTTTCCATCGCCAGTTCCCACGACGACTTCAGTTCATCGCCCATCCAATGTCTCCTTCTCGCCTGCAATTCGGCTCCGTAAGTCGAAGCGGCTCAGCGTCTACTGTCAGGATATACGTATCGAGACTGGAAACCAACAGCCCCAGCCACTAAACTAGTGGGACCATGGAACCGACCACTGGCCGGGCTGCGGCTCAGAAAACTCGCAGCTTCTGGCGGAAAAAAGTCGTCTTGTTGAACTATCTCGAGGCGTTCCACCTTGCCTCGGATATCGACTCGCTGATTCGCTCACTGCGAATTCTGCTGCAGGACGAATTCAACGCCGCCGGGGTCCATTTTTCGGTCATCGATGTCCGCAAGAAACAACTGACGTACTTCTATCCGGAGGCCCTGGGAGGCGTGCCGGTCGTGACCGGTGAAGGCTTCAGCGGCCTGGCCGTTGCTGCCGGCCGGGCGCTATGTTTCCGCTCCTCGGAGGGCCCCCTGCCATACCATTCCCTGCCGGAAACAAGGGAGTTTGTCCGTCCGAAACTTTCCGTGCTGGCCGCCCCCCTGATCCGTGACGGGCGGATAATCGGCACGATCGAATTGATTGACCGAGGCGACGGGAAGGAATTCTCTGCAGCGGATGTGAATTACCTCGAGGCGCTTGCCCCGCACATGGCCGTCGCTCTGAACCACTTCGTGTTGGCACAGGAGGCCAAGCGGAGAGAGGAAGAAGAGGCACGCCTCAAGGAAATCGCGCGTTCGATCAGCGCGAGTCTTAACCTGAACGAGATGCTCGAGGAAATCGTGCTGCACCTCCGCGGCCTGATTCCCTACGACGCTGCTGCCATCGTTCTGTTTCCTCTGGGCGGCCGGCGCGAGGAAGCCGCGACCTGTGGCTTGGACGCGCAGGAACGTCTCCAGGTGATCGAAGAGGCCCGGAGGACCGAGAACAGCTGGCAGGACAATGGGGCACTCGCAAGGCTGCTCTCCCGTCAGGACTACGAGGAGTTCCACCTGCCTGCCCGACCGACCGGGGAATCGGAGATCATCATCCCGCTGACCAGCGGGGAGAAGACCATTGGGATGTTCCTCCTGATCAATGACCAGAGAGACGCCTACTCGCAAGCCGATCTCGAGCTGCTGGAGGCATTTGCCGGCCAGGCGTCGCTGGCCATTGAACGCGCCCGGCTGCACCGCTCGGTTGTCGAGAAAACACAACTGGAGCAGGAACTGCGCATCGCGCGCGACATCCAGTTGCGCTTCCTGCCCCGGGAAATGCCCGTCATCAGTCGTGTGCAGCTGGCGGGCCGCAACGTCGCCTCCCGCCTGGTCAGTGGCGATTACTACGACTTCATTCGCATCGTCGACGGCCAATGGGGGATGGTCATAGGGGATGTCTCAAGCAAGGGGATCTCGGCAGGACTGATCATGTCGGCTTTCCGGGCCTCCCTCCTCGCGGAAATACGGAACAATTTCTCTATTGCGACGATTCTGGCCAAGGTGAACCGTCTGCTCTGGGAAACCACGGACCAGAACCGGTTCGTGACGGCGTTCTACGGCGTTTTTGACGAGAAGGAGCGTGTCCTCACATACAGCAATGCCGGCCATAACCCACCGCTACTTCTGCGGTCAGACGGCTCTTTCCAGCGTCTGGAAACGGGCGGGCTGATCCTCGGCGCCTTCGAGTCTGTGAGATACGTTGAAGCCCGGGTCAATCTCTGGCCGGGCGACCTGCTTTTGCTCTATACCGACGGCGTCACCGAAGCCCCGGGGCCGGACGGCGAAGAGCTCGGAACCGCCCGGGTCGAGCAGATCCTGCGCGAGTGCTACCACCGGACCCCCGATGAAATCGCTGATCACCTGGTCGCCGAGACGACCCGTTACTCGGAAGCCGCCCTGCCCGAAGACGACGCCACTTTGGTAGTGGTCAAAGTGGTCTGACCACTGACGACTGACCTACTGACCAACTGATCAACTGATCACTGACGGGCTGAAACGTGGGGGCAGCTCGCCAACCGGGCCGGAAAGCGGCGGATTCTGAAAAGCGAATCCGCCCTACGACTACTCGCCGTGCGAAAGCGATCGGTTGTAGGGCGGATTCGCGGTTCAGAATCCGCCGCTTTTCGGCCCGGTTGGCTGACTGTCGGTCAGTTGGTCAGTCGTCAGTTGTCAGTCGCTTCTTGGGCACGCCGGCCTGGTGGCAATCCGCGCAGGCGACGAAGTGAATGTTCTGTGCGCTCTCGGGATCCAGGTAACTCGTGTTCATCTTTTCGACATCCAAGCCGCAGTTGGACAGCTTCGGATGACATCGCTGGCACGATCCACGGGTTTCCATGGAGTGAGCGGCGTGACAGGACGAGCAGCTGAGCCCTTCATGCACACCCCTGGGCGTTCGGTCGTCCCCCAAACCGACGGGCTGGTTGGGGACATTAGCATGGCATTGCACGCACAACCGCTGTACCGGGTCCGCCGACACGACCAGTTCGCCGGCCTGGTCCGCGATCCTTGGTCGCGGCAAAATGCCCGCCTCGAAGTGCCGCGCCTCGTTCCGGTCGTAGAAACTGACCGGGACGGGCCGGACCGGGCGTTTGAACGCCGCGATCTTCGGCTTGGCATAATCGGGGGGGGCGGCCGGCCTCCCAGTCTTGTGGATTTCGTGGCAAACCAGGCAGGGGATGGCCGGGTTCTCGCCATGTTCGGCGACGACCATCTTCCACGGCCCCTTCGTCGCGATCGGCTGCACTAACTCCTCGATCCGTCCCTCGAAAAACATCCCGTGGCACCTCAGGCAATCGGCATTGATCTGCTCGGTGCGGTTGTGCTCTTCGTTGAGCAGGAAATCCGCGTAACGCATTGAGTGACCGCTCGAAAGCCAGGCGGCGAACTCACGCCCGTGGCATCCCTTGCATCTCTCGACCATTTCGACGACCTGCTCCTCGTTGAGTCGGATGTCGTCGTGCCTGTCTTCCGAGAAATGCCGAACGGCCCTGCGGGAGTTCTCCCAGAGGCTGTGGAATCCATTGCTGATCGCAGTGCCGTGACATGCTTCGCACCGGGTGTTGCGGTGAGCCGACTGCATCCACGTGTCGTGGCTTGGCTGGATCTCGTGGCACCTGACGCATGTGTCTCGGGGAGCCGCTGTGTGCCAATAAGTGGTAAAGGCCGCCAGTACGATCAGCGCCGGTATACCGACGAGCAATACGGTTCTGCGGATTCCTGCTTTCATGTTTTCATCCACTCACGACCGGAAGTGGGTCCCTTTCCACTGAGTCTTGATGTGTTGCGAGACCCAATATCCGAGCGCCATGACCGTCAGTGCCGGGTTGAATCCGCCGTTGGTAACATGGAGACTGGCGTCCGCAATAAACAGGTTGTCGACCTCGTGCACCCGGCCGAACCGGTCTGTGACCGAGGTCTTCGGGTCGCTTCCCATTCGACAGGTCCCAGCCTGATGCTGTCCCCCGCTAAGGCCCAGCCCCGGAATTCGTTTGTAGGTCTGGATGGCACCCGCTTCCTGGAGCAGCTTCTCGCATTTGTCGGCGATGAAGCGTCCAACCTCCACATCACGTGGATGTCGACAGCCGGAAAGCCGGGCGACGGGGTTTCCCCAGTAGTCTTTCAGCTTGGGATCGACATCCACCCGCGCCTCGAAGACCGGCATTTCCTGGACCGGTCCCTGCGCGCCGGCGCTCCGCCGGTAGTACTGGCGCTGAAACTGCTTGTGCGCAAGACCCCAAGACGGGGACCCGGGAGGCCGGCGGCCGGTGAAGATGTAGGGCAAGCGAATGAACTCGTTTGCAATCATCGCTCCTCCGACCAGACCAGGGTTCCCGTGGTTGAAATCACACAGGGCAACGCAGACTCCCGGCCCAATGTCGTCGTAAACCTCCTGTTCGAACAGACCAGCCGCTCCGCAGTAGGCGTGTCCCTGGAGGTTTCGCCCGACCCAGTCGTACCGATTGCCGATTCCCTTCGGAAACAGCTCGTGACGCGAGTTCAAAAGCAGCCTGGGGGTTTCGGTCGCGGAACACGCCAGGATGATCACATCGGCGGTCTGCTCCTGCAGGCGGTCATCGGGATCGAAGTACTTGACGGAGCGGGCACGGCCTCGAGCATCCATAACCACCTCCGACGCCACACAGCCGGTCCGCACGTCGCAGTTCCCCGTCTCCATGGCCCTCGGGATTACGGTGTTCTGGGTCCCGCATTTGGCATTCACCTCGCAGGCAAATCCAACGCAATAGCGACAGCGGATGCAGGCGGGCCGGCCACCATACGGCACGGTGTTCCGCAGCATCGGAGGATGGAATGGATGCCAACCCAACCGCCTGGCGGCCGCGTCCAGAAGAACACCTTCCCGGGTGAATGGATGAGGAGGCATCGGGTAGGGCTTGCGCTGCGGAGGAGCGAACGCGTTTTCGACATGTGTCCCCGAGACGCCGATCTCCCATTCCGCCTTCTCGTAAAACGGCTCGAGGTCCTCGTAGCTGATGGGCCAGTCTTCGAGGGTCGATCCGGCAACCGGGCCGTACGTCGACTTCATTCGAAAGTCCTGGCGCATGAAACGCCAGGCAAGCGCGCCGTAAGAGGCCGTGCCAGATCCGACACAGGCGGCGACATTGCTATACCCGCCCTCGCTCGCCAGCACAATTTCTTCCCGCCCCCGGGCGTCGACGACGACCCGACGCCAGCGGCTGTCGTCCGGTCCGAAGGAGTTGCCGAGAACCGTCGTTCTCTGGCTGATCAGCTCGTCATGATCGTGATCCGAGAACTGCGGCCATGGGCCGCGCTCGAGCAGAACGACCGTAAGCCCGGCTTCCGCCAGTTCCTTCGCGACCACGCCCCCTCCAGCGCCCGCGCCGACTATCAGTGCGTTGACATGTTTGAGAGGCATTACAGCTTCTTGTAGCGGTTTTGGCCGATTATTTGGGGGTAGTCGAGACCGATGATTCGGAAGCTGACATAGTCACGGTTTCCACCGTGGCGGGGACTCCCGTAAAACCCCTGCATGCAGTGATCGCGAATCAAGTCAAAAAAGCGCGCGGAGGACTTCGTCTCCCAGGTCGCTCCCTTCGCCTTTCCGGATTCGAGCGCCCGGAGGAGGGCCGTCTGCTCGTCCCACTTCAGGGCGGCAAACACCCGGCCGAACATGGCCCGGCTGGTCTCCTCGACGCCGATCAGTCCGCTCTGGTAATCCGGAAGGAAGCGACGGTAAGGTCCGGCGAGCTGTCGGTCGATGAAGTTGACCACTCCAGCCCACCGGGCGCCCGGATCCTCGTCGGTCGGGATAATCTGCTCGCTGATCAGATCCACGAGCCGCGCCTCGGATTCGGTCAGGCTGCGCCAGCGGGCAGGGGTCCTGGAGCAGGACACCATGGCGCCGACCGCCCCCGCCGCAGCGACGCCTTTAATGAATCTTCGTCTGTGAATCCTTTTGCTCACCGTCGCGCAGATTAATGAGCGGGTGATTCGCTGTCAATGAGTTTCATTTAGCCACCGAGCACGACAATGCCTTTTCAGAGCCGCGCACGCAGCGAGGGCGTTGAAAATCTTCACCTGTTTGTCACATCCCCGGAGGGGATTACCGAATGACCCCAACGGGGTCACGTAGCAAAGCCCGGGGTTGCCCGCGCTTTGGCGGGCTACCCCGGGTCGGAGGCTTGCATGGGGTTCAACCCTGAAGGGGTT
>CAYQYP010000034.1:0-9562 GCA_964421755.1 uncultured Acidobacteriota bacterium
GAACCACTCCCTGGTCACCCAGGGTAGGCCGCAGACAACGCGGCCAACCCTGGGCTTTGCTACGCGACCCCTTTGGGGTCGAAAACGTACATTCGCCTCGTCTCCCGATTCTTTCACACCTTCTCAGTTGTCAGTCGTCAGTCTGTTACGCTCACTTCCGTCGAATCGTCAGGACCCAGTCTTCGGCGGACGGTGCAGTGAAGGTCTGGGGGCCACCTCCAACCTCGACCGCCGGCTGGTACTCACCGTTGCGCGGGTTGAAAAACTGGGCGTCATAGCGGCCGTTTTTGGGATCTGCCAACTGCAAGGTCATCTTCCCACCAAAAGGAAGGACGGCTAGATACTGGCCGCTTGGATTGGCGAGGAGGTATATGTCCGCTTCAGCATCCGAGACGATCCGCGGGTGGGGAGCCAGTCGTTCCAGATCAAGCTTGCACTTCGCGAGGAAGTCAGACATCCGTTTCAGATCGGCCAGGATCGGAGGATGACCCGAAACGCCGTAGTACTCCGCGTCGTACAGCCGGGGTGGATTCCCGACCAGTACCTCGTAGTGCGCATCCGGCCACGCCCAGACATAGCCCGAGGCGAAGGCCACCCAGTACGCCTTTCGAAGCATTTCGTAAAGGTCTTTGCGTTTCCACATCGGGGGCGCTTCGTACAGAATCACGGGGCGGGAGTAATCCGGGTTGAGCCAGAAGCACTCGCCGCGCGCGGCAATCGCGCGCAGGACGCTCGGAATGACCGAGTTCGAGATGCTGACGGACGGGCCGCCGCAGGCGACGATTTCGGCGCCGCTGTTATCCGGGATCGGGTTCCAGTCCGATCCGACCGCATTGACGACGCTCTCGAGCGCGCGCCCGATCGTCAGCGGCCGGTCATAAGGATCAAGCGAGCGAACGACCGAGTGCCAATGTGAGAACCACTTGATGGCCAACTCTGGTGCGAGCACGCGTCCCGAGTTCGGATTGCGCGTATCTCCTCCGATGCGATACATCACGTTCCAGTAGCCGGCGGTGCGAGCGATCGTGTATCGGAGCATCGCCTCCATGTATTTACGGTGCACCGCGTCGTCCAGGTTGTAGTACTCGTTCTCGTCGTCGCCGTCCCCGTCGCCGTTTTTGTCGCGCAGCCATCCGCCGTTCGCCTCATTGTAGAAGCTGTGTGCCCAGGTGAATTCGCCTTTCTGAACCGCCTGCGATGTCATGATCTGCAGCGTATAGAACAGGCCCTTTTCCCTGGCCCGGGTAAGTTCCCGGTCAAGACGCTGGAAATAGGCGAGGCTGAAGCGGTCGCGGTCGATCTTCCAGGTCCGCTGGTCCATCACCTGGAACGGAGGGTAGAAGCTGGGATCATTGATCGCTTTTGACCGCTGGAACAGCACCCGGATATCCATCATCATGTTGATCCCGTGGTCACCGAGGAGATCGATGAACTGCATCATCGTCTTCTCAGACGGGAAATCGAGTGGCCTTTCCGGACCGATGTCCGTGCCGCCTTTGTTATTGGGATGCGGGAAAAGCCCGAAATTCACGGGGTAGTAAGCAGTCCCGTCCGCCCGGAAGAAGATCCGGGGCATCATCGGCTTGCGAATCAATCCCCCCTTCGACGTCGGAGCCGTGACTTGAACCTGGCCCGAGCGACCATTCAGCTCCGGGACATTGGAGGTAACCTTATAGGTCCATGCACCCTGCAATTCGGGTGCAAATCGAACCCGGAAGATCTGCTTACCTGCCGATTCGCCATCGTAGAAGCCGTTCACCAGGACAGTGCGGGGCTCTGTCGCATGCGTGAAATGCGCCTCCAACTGCACGTCCAAAAAAGGATTCTTCGAAGCGACCGAGCTCTCCAGGGCGAATTCGAATATTTCCCACTGGGGGATCGTCTGGGCAAGACCCGTTCGCCAACCACCCCAAACAATCAGCGCCAAGAAGGCGATTTTGTATTTCATCAGTGACAATCCGTTTGATCGGTGAAATCCGTGGCCAGCTTCTCCAATCATTTCGCCCGCCTGACAACGGCTACCCAATCCATCGACGAGGAAAGGAAGAAGCTGAGTTTTCCGTCCTTAACAGACATTCGCCCGCCAGGCGGCCGGATGGGATACGCCGCCGGGATGTCATTCAACAGCGTCGACGTCAGCTCGTACTCGCCAGGAGGAGCCTGGACTTCGATTGTTCCGCCGTCCCTGGAGTAGATCAGGTAATACTCGCCCGGCTTGGCCAGCGCGAAGTTCGTACGATAGTGCTCGCCGCAGACCTCCACGCCGTTTGCATTGACCAGTTCGTTGTCCGGTTCCATCTCCCAGAAGGGCAGCGAGTCCATGATGCGACCGAGGGTGCGGAGGTCGGCCGGTGTCCGACTCCGTTGCATGAAGGGGAGCGGGTTTAACGGTTCGTATGTCGCCGGGTTTCCCCACATGGTGTAGGCGCCGGCGGCAGCGGCCGTCCAGAAGGTCGCCCGCACGGTCGGGGACGTCTGCCCGTTCCATGACCGTGTTCCCTCCATCTCGTAGCCAGGCTCTTCGTTGATTATCGGGACCTTGAAGCGGCGCAGGCCGGCGAGTACCTCATTGTGCCGTGCGAACGCACGCGCATTCCAAGTTGGGTCAGTCGGTTCGGACACATCGTCGGCGAGCCTGGGCGCTGACCCGAGCGCGCCGACCTGCATCTGCCGCAGCATGAAATCGGCCCAGGGAAACGGCCAGTCCTGCAAGAGAGTGAAGAAGCCTGGGTTCCTCGCGTGGAAAGTCTCCATCGGGTTGTGAACGGTCACGGGGATACGGAAAACGGCGAGCTGTTTGAGCAACTCGCCGAACCGGTTCGCCCAGGCGTGGTCCCGCGGGTCATAGCGCGGCTGGTTCCGATCGGAGTACTTCTGCTCGACCTCGTTCGCCAGAACGGGCATGACGTTCGCGTAGGCGCCCATCCGCGCCATGCCGTATCGCAGAAACGCCTCATCTTGCTCGGGTGTCAGCTTGCGCTGGTGCTTGTCGTTGAAGTAGTAGAAGTACGGGGATGCGAGGATGTCGGCGCGTCGCAGTGCATCAATGAAACGGTCGATCGCCTGAAATTTCTCGACGTTATAGCTCCAGAAGTCGGTGCCGTCACTGCCGTAAAGGTCTTTCGCCTGCCCATGAAGTCCAACCATCATGAAGAGCACACGGTTGATCCGGTTCTCCTGCATGAATCGGAGCACACCATCCCAGGAAGCGGGGTCCGCGAACTGGTTTGAGAGCCGGGTGCTGATCAGGAAACGGCGGGTCCCGTCCTCGTGCACAAAATGGAGACCGTCAGCCTTTAAGGGCCCATGCAGATATGGTCTCTGCGGAGCCGTGCACTCGATGAGCCCGCGTTTCCCGCCGAGCCCCGGATCGGTTGATTCGGTGATGTATTCCCAGCGACCTAACTCGGGAGGCATGAAGCGCACCCGCCAAGTCGTCCCGCCGTCATAAAAGCCGTTCACTGTGAGAGAAGAACGGTTTCCGCCGAGCCGCGTGAAAGTCGCCTTCAGAGCGACATCGCGAAACGGGTTCGAGTAACTGCGTTCGCTGGTAAAACTCAGTTCCTTGGTGTCCCACCGTTCCACTGTAACGGCGGATTCGGCCGCGGTGGAAGGAGCAGCGAGAATCGGACCGGTCCAGATGACGGAGATTACCCAGACGGCGCCGACCACACAACTCCAGAGCCTCATGGCATCTCCTAGCTTTACTTAGTTTACATTTGCCGAGATCCGGGTACGAGTGAGCTGACTGAGGCCGATGGGACCTGCAATGACCGAATCCGGGCACTCGCAAGACCATCAAAATAATCCAGAGGAGAAGCCTGTGTCAAAAAGCAGACTAGGAGACGGGGAGAGACAGGGAGACAAGGAGACTAGCCCGCAGGTATTGACGGACTTGTTATGGGCTGATGTCGTGCGGAGGGCGAGATCGAATGGAGCCGCGCACGAAAGCGAACGGTAGTGAGCGAGAGTAAGCGGACCACCAATCATTCGCTAAGGCGAGACATCTAAAGACGAAGCAGTGGAGCGAGTCAGGTGGTCCGCTTACTCTCGCTCGCTTCGCTCGCTCTCGAGAGTGTCGAATAAGTTGTTAAGGCCTGAAAGGCCGGCACATATTAGCCCAGGGCGAAGCGTGCTTTTCGCGTAGCCCTGGGTCAACACGGTCTCGACCGCGAAGCCCTGCAAGGGCGTAAGATCCTGATAATGTTGCCGTTCTTGCGCCCTTTCAGGGCTTGTCTCCGTACACTACCTTAGACCCAGGGCTGCGCACAAAGCGCTTCGCCCTGGGCTAATATGTGCCGGCCTTTCAGGCCTTAAGAACTTCCTCCACACCCTCTCTCGTGCGCGGCTCCATTCGATCTCGCCCTCCGCCGGGAACTCGGCGGTCTGTCGCCTATTGATAGAAGAGTCAACACTTTCAACAGCCTCGCAGCGCTTTCCAGCGGAGTAAGCGGGTTCTTGCCTTGAGCACGATCGTGGCTGGCGCCAAGAAACCGCTCACTCCGCTGAAAAGCGCCGCGTGCGCGGCTCCTTTTCGATCTCGATTACGCTCCATTCAGGCTCGGCGAATGGATGCATTCTCGGTCCACTTTTTCGACACTCGCTGTCGTGCGCGGCTCCTTTTCGATTTTGCGTCCGGTGGGGACTTTAGCTCGGGTCCTCCTGGTCACACCAAGGTGATGACTAGTTTCCCTCGAGCGTGGCCTGTGCCCAGATACCGCATCGCCTCGGGGACCTCATTCAGCCTGTAACACCTGTCGATAACCGGTCTCACCTTGCCGGTCGCAATCAGCTCGCCGATGATCGTCAGGTCCTCGCTATTCGATTTGGCCATGAAGAACTTCAGATTCTGGCTCACGAACGGTGACACCACAAGCGCGGTAACCCAGTGAGCCAGAAGACCTCCCATCGACCTGCTCGGGTTTGGTCCTCCGACCATGATGTAGACGCCCGGTCGATTCAGCACCTGCCTGAGCGCCGAAAGCGAATGGTTCAGAACACAGTCGTAAATCAGGTCGTACTTCTTCCTCTGTTCGGTGAAATTTTCTTTGGTGTAGTCGATAACTCGATCCGCGCCGAGGGACCGAACCATTTCCACGTTCCTTGTGTTGCATACCCCGGTCACCTCGGCGCCGAACGACTTGGCGATCTGGACGGCGAAGGTACCTACACCTCCAGCGGCGCCGTTAATCAGAATCTTCTGACCCGGCCGAATCTGTCCCGTATCGCGAAGGCCCTGCAACGCGGTCAGTGCCGCGATTGGTGCTGATGCTGCCTGTTCAAACGTGACGTTAGCCGGCTTGATGGCCAGCTTCGACGGGACAGTACACGCATACTCGGCAAAGGCCCCAAGGCACGTGCCGAATACCTCGTCGCCTGGTTTGAACCGCGTGACCGAGCTCCCGACCGCTTCAACCTGGCCTGCCACATCTCGCCCGGGTCGTCTGACCTTGGGTTCGCCCAACCCGAATAGTATGCGAGCGATGTACGGCTTGCCCTTCATCAAGTGCCAGTCAAGTGGATTGGCCGAGGCCGCGTAAACTTTCAGCAAGACTTCATCGTCGCCTGCAGTCGGCTTTTCAATTTCTTCACACCTGAGAACATCCGGCGAACCGTACTTGGAATAGACGATTGCTTTCATCTGGACATCCTTCCTCTGCTTTCAGAAGGTCCGACTTCCAAGTCGGACAGCCCGCGGTAGCGGGCAGATTGTCCCCACTGGGTCACGAAGTCCGACTTGGAAGCAGGACCGACATGCGGAGGCCGACCGGCGGCCGTCTCTCAGGCACACTAATTCTTCGGGGGCTGCCCGAACCCCGGCTCGCTGGTCGGAGGAACGATATTCTTCATCCGCATGTACGTGATGAGGTTGCCGTAGTGTTCCATACTGTGAAGGGTGTTGACCGTGAGCACACCCAGTTTCGGCATGTCGCGTCCTCCGAGTTGGACGATCCCAGTCGCGGACGCGTCGGTCAGACCGTTATAGGCCTTGTCGCAATATCCACATGCGTCCTTGATCGCGGCGATCAGATCGGCTTTCGTGGTTTTGGTCTTCTCGATGGCCGGGGCGGGATTTTTCTCGCCGAGCACGATGGAACAAAACATGTACTGCGAGTCGGCAATGTGTCCAAGGATCTGCCCGTAGCTGCGGACCGTGTCTGTCGGCTTGAAGCTGTAGTTCTCCTCGGCCATTTTTTCCGCCGAGCTGAGCAGGATCATCTTTACGTATCCGTAGACCATCTTGCTGTGCCCGCTGAGCGGATTCGTCTGGGCCGCGGCGCCGGCCGGCGGAGGACTATCCTGCGCCAATGCAATCGCAGTTGACGCAAGAAGAACGATCAGGACGATCGGCAGAAATGTTCGCATCGGCTTGGTGGCGTTGGTCGCTAGGTTCATTTTCTTATCCTTTCGGCTAATGGTTTTATACTGAAAACCCGTTAAAGATTATCCGATCAATCAGCTCTCACCTCCTTGAAGAACGATTCGAACAAGGACCACTGCGCGGCGCCATCACCAGTCCGCTGCTGCGGCGGCCTGCTCCTTCCATCGCTGATCGTTCAAGCCGATCACGAGGAGCCATCCGGTCAGCGATAGTTCTGCAACGAAGCAGGGAACCATCAGATAGGGAAACAGTTGGGCCGCCACTGCAGGTGACAGGAAATACGCGAAACTGTGCGTCAGGTAGGACCCGCCCGCGAGCATCGCCAGCGCGCCCAGGAGTCGAGGTAGAAACGTCGACTTGACTATGAGATATCCAAGCAATAGGAGATTGAATCCGAAAAACACCATGGCGACATTGAATCCCTGCGCGTAAAGACCCAGAAACCCCAGCGACAGTGCCTGCAGCTGATCGGTCTCAAACGCGGTCAGACCCTGGGCGCCTCCCAGCAGGGCCAGGGGAGCGAAGTGGTTGAGTGAATTAACGGCCATGATGGCGACCTGGATGAGCCTGAACGTCGCGGCAAGGAGAGAGAGGCTCCTGCTCACAGGCTTGAAAAGGTAGTAGAAGAGGATCGCCACTGCCGTGTCACACGCGAGCGCGATGAGCATGGCGGCGCCACCCAAACGATACAACTGCTCGTGTGCGAGGATGTTGGTGGCCGTAGTCGCGGCGTCCCGGAAAACAACAAGACTGTCGCGGACGAAGACCAGGGCGAATGTGGCCGCGACGATGATGACGAGGTACAACCCACCGGCAATTCTGGCCTTGAGGCGTGGCGACGCATCTGCGAGCCATTCGGTCATGGCATCAGCGCTCATATTTCGTTTCCCCCTGCGGGTCCTCAACCAAACATTCAACTGTTTCAGATCGGTTCCCGATAGCGACGCAGCCGCACTGCTGCGACGAGGAATGCAGCCGCGAATACCAGCCCGATCGAGAGACCCGGGCTGCTCAGGAACGTCAGCGGAGTGAGTTGCGACAACTGATCGATGTGCCCAACGCCCCCACCCGACGTGTTGATGCCGAAAGCCTCCTCCAGCGCACCGGTCACTCGGTATCGCAGCAGGGAGCAGAAATGAGAAGTGCCGAAGGCGATTCTCTCGACCACCACGATCGCGAAGGGAGGTAACGCGGCCCATAGCACCGGCGTGCGGCGTGCCCAGGCCGAGACCAGCAGCAGCCAGGCGTAGATTGGCGAAAACCAGAGCGCATGGACCGTCAGGCCGTAGATCATGATCAGCGGCTCCTGGACGAAATGCACTTTGGCCCACAACGTGGCTGGGCTCAGACCGCTCGCCAGCAGGATCGCAGTACCAAGGACCAGCATGATGCCCAGCGTGGCCACGCTGAGTACGAAGGCGATCAATGGCAGTACCACGAGTGGAATGCTCGCCTTGGAGAGCACGGTCGTGAGATCCGAAACCGGCAGCGACTTCCAGAACAGAATCGTGCGATCACGGCGTTCGCCGTAGAGCGCGTCGAGCGAGTAGAACACCCCGACGAGGAAGGTGGCAAGCATGATCGGGGCCGGGGCGATGCTGAAAACCCTGATCAGCGCCTGCTCCACAGCCGGGTCGTGCGCCGGGAGGGTCTCCATCCTTCCCGGCAGGCGGACCATGCTGATCAAAGAGCCGAACAGAACGAGGGCCATGACAACCAGCGGCGCGATGTAGATCGAACGACTCTCCCATAATTCGCGTCGCACCGACCAATACATCGGTCGAGTCCGCAGCATGGGGGGACCGGCGATTCCCTGCGAGTCGGCATGAGACCCGGGCACTGCGTTCGATGGCGTATTCATCTGGCCGCTCCTCCTGGCTGGCCGGCCTGATTGCCGATCACAGCAACGAACAAGTCAGCGATACTGGACCTTCGCACCTCGCCAAGCGTGGCGAGTTGATCACGATCAGCATGATCGAACAGGAGGATGCTGCGGCCGAATACCTGGCGCTCGTGAATCGGCCCAAGCGCCCGTGCCGCCGCCAGATTGTCGGGATGCACCAGTAGCTCAAGGTACCGCGACTCGATTTCCTCCATGCTGCAACTGAGCACGATTCGGCCTCGGTTGATGAACATGAGGTCGGTCAGGACGTCTTGAACCTCTTCCACCTGGTGGGTCGTCACCAGGATGGTGCGGCTATGGTCGTAGTAGTCGTTCAGCAGCGAATCATAGAACTGCTTGCGATACAGGATGTCCAGGCCGAGCGTCGGCTCGTCCAGCACAAGCAGTTTCGCGTCGATCGCCATGACCAGGGCCAGGTGCAGCTGGACGACCATGCCCTTCGACAGCTCCCTGACCTTGCTCGTGCGCTTTATCGTGGTTTTTGCAAGAAAAGCTTCCGCCTTCGCGCGATCGAATCGTGGATGCACGCCGGCGACGTAATCGAGCGCCTGTGAAACCCGGATCCAGCGCGGCAGGATGGCGACATCGGCAATAAACGAGACGTCACGCATGAGCCGCTCGCGCTCGGCCCACGGGTCGTGTCCGAGCACGCTCAGCTCACCCTGGTACGGGATGAGCCCGAGAATCGCGTTGAGCGCGGTTGTCTTGCCCGCGCCGTTTGGACCAATCAGCCCGAGGATGCGGCCTTCCTCGACGCGCAAATCGACGCCGTCCAGCGCAACCGTCGCCCCGAAGGCCTTGCGCAGGCCCCGTGCTTCTATGCATGCCATTGGTTTAACGTTCCTCCCCTGCAGAACCAGACGTCGACCGGCGTCTCCCCTCATCCAGCAGTTCTTCCGGTGTCAAACCAAGGCGCTGAATGGTTGCGTACACCCGGGGCCACTCTTCCGAAAGAAACTTCTGGCGTTCGCCCTCGAGCAGCAGATTGCGTGCGCCGGGTTTGATGTACATGCCGAGACCTCGCTTCTTCTCGACAAGCTGCTCGTCAACCAATTGCTGATAGCCTTTGAGAACCGTGAGAGGATTGACCCGGTAGTCGGCGGCGACATTGCGAACAGACGGCAGCTGATCGCCTTCCTTGAGGACCCCGTCGAGTATCATCGCGACGACGCGGTCTCGCAGCTGGCGGTAAATCGGCTGACTGTCGTTCCACTCACGATCCATCCTGTGTTCCAGAGAGGCGCTCGCCTGCAATGTCCCGGGTGATCGGTTCAGCG
>CAYQYP010000035.1:0-5820 GCA_964421755.1 uncultured Acidobacteriota bacterium
GGCTCGCCGCATACAGCTGATCTCATCGGACGGTAACTCCTTGGAGCCGCAATCGCCCAGGGTCATGGTCGCGACGTGGATGGCGCAGCCGATATCTTGCAGCGCTTTGAGGGTCCCGGCGCAGTTGATCTCCACGTCGTCAGGATGGGCCCCGACGGCAAGGACGACCGGCGGCTGATCGGATGCAGAACGACTCTTGCCACTCGGTACGGTCATACCGCTTCTCCGCTGCGGATCTTCTCGGTGGCGTCCGGCGCCGTTTCCGACCAGTCGCGGCGCGATAGCCGGACGTACAGCGTCACGGCAACCGCGCAACCGGCCAGCAGCAGCACTGCGCCCATTTCCGGTTCCTGCAGGAGCAGCTTCCCGGCGCCGAAGAGCAATAGATACACCATGGCACAGCCCAGGATCCAGTCGGTCGCGCTGCGTCCAAGATCGCGGGTGGGAGCAACGTCAGGAGCCTGTCGAGCAACGCGCCGCCACCCGCGCACGTCCGGGCGAACTTTCCGGTAGAACTTCAGAAGGACCTCGTCGGATTCGGGGCGCGTCAGCAGTGTCACCATTATCCAGATCAGTGTAGTCACGGCAGCCGTCGTAATGGCGGTTTTGGCAAACACCACCGGCCCGGACCCGGTGAACGGCGCGGCGTGTGCCCCGCCGGACAGGGTCAGCCAGAGCCACTCCCACCGGAGGGCGACGGCGACGGCCAAGGCGGCGATCAGGGCCGAAATCTCGCTCCAGGCGTTGACCCGCCACCAATACCAGCGGAGGAGGTACACGGCGCCGGTGCCCGCGCCGATCTCCATCACCAATTGCCAGGCGCCGCCGATCGACATCAGCTGCGCGGAAACCCAGACCGACGCCAGCACCAGAACAAGCGTGGCGACACGCGAGGCGTTCACATAGTGGTGCTCGCTCCGTTCCCGACGCACGAAGCGACGATAGAAATCATTGACCAGGTACGATGCGCCCCAGTTGATATAAGTGGCGACTGTGGACATGAAGGCGGCCATGAAGCCGGCGATGATGACACCCCGCCAGGCGTGCGGCGTGTGCTCCGTGACAAGCCGCATGTAACCGGACTCAGGGTTCTCAAGTCCGGGATAGAGGACGATCGTCGCCAGAGCAGCGATAATCCACGGCCAGGGCCGCACGGCGTAGTGGGCGATGTTGAACCAGAGGACCGACAGCACGCCGTTGCGTTCGTCGCGCGCGCTGAAAATCCGTTGCGCGATGTAGCTGCCCCCGCCCGGCTCCGCCCCCGGATACCAGACGGCCCACCACTGCACCGAGAGATTCATCAGGAAAGTGAGAGCAGGCAGAAGCCACAGCGCTTCGGCAGTCAGACCGCGGGAGAAGTCCGGGAAGAACGCCGTCGGATCGCCCGCCCCCGGGACGGCGGCGCGCATCGCCTCGAGGCGGGAGAGCAGCACCGACATACCGCCAATCTCGCTTACCGCGTACCAGGCGATGGTTATGACGATGGCCATCTTCAGCACGAATTGAAACAGATCGGTCCAAAGGACGCCCCAAAGGCCGCCCAACGACACATACAGGCCGGTAAAAGGCATGAGGAAGACGAGGCAGATGAGTAGCGCGGTGGTGTCGCTCACGCCCAGCGTGGCGACGATGATGGTGGTCATCGCCTTGGTGACCCAGCCGAGGATGAGGCAGCTCATCAGCAGGCCGAAATAGAGCGCCCTGAACCCACGAAGGAAGGCAGCCGCGCGGCCGGAGTAGCGCATCTCGGAGAATTCCGCGTCGGTGATGAGGCCCGAGCGGCGCCAGAGGCGAGCGAAGAAAAAGACCGTCATCATGCCCGAGGGCAAGAGGCTCCACCACAGCCAATTCCCGGCTATCCCCTGCGTGTAGACCAGGCCGGCGACGACGAGCGGCGTGTCGGCAGCGAATGTCGTCGCCACCATGGAGGTTCCGGCCAGCCACCAGCTCACCTTTCGTCCCGAGACGAAATAGTCCTCGGTGCTGCTGCTGGACCGCCGGCGGAAATACAGCCCCAGCGCGAGAGTGATGACGAGATATCCGACAACGCCTGCCCAATCAAGGATGCTGAGGTTCATAGTCCTCCCGTCATTTGACCGCCGTCACCAGCTTCTGCACTCCAGGGACAACGGCAAGCAGAAGATCGGCCGTCGGTTTGGCCGCCTCCGCCAGGAAAGCCTTCTGCTCGGAGGGCCAGCCGGCGGGCGCGTTGCGGCGGTCGAGATAATCGAGCGCCTGCAGGCCAACCGCGGCCACCCGGGCCAGGTTCTCAGATACGGGCCCGACGTCGTTAAGCAATCCGCTCTGGAGCATGGGTTCGAGATGCGGATGGTTGCCGTTCCAGATGATGAGCCATTGACGAGCGGTCGAAATATCTCCCGGGGTTGCCTGGCCGGAGGCGATGCGGCCAGCAATCTCGTTGAAAATCCGGGCTGTCCTGCTCTCGGGGCGGGCGGCGTCGCCCAGGCGGTTCATCGGCGTCAGCTGCGTCGTCGTCTGGCGGTTGTACACCTTCAACGGCTCGACCACGTCGGCAAAGACACGCAACGGTTCAACGTCAAACCTGCCGGCCATGCGCCGCAGCATCGGAATGTAGTAACTGTTGTGATGCAGGCCGAGCAGGTCGAGCTCCTGGGAGATCGCGTCCAGACGGCGGTACATCGAGCTAACGTCGTTCACGCTGGCGGGCGACCAAAATTTCTCGGCGACTGCGGCGCCGGCGGGCCAATTGCGCGAGTCCATAAGCTCCGGAGTGTTCATCTCCGTCCACATGGCGGCTTCGCCGCCAAGGACGTGCTTCTGTTGCTCAGGGGTGAGGCTGGCCGCCTCGCCGCTGAGCGGGTCCCCGTAGTAGTCGGCCACGTGATGATTGAGCTCGAGGTAATAACCGCCGTTGACGAGGCAATCGTAGCCCAGGCGGGCGGGCTTGGCCAGGGAGTCGGGCCCGCGCCAGGAGTGAACGACAACCGTCTTGGGCAGGTCGGGATGGAAGACCTCGTCCCACCCGATCATTCGGCGTTGATGCCTGGTGACGATCTCCAGCACGCGCTTATTGAAGTAGGTCTGAAGATCGGCGTTGCTCTTCAGATTGTGAGCCTTCATGAAGGCCTGTATCTCGGGGTTCGCGTCCCACTCCTTGCCGTTCACCTCGTCGCCGCCGATATGAAAGAACGCATCGGGGAACAGCTGAGTCATCTCGCCGATGAACCTGTCGAGAAACCTGTAGGTTGACTCCCTGGTGGGGTCCATGGCCGGGTCGAATACTCCCCAACGGCGCTCGATCTGGTAAGGTCCTTTGCCGCTCGCCAGCTCGGGATAGCCGACGAACCAGGCGGCGGTGTGGCCCGGCATGTCGAACTCGGGAACCACCCGGATGCCGCGGTCCCACGCATACTCAACGATCTCGCGGATCTCGGCTTGCGTGTGGTACAGGCCATCGGACCCCATCTCGTGAAGCTTGGGAAAGACCTTGCTTTCCACGCGGAAGCCCTGGTCCTCGGAAAGATGCCAGTGAAAGACGTTGAGCTTGACGGCTGCCATGGCGTCGAGGTTGCGTTTAAGTACGTCTTGGGGCATGAAGTGACGGCCCGTGTCAATCAACAAGCCCCGCCATGGAAAGCGTGGTTGATCCTGGATAATCATGGCGGGAACAGCCAAACCAGACGCGGAAGGCTGAACCAGCTGCAGGAAGGTCTGCAGGCCGGCCATTGCGCCCAAGGTTGTCGCGGCTTGGATTTTCGCGCCGTTCGGGGTGACCTCCAGGCGGTAGGACTCATCTTCGCCCAATTCCTGCGGATTCTTGCCCGAGCGTTCGGCGGTGACCGTCAGCGTTGCTATACCGTGCGTCAGCTGGCTCGATGTCGGAACCCCGGTCAGTTTGTATAGATCTTGCAGAAACCGCCGGGCAGCTCGCCCGAGCCGCGCGTCGCCAGACGCAGAGACGGTGAACGAAGGAGTGATAGTGAGTTCGCCGGCCTGGCGGGTCACCGAGGCAGGCATCGGCATCAGGGGAAGTTCTGTCTGGGCCGCAACGTTCCCCCAGACGACAAGAACAACGACAAGGGAAGAAAGCTGGATTCTCATGGTCGCCACCTCGACAGCACCGCTCAGACTACTACGGCGAAGCGCCGGGGGGCAACGGAGAGTTCCAAGCGGTGGAGCTGGGCAGCAAGCCACCCGAGTCTGGCCCTGGCTGGTTGCCCCGATGATACACTGACCTTTGAACTGCATCACGAGAGAGGGGAACGATTATGCACCCGAATAATCACCGTGAGCAGGGCTGGAGGGTGCCCTCTGCACTGCTAACGGCAGTGGTAATGTTTGGGTTAGTCGGCCGATATGAGTTCGCAGGACAGATCCGTCCTCTCGAGACGATCAGAGTCGACGATCCGCGTCCCTTGGCGGAGGCCATACGGATTCTGGAAAAGCAATGCCACTGTGTGATCACCTACGAAGATCCGCCTTACATCTGTTCGGGCGAGGTCGCCGACGTAACAGCGTCCGTGCGCAGGGACTACGATCCGGCGAATCCATACGATCCGAAAAAGCCGAGAGTCCTCGTCCCGAGGGGCGGACCATTCGAGTTCGAGTCCAGGGTGTCTTTGGCGCTTGAGGCGATGGAGTCGCAAGAGCTGGTGCTCCGCCTGCTCCTGGCCGATTACCACAAACAAGGATATCCCGGTGGATTCCGTCTCCTCCAGACCGCATCGGCTTTTCACGTCGTGCCTTCGACCGTCACAACTCAAGAGGGCCAAGTTGAGCGGCATCGCCCTGTGCTGGACACAAGAATCTCGATTCCCCCTGGAAGCCGGACTGCTAGGGAGATGCTGAAGGAGATAGTCGAGGGTGTCAGCAAAGAGGCTGGCGTAATGGTGGTCACGGGGCTCATGCCTTGGAACCTGCTTTTCAGAGTTCGAGTAGAGGGCAGCGCGAGTAATGAGCCGGCGCGGGCAGTTTTGTCAAGAACACTTCAAGCAACCAACACCAAACTGTCGTGGCAACTCTTCTATGACCCGGGAACCAAGGACTATGTCCTGAATCTTCATCCGGTCAATTAGTGCGATGAACCCCTCGACGGGGGTATTAAAAGAGTCGTGTCGATTACCGGTTTCCGCGAGCGGCCAGGAGGAAGAAACGAAAATAGCGGAGCCAGGTTTCGTCGCTAGAATGGTAGGAATTGTCAAACACGAAGTAATCAGCAAGGGCTTCCCGGACTCTCAGCAACTCCCGCAATCGACCGCGATTCCTCGGGTCGGCGACGGTCAGGTCGAGCAGTTCCAAGGCACGCTCGAAAGCTCTCTTGCCGTAGTCTGGTCGCCCCTTCGCGATCCAGTTCATCGAGCGCTCGATCTCGCTTCCGACATTCGCCATCTGCTCGACAAACCTCAGCGTTTTCCAGCGTCCCGCAGCCAATTCGCGGTGCAGATGATTACTCATGAAATGACCAGCGCACGAACGATACGCACGATTCGTCCACGGATCAGCGGATCCTCGATCCCCCGGCTGCGGTTACTCTGCGATGGGCGAAGATTGATCATTGAATCGAATTCCACAAACGCTTCATCCTGTAACTCAGGATAGAGATTTATACCCCACAGATCCTTTTGCTCCGAGCCTCGCTCAAGGAGGAACCCTTCCTCGTCGGAATGCAGTTCCGCGTCGACGACCATAGTCTCGAGCCTGACGTCCACGACCGCCTTGACCAGTTCCCCGAACATAGCCGCCGCCATCTGTCTTAACTCGTTTACAGTGATTTGGTTCTCCCGATCCACGAGACGCATATCCGGAACCCCGGTTTCTCGAAAAATCGATGCAGACGAC
>CAYQYP010000036.1:0-16080 GCA_964421755.1 uncultured Acidobacteriota bacterium
TTGCTCGGGCAACCGCCGTCACAGCCGCGCACGAAAGCGAGGATGTTGCGTAAGGCCGGAAAAGTGCGTTCGGCCCACAGGTATTGGCGGACTCGTTATGGGCTGATGTCGTGCGGAGGGCGAGATCGAATGGAGCCGCGCACGAAAGCGAACGGCAGTGAGCGAGAGTAAGCGGACCACCAATCATTCGCTAAGTCGATACATTTTAAATACGAAGCAGTGGAGCGAATCAGGTGGTCCGCTTACTCTCGCTCGCTTCTCTCGCTTTCGTGCGCGGCTCCATTCGATCGCGATTCGATCGCGCCCTCCGCCGGGAACTCGCCGGTCTATCCGCCTATTAATAGAAGAGTTAACATTTTCAACACTCTCGCTGCGAGGGTGTTGAATAAGGTCTTGAATTCCCCCAAAAATGCGGGCTAGTCGTACCGCAGCGCGACTGCGGGAGCGATTTTCAGCGCTTTTCTCACTGGAGGACCGACAGCCCGGCGACCACCCGCGATTCTTTCAGAGAACGTTCGAGGTTCTCTGAGAGCGACGTCACCCGAACAGAACCGCCACCCTGCTGCCGGAGGAATTCGTCCAGGACCGCCTTGACGGCCCCCAGGCGGACATCCTCGACGAGCAGGCTCGGCAGCGTCGCCGGCGCAACCGGCTCGTAAAAGGTCGGTTCGACCTTTTCCAAGCTGGTCGTGTGAGCATCTGCCAAGACAGCTCAGTGAGCCGAGGCGGCTGGGAGGCGCTAGCTCATCCTGGCGTGGCGCCTTTCGTCCTGCTCGCGATGGGGCTGCTTTACCTTGTAGCAACCGTCGTGCTTTGGAACGAGCTGCGGCCAACGGCGCGCGCCGAAACTCTCGCCCGCTAAGGGTACTGGCACCCGTGCAAACGGGGAAAGAGGTGACTTTCCCCGAGTTTCTTCCCCGAATTTCTTTTTAGTCTGGCGGCGATTAAGCCGAGACCTCTCCGTCCCGCCCGTCGCTTGACAACGACCGGCCACACATTATTTATTTTCGGTAGGGCGATCCGAGATGAAGCCAAAGGTCGTTGGCATTCCGGAGGACCGCGGGCTCCCCGTCGCCGAGCGAAACCGCTGCCGGGTCTTGACGTTCACGGCTAGCAAGCAGCTGATCCGCCGTTGCCGTCGCGCCCAACGCTGAGTTCTTTTTCCGAAGAGGTTAGAAAACATCCAGAGAGGAAGGATCGACGTGCCCGAAAAGGAACATACGAAGAGTGTCAGCGAAAGCGAAAACCCTGCAATCCCCTCCCCGACTCCCAAGCGAGGCCGGCCGAGGACAAACAAAGACTGGTGGCCGAATCAGCTTGACCTCTCGGTTCTCCACCACCACTCGCACCTCTCTAATCCGATGGGGGACGACTTCAGCTACGCAGAACAGTTCAAGTCCCTTGACCTCGAGGCGCTGAAACGAGACCTCGTCGAGGTGATGACGACCTCGCAGGACTGGTGGCCGGCCGACTACGGTCATTACGGGCCGCTCTTCATCAGGATGACGTGGCATTCCGCAGGCACGTACCGGATTGCCGATGGCCGCGGTGGAGGCGGCGACGGCCAACAGCGGTTTGCGCCCCTGAACAGCTGGCCCGACAACGCAAACCTCGACAAGGCGCGTCGGCTGCTTTGGCCGATCAAGAAGAAATACGGCAAAAAGATCTCATGGGCCGACCTGCTGCTCCTGGCCGGCAACGTAGCCATGGAATCGATGGGGTTCAAAACGTTCGGCTTCGGCTTCGGCCGAATGGATTCGTGGGAGCCGGAGGAAATCTTCTGGGGCCCCGAGGACACCTGGCTGGGAGACCAGCGTTACAGCGGCGACCGGGAGCTGACCGGTCCTTTCGGCGCCGTACAGATGGGTCTGATCTACGTAAATCCCGAAGGACCCGGCGGTAACCCCGATCCCGTGGCTGCGGCCCGGGACATTCGCGAAACGTTCGCGCGCATGGCGATGAACGACGAGGAAACGGTTGCCCTCATCGTCGGCGGTCACACCTTCGGCAAGACCCATGGCGCTGGCCCGGCGGGTGAGAACATCGGTCCCGAGCCGGAGGCCGCCCCCCTTGAAGAGCAGGGTCTCGGCTGGAAGAACAAATATGGCACCGGCAAGGGTACCGACACGATCACCAGCGGCCTCGAAGGCGCGTGGACCAACAATCCGATCAAGTGGGACAACGGGTTTCTGGAGAACTTGTTCAATTACGAATGGGAGCTTACGACGAGCGCCGCCGGTGCGAAGCAGTGGACTCCCAAAAACCCTGAGGCCCAGGGGACCGTGCCGGATGCGCAGGATCCGTCCAAGCGGCACGCGCCGATGATGCTGACCACGGACCTGGCGCTTAGAGTGGATCCCATCTACGGGCCAATCGCGAAGCGCTTTCATGAGAACCCCGACCAGCTGGCCGACGCTTTCGCCAGGGCATGGTTCAAGCTGCTTCATCGCGACATGGGCCCGCGCACGCGCTACCTCGGCCCCTGGGTTCCGGAGCCGCAACTGTGGCAGGACCCGGTCCCGGAGGTCGACCACGAGCTGATCGAGGACCGTGACATTTCCGCCCTCAAGAAGACGATCCTCGACTCGGGTCTGTCCATCCCGGAGCTGGTTTCCACTGCCTGGAACGCGGCGGCCAGCTTCCGCGGCACCGACAAGCGCGGCGGGGCGAACGGGGCACGAATCCGCCTTGCCCCACAAAAGGACTGGGAGGCGAACGAACCGCACCAGCTGGCGAAGGTGCTCGAGACCCTGGAGCAGATCCAGCAGGACTTCAACAATTCTCAGCCCGGCGGCAAAAAGGTCTCCCTGGCCGACCTGATCGTTCTGGGTGGATGCGCCGCCGTCGAGCAGGCGGCCAGGAACGCGGGGCACGACGTCACCGTCCCGTTCGCTCCGGGTCGCACGGATGCCTCCCAGGAGCAGACGGACGTGGAATCTTTCGCGGTTCTGGAGCCGGCCGGCGACGGGTTCCGCAACTACGTGCGAGCAGGAGACCCCCTGTCGCCGGAGACACGCCTCCTCGACCGGGCCAACATGTTGAAGCTGACCGCACAGGAGATGACCGTTCTGGTCGGCGGGATGCGTGCGCTAAACGCCAACTTCGGACAATCGAAGCACGGGGTTTTCACCGACCGGCCGGAGGCGCTGACCAATGACTTTTTCGTGAACCTGCTCGACATCCGGACCGCCTGGAGGCCATCGGGTGAGAACGTGTACGAGGGGCGCGATCGCGCGAGCGGCGAGGTCAGATGGACGGCCACGGCCGTCGACCTCGTGTTCGGGGCGCATTCGCAGCTCCGGGCACTGGCCGAAGTCTACGCGAGTGACGATGCGAACGAAAAGTTCGTGGGTGACTTCCTGGCTGCCTGGAACAAGCTGATGAACCTCGATCGGTTCGACCTTCTCGCCGAAGCCCGGGGCGGGCGGCAAAAGACTCGCTCATGGTGAGAGACGACCCGCCTTTATTGGGTTCCAGCGAGCTCAGCTGCCTCAGAAGCAGCGTCGGAGGACCAGGCGCCCAGGAGTCCCTGGGCGACGTCCTCCTTCTTGGCTCGGACCGGGCGGCGGTGCGACCTGCTGCAGGGGACGGACCTGCTGCAGGGGACCTGCTGCAGGGGACGGAGTACTTATCCCGACCGCCATCCGGACCGCCGAGCACCCTGAAAAAATCGCCGGTCACAAATTGAGCACGGGAGCTTCGTCCTCCCGTCCCGTCGCCAAACCTGACTGCTTCCTCGCGCAGCGCGACGAGGCCCGAGAAGGATTTGGAACTCCTCAGCATTCGCACAGATAGACGAGATCCTGCCAGACCGATTCCAGCGCGATCGGAATCCAGACGAGGCGTGATTCTTCTCGCATCAACGTGGCATTGCACATTTCACGGGCGGCCGCGACCGCCGCGGCATCCTCGGACAGACCTCCGGCCTGGAGATCCCGGATCTTCATCTCCCGGTGAAAGGCCATCTCTTCCGCCAGTTCGGCCGCTTAGCGGCCGCGTCATCTGGGCCCCTCGCATTCTGACGAAAGACCGATAGACAACCGTGATAATGTACAGACCGCCAGGCATCTCGGCAGCTTCGAGTCGTCCGCAACTGGATTTGGGACAGTGATAGATGAAGGTCGCACTACTCAGCGTCCCCGGATTGTCGCCTTTCTCGCCACCACTCAGCCTCTTGTCGCTGGCTGCGTATTTGACGAACAACGGCGTCGACGTTACTGTGATCGACGTTTCGATCGAATACCTCCATTACCGGCTAGATCCGGACCGGTCGGCCGGGTGCTTCCACGTGTCTACAGAGACGGCAAGGAGAGTCTCGACAATTGCAGACATGACTGGGAGCGACCTGTCTTTTCGCGATCGCGTTGCCCGCATCGCAGAACAGCAACAGCAGATACTGGAACGGCTTCGGGCTGTCTGGAGACCAACGGGTTTCTTACTGAATAGAACCGCCCGTGATTTCTGTGAAGTAATCGACGCGGTCAGTGATACATTGTTCTTTCTCAGTCTTCCCCTCCGCACTCCTTCCGGATCACCGCATGGGAATGCTCTCTCGCTGAACCGACCATGGGTTTGTGGCAGCTTCTCCCTCAGAGGGCCTGATCCCTTCGCGGAGTATTGCGAGTCGGTCCTGATTCCGATGCTTCGCAAATCGGCTCCCGATTTGGCAGGGGTGTCCTTTTCCTATGCAATCCAAGCCAAGAACGGACTCACGCTGATCGACGAGATCGTCCGGAACCTTAAAGTGCCGGTCGTTGTGGGTGGATCGCTCTTCTACTACCTCTCATCTGCCGGAGCGAACCCCGACGGCGGAAACTCGGAAGCGCTCCAACGGATGGCCGCGTTCCTTCGTCCTTTTGGCGTCTTGGGAGAGGGAGAGAAACCGTTCCTCCAGCTTTGCAGGCGCATCGAGAACGGTCAGACGACAACCGATATTCCGGGGCTTGCCTGGCGGCGAGGTGAGCAAGTCTGCTTCTCGAAACCCTCAGTGCCTGTCGATATGGTGGAGCTTCCGCCGATCGAGCTCGATCAGGTTCCAATCGGACAGAAGTACCTCAGTCCGATCCGAATGGCGCCCTTGATGACGTCTCGCGGGTGTTACTGGAATCAATGCAGTTTCTGCGATCACGCGGGCGTAATCGGGAGTAAGTGGCGTGAAATGCATCCCGAGCGGGTATACAGGAATCTGGAACGCTACAGTCAAAAGTACGGTATCGAGTTTGTCTTGTTTTGCGACGAAAGTACTTCCCCCCGGATGTTGAAAGGGCTGGGCGAGCTGATATCGTCAAACCAACTTGCGATCCTTTACGGAGGGATGGCACGGTTTGAAAAATCGCTGTTGACCTTGATAAACGCGTCGGCGGCAGCCGGCTGCAGGTTTCTCGCGTTTGGACTGGAATCAGCATGCCAGCGAATCGTCCATTTGATGAACAAGGGCTTCCTCGTCGAGGACGCGGAGCAGGTTCTGCTAATGTGCAAGCGGCATAACATCACGGTTCAACTGTTCACCATGTTCGGTTTCCCGACCGAGAAGCTATCGGAAGCGGAGGAGACTATTAACTTCATGGAGCGAAACCACGACAGATTCGGGACTTTTCGCGCCGTTCCATGGTTTTTCAGAGATTCGAGCCCGATAGGGAGGAACCCTCAACTGTTCGGCTTGGAGTCGCAATCGGCATCCGGTACGGATGAGGGCAGCCGTTTTCGGCTGCGTGAGGGGATCAGCCAGGAGGTTGCAGCAGCACTGATCAGGGAGTTGGGACATAACGACCGGCTCAAGGGCAAGATGATCGGTAACGCACAAGACGACCTGAGACAGGAGGAGTACCACATCATCCGCTGTCTCTGCGACGAGTAATGCACCGCCCTGAAAGGAGCCGCCGGCTCGAGGAAGTGGCCAGAAAATTTTAGCAATACATTGCCGGCGAAACGTTAACCTCGGAGTTTTTGGTGGGGCTGAGAGCCTCACAGCTCCTCATCTCTCGGGCCGTGAATGCCCTAATCCCCTTCACGGCCCTGTTGCTGATTGTCATAATTGTTACTGGCACTCATGAACTCATCAGTTCGCAGTTGGATTGGATCGCTACAAGGCAAGGTCACCGTCGTTACGGGAGCCAGTCGCGGCGCCGGGCGCGGTATCTCGGTGGCGCTCGGTGAGGCCGGTGCAACCGTATACGTGACGGGCCGCAGCGTCAGGGGCGGAGCTACGGTCGAGAATCTGCCAGGCACGATTGAAGAAACAGCGGAAACCGTGACGGCGCGCGGCGGCAGGGGCATAGCCGTCCGCTGTGATCACACGGTTGATTCAGCTGTCGAAGAGTTGTTTGCACGCGTCGAGCGCGAGCAGGGACAAATTGACCTGTTAGTCAACAACGCCTGGGGCGGTTATGAGCATCACGATTACGGGAAATTCGGCGCTCCGTTTCATGAGCAGCCGTTGCGCCATTGGGAAGGGATGTTCACTGCTGGCGTCCGCGCCGCCCTGATTGCCAGTCGCCTTGTTGCCCCGTTGATGATCCGGCAAAAGCACGGGTTGATCGTCAACATCACGGCGTGGGATCGCGACAAATTCATGGTGAACGTGTTTTATGATGTCGCCAAAGGCGCCGTCAACCGGATGACGTACGGTATGGCGCGCGAGCTAAGGCCACACAACATAGCCGTCATCGCGCTGGCCCCCGGCTTCATGCGCACCGAGCGCGTGGCAGCTGCGTTCGAGGCCGCCGGCAACAAGGAGTATCTGAACTTCACGGAGTCGCCGGAATATGTAGGGCGCGCGGTGATCGCACTCGCCTCCGATAAGAACGTCATGGAGAAGTCCGGGAAGGTTTTGGCGGTGGGTGATCTTGCCGAAGAATACGGATTCACTGATGTCGACGGCAGGCAGATTCCGGCGTTCAGGATGCCGGATGAGAAGTGAGCGAATCTAAAGGGGTGTTGCCCCACGCCTCACGACTCAACACGACTCACGACTCAACACGACTCAACTGCTACTCTTGGGTATTCGAAGGCTGACGACCGTGCCGCTTGGTTCGGCTGCAGTGATTTGCAGCTCACCTCGAAGCCGGAGGGCCCGTTCCTTCATGTTCAGGACGCCGAACGTATGGGAGGGGCGGTAGTCAGGGCTAATTCCTTTGCCGTCGTCTTCGACACGCATCATGATCTCATCGCCCCGCTCCAGTAGAATCACTCGAACGTGCCTGGCTTCCGCATGCCGGGCGATGTTGGTCAGCGCCTCCTGGAGGATCCGGAAGATGGCCGTGGAACAGTCAGGGGTTAGGTTGGAGTCCTCCAGCGTGAGGTCGAGATCGCAGACCGCGCCGGTTCCCTCCCGGAAATCATCAATGAGCCACTCCACAGCCGCGTGGAGTCCCAACTGGTCGAGAACCAGTGGGCGGAGGCGCCGGGCGATCCTCCTGACGTCGCTGATCACCGAATTGAGGAGATCAGAGACCGAGTCCAGCCCGTTTTGGACATCGTTGGGCGCCTCCGGCAGGGACTTGCGCAGGCGGTCCATTGCCATCTTCGCCGCCCAAAGAGACTGTCCCAACTGGTCGTGAATCTCGCTCGCGATCCGCTTGCTCTCTTCTTCGCGAACCCCGTCCAGGTAGGCGGTCAGGTTACGGAGCTCCTCAGTCATCTGTTCAGCTTTCGTACTCTTTTCGCTGAGTTTCCTGATCAGCAGTTGATTTTCCAGATTTAGCTCGAGAGCCGACAGGTAGGCTTTGTGGTTACGGAAGGCTGAAATGAACATGAGCACAAGGAAAAGAGAGCACATGATCGCCATGGCGAGGTGCAGGCGATCGGAAAAGGTGAAGAACCGGACAGTCACTGGAACGAAAGCGGGAACTGCGAAGGCCGCGAAGGCCCTCCTAAGATTTGAGAATGTGCTGACCGCCCCCGCGACCATTCCGCCGATGACGAAAGCTTGGAATACCTGATGCGGCATGGAATCGGCGGGGAACAGAAAGATCGGTAGGGATCCCCAGAGCAGTCCGGAAAGAAGGTTGCCCACGATCAGGAGTCTGCCCCAGATACTGTTCGATTTCCGGCTGCCTTCCGCCGCGCTGTATCGTTGGATCAGGACCAAGCGGGCGGCGGTCAGGATCAGGACGCTGACCAGCCACACGACGAGGGGGCCGGGAGGCAGAACCGACCAGAGGACCGCGACGACGATTACCGAGTTGATGGCGTTGGCAGTGAGTCCGACCGGAAGAAACGAAAAGAGCCGTCGGACCTGCTCCGGGTAGAAATTAGGAGTCCCGGATAACCCTCCGCTGTCGTCCGTCAAAACCTGTTCATAACCTGAAGGCGCTGACCGTGTCGGCATGCCGGCCCCTCCAGGACCCCATACTCTATGAATACGCCTATGCGAGAGGCGTTTCAAGGCGGCATTCTCGCGCCGCATCCCTTTCAGCATGGCTTGGACCGAAGAAACGGTCCTGCACCGGGTTTCGCTCCATGTGATGGAGAAGACCGAGGACCACGATGCGTTTGACTGCACGCCCAAGGCGGTTTGCTGCGTCTAACGGACTTCGGCGATCTGAAAGTCCTCAAACAGGCCGTAGCCGATCAGGTTGTACTGGGCGCCCGGCGGCGTGTGCTCGGGAGCCGTCCGCCAAAGCCAGGATCCGATCAAGCCTGGGTTGAATTTGCCGTGGTGCGGTCCGAGCAGGTTTTTCAAGGACCCAAGGACCTCCACCTCGACTTCGTTTTGACCTTCGGTCACAAGCCCGCTCAGGTCCAGCTCATAGGGCGGCCAGCCGATGATCCCAGCGGACCGGCCGTTGACGCGCACCTCCGCGACCGTCCCCAGCCACTTTCCGAGGCGCAGCTTGTATCCGTTCTTCCGGCCTTCCGCCCTGAAAACCCGGCTATAAACAACTCCCTCCGAGTAAAAGGGAAGATCCTGCGCCGACCAGGCGCCAAGCCCGAGCGTCCTCGGCTTCACGATTCGAAAGCCTTTTTCCTGCGCGGCCGCTCCGAACTCGCCGAGGATATAGACCGGCTGCAGCTCGGCATGGATAGACATCGGCTTGGCCTCGACCGTCACCGTGTTTGACCCGGGCTTCAGTCGATCGCCGATCTCGTAAACTCCGAACAGCGGGTCCAACCACCACTTTCCCGCGAGAGGGGAAACAGCGGCTCCGTTCACGAGAACCCGCCATAGCCGAGGACGCTCGACGACGGCCTGGACTTTGCTGAGATCCAGTCCTTCTTCGATGTCGAAATGGAAGGTTGCCTCAAAACCCGAATCGTCCGCGAAGTGGTCTCGATCGAGAAACTCGGTCTTGTACTGCGGGCTCCACCAGGGATTCGCCTCGAAACCGTGATGGCGATACACTTTCTCCAGGGCGGCGTGAATCGGCAGATCCTCTTCGACGGTATCTCCAAGCTTCAAATCACAGTAGTCGATTTTAATGACGTTCGATGAGTTGCGACGAACCGTCATCGGGCCGGCCGGGCTGAGCAGGTGCTCCTCTTCCGCCTCCCGAGCGGCAGGAGCGGGAGTCCCTTCCGGCGAGATGACCAGAAGCAGGCTCCCCACCGGGGGAACCGTGACCTGAATAGCAAGTTTGTCTTTCTCCGCCCGAGCGGGGTACGGCTTCGCCCGTCCGGTGAAAGCATCCAGCACCTGGACGGAACGCCCCGCCGTCCGAACCCTCGCCTGAGCGGGTGTATCCACGCTGGAGTTGACAAAGAACAGCAGTTGCCGATCGGCCAGTTTCCGTCGCTGGTGATAGAGTTTTCCGGCGGTTACCTCAAATTCTCCGGTAACCAGGTGTTGAATGGCGATCGGGTCATCCGTGGAGGCGGCTCGAAGCCACCGGGAGCCATACCTGGCGGCAAGGTCGCGCAGCCGAGCTGACTCGGCGCCGTCGACTCGAGGCGGCGGGTCGACAAAGGAGAGAAGAAGGCCGCCGGAACTCAGGTATTTCTCGATCAGCCCGACCGTCGGGCTGTCGAGGTTCTCGGTGCCCGGTGGAACGATGACGAGGTCATAGGATCGGTTTCCGACAATGAGCTGGCCCGGCTTTATCTGCCCATGACTGCGAAGGATGTTCTCGCAGCCCAGGTCATACTCGACCTGCAGCTTCTCGAGCTGATTCAGGAAAGGCCGGAAGGCTTCCTCCACGGCATGAACCCGGGAGTCGGGGTCCCCGCCCCCGGCGTACATCCAGGCGGTCGTCGTCGGTTCGAGAACCAGGATCCGATTGATCTGCTCGCCTGCGGACAGGGCCAGGGAGAGCCGCGCAAAATAATCAGCCTGGACGTGATAGTGCTTCCACCAGGGGTCGTGGCTGCCGAATGACTGGGGCCAATCGTACTTGCGGACGCCTGCCAGCGTCTGGTAGGTCAGGTGCTGATTCATGAAATTAACGCCCAGGACGTACTCCCAGTCGCCCAGGCGCTTCATGTCCTCAAAGCGAAGCTCCCAGCCGGAGCCGCCATAAGTCTCGCTGAGTGCCCGTTTCCGCCCGAACTGGTTGGCGACGCTCGAAAGCTCCTTCACGATCCGGACATCCCCGAACTGGTCTCCCTTTTCCTCATCGTACTGGTTGAAAAGCAGGTCGACGCCGGGGAGCTGATGGTAAGGATACATGGCCATGTTGTCGGGGCCATCGTCGACGGCCGGCCAGCCATGGTCCCAGTAGTGGCCGGTCCACAGCAGGCCCTTTTTCTCGGTATAGTCTAACCAGGGTTTGCTCCAGCGTTCGATGAAGAGCTCGAGAACCGTGAGGTTGTAGTCATGGCGGACCCGGCGCCAGTCACCTGTCTCCTCGAACATGGCCGCGAGGAGGGGCTCGACGTCGTACCCGCGCCGTTTCCGGAACTGTTCGGACAGATCGGGTGTCCATTTCAGGGCCCTCCGACCCGGGGCCCGGGTGTTGGGCTCGTCGGTGAAAATCCCGGGGACGGCTTTCCCAAACTCGTTCCCAACGCTTTTCTCGTAGCCCCTCATGGTGATCTCGAGGAACTTCTCGGTGACTCCCGGGACCAGCAGGTCGACGTAGCCGCGTGCCCCTCGAGGGCGAAAGTAAGCCAGCTCGAAGCAGTCACACCCCCCGGTCGGTTTTTCAATCAGGAAGCGGCACCTGGAATCCCCCGCTGCCGGCCTCGAGGGAAGCCTGTGAAGAATCAATCCGCTCCCTTGGTTATAGGACGCCGGCATTTCTGCAGCCGTGTGGCCGCCTGCCGCTCCACTGGGAAAGGGGTTCTCGTCGTACAGCCAGGCCTGAAGCCCCATCTGCTTAGCCTTCTCCACGGTGTAACGAAAGAGCTCGAACCATCTTTCCGATAGATACGGTGTAATCAGGCCGACCCGCGGATGAACGAAGAATCCTCCCAGGCCCTGGGACTTGTAGTCAGCCAGCTGCCGGTCGATGTCCGCTTCCGTCACTTCTCCATTCCAGACAAAGAACGGCATCGGGCGAAAGGCAGCCGGAGGATTCGGAAACAGACGTTCAAGCTCCGCCCCCGACCGGGGCGGATCCGGCATCTGCCCGAGAAGGCGCCCATCCGACAAGAGCATCATGATCGAGAGTGAAACCAGCGGGAGACACAAACGTGAGGCGTAACCCATGACCGGTAACGATAAGCCCCCTCGGCTCCCGGTTCAATGGGGAAACAGGGAGGGGGGCAATCGTCGGGAATAGGGGACTCCGCGTCGTGCGTGAGGAGAGCAATCCACTCGGCCATCCCCTTCCAGAATAAGAATAGGGCCAGCAGAATAGGGGGCCTATTTGCTGGCCCCCTATTTGGACCATCCGCCACGAGCGGTTCTTGAGAATCTTTGAACAAATCCCGCCCGGTAGTTCCAGTGAGTTGCGCAGATCGGTTCAGTTCCCGACCAGACGGGGCGCAAGACGGGAGGGCGATGAAGCGACCGCCAAGAGCTTGGCCTGGGCCGCAAATACGCGGCGAAGGGTCGTTTCACGCCTCTACCCATTCAGCTGACAGAGGGCCTGCACCTTGAGTGGGTGTGGATGGTTACGCGAGCTACCGGCTCACGTCGGATTCCATGGTGACTGCGGATGAAGGATATGTCACGGCCGCCGAATCCTCGGCAGTGACCACCAGCTGAAAGTCCCTCGCGGACGTTATGAACTCGATCTCCCCCTCTCGGTCGTCGCCGATCTCGAGCACCCCCTGTTTTTCAGGAGTGCCGGACCCGGTCCTCGTCCAGACGACATAGGCGTTTCGCGGAGGTGAAAGGGTGGAAGGGGGAGCGAGGTACTTCACCTCGAGCTTCACTTTAGTGTTGGCGTTGTCGTCGGTCGAGACCTTCACCTCCCCGACGGCCGCCGGGACAAGCGGGGTGGTGACAACCCGCGCCTTGTTCGCACACCCTGACAGAGCCAGGACAAAAACTGCCAAGATAGGCACATACTTCTTCATCGTTACTTACTCCATTTCATTCTGGAGCCCCTTGTCGGGGCCGGGTTCTGTTGGTAAACCTGATGCCGTGAACGAACTCTGCCAGGGAACGCGGCTCTTCTGATTCGCGATGGCGCGACTAACGGGGAACCCGTCGAAGTCGAGAGGAGGCGACACCAGGAAGCGTAGACTTACAATAACGATAGCAGACTGTTAGAAGCACTCCAAATCCAGACGCTGCTTCGAGATGCACAACCTGTTTCTACCAAGTTTCGTGCCGGGAGAATACCGGGCACAGGGTATGGCCTAATCTCGCAGATGTGCCATATCCTCGACTGGTAAAGACGATCACCTTCACTATCCTTCTGATTCTTGTAGTCAGCCGACTCCTCTGAGATCCTTCAAAATAGACAGACAAAGCGGATGGCCAGACCGGATCAAAAAGCGAGACTCAGCTGGTTGGAACGGGGCATAGGTGGACGGAAGTGGGGAAAGCTCGCCCTGCTCTTGTCCCTCGGCGTCGTCATCGGCTCAGCCCAGGCGTTACTCCTCAGGCACCTTTACGGTATCCCCTCCGCCCAGGCCTTCATAACCATCGCACTCCTCCTCGCAATCTGTGACTTCCTGTTCGCCTGGAATGTCGAACGAACCACCAGAAGAGAAGGCCCCGAGCTCTGGAACAGTATCGTGGGCAGACAGGGGGCAGTGCTTTCCGCACCAGGCGGGCCGCGCGGCGAGGCAGGCACGGTGAGGGTCGGAGGAGAGATCTGGAAAGCCCGCTGCCGGCTAGCCACACGCGTGCTGCCAGGTCAAAAGGTCGTTGTTACGGGAAGGGATGGCCTGGTTCTCGAAGTCGAGCCTCTCCTTTCGGACCGCGAACAGTCCGCTGACCCACCCGGATCCCAAGAGCGGCCTGGCTGAGCCGTTCGCCCCCCGCGTCCCCAGGTTCTGCAGGATCTCCTCGCCTGTAGATCCTCTTCTTGCTTCATGATATCGTCGATTAGACTGCGTTTTACCTGAAGTTGTATTTTCGCTTTCGCTCGCAATTTGACGTCGGTCTGCTTGCCTTTGCGGCCCTTGAACGGCTGATCCGAAACCTGAAATCAGAAGCGGAGACTGAATGCCCTTCGACGCGATCGTGATGCTCCTTCTGATCGGAGCGACCCTGGTTGTCTTTGCCCTCGAGATCTGGCCGATTGAAGTTACCGCCTTGAGCCTCCTCGTCATCCTGTGGCTTTCGGGGTTCGTCACTTCCGAACAGGCGATCTCCGGCTTCAGCAACCCGGCCGTTGTCACGATAGGCGCTCTATTCATCCTGAGCCATTCCCTGGTCAAGACGGGGATCCTCGAATTCGGATCCGAGCGGCTGAGCACAGCCTTCATCAACCGGAAGTGGGTGGCGGTTTCCCTTTTCCTTGTCGTCTCCGGTCTGATCTCGGGATTTTTGAACAACACTGCGGTGGTCGCCGTTTTCATCCCCCTGGCTGTCACCTTGTGCCGGCGTCTCGGTGTCAGCCTCAGTCATGTCCTGATTCCGCTTTCTTATGTGTCGATCCTGGGCGGCACTCTAACCTTGATTGGCACTTCAACCAACCTCCTCGTGAGCTCGCTGGCCGAGAAGGCCGGCCAGCCCCGTTTCCAGATGTTCGAGTTTCTTCCGCTCGGCGCAATTTTTCTGGTGGTCGGCCTGTTCTATATCCTCCTGTTCGCCCGGCGGTGGCTCCCCGCCCGGGTTCCCGCCGATCCAGTTACGGCGGAAATCGCTCCGTTCGTGACCGAGGTGAAGATTCTCCCCGATTCCGCGCTGCTCGGAAAAAGCATCAGGGAGGCCCGAATTCTTGATCAGTACGACGTCACGATCCTCTCTATCATGCGGAGTGGCCGGTACATTTCGGAGGATATTCCGAATCAGATTTTCAAGGAAAACGACATACTGGTCGTGCAGGGCACGATGGAGGACGTGCTGAGACTGCGCAGTCAGGAAAAGGTCGCGTTTCTCCCGGATTTCAAGCTCACGGCCGAAGAGGTTTCGGCGGAGGGACAGTCGATTGTTGAAGCAGTCATCCCGCCAAACAGCCAACTCATCGGCCAAACCCTGAAGGAGGCGGACTTTCGCCGTCGTTACGGCGCTTTTGTGATGGCGGTGCGCCGGCACGGCGAGACGCTGCGGTCGCGTATCGGGGGGATCCCTCTCCAGGTCGCAGACACCTTGTTGCTTCTTGTTCCGAAAGGACATGCGGACAAGATGCCCGCCGCAGAGGGCCTTATCCTCCTCTCGAACGTCGACCTGCAGCTCAAGACCCACCGCTTCTGGTGGCTGCCGCTGGCGCTGCTGCCGATGGTGGTCCTTCTGTCGGCTCTTGATCTTGTCGACATCCTCACGGGGGCGGTCGTTTCGGTGGTCGTTCTGTTGGTTCTCGGTGTCGTAAGAACGAGCGAAGCTTACCGTTCGATCGATTGGTCGGTGCTGATCCTGATCGCGGCCTTCGTTCCGGTGAGCGATGCAATCCTGAAGAGTGGCGCGGCCGATTCTGCCGCGGCGGCCTTGTATTACCTGACTGAGGTCATTTTCAGCGGAGCGAGGGCGCAAGTCGCCGTCTCACTCGTCTACCTCGTCACTTCCCTTTCAACGCAGCTGATATCGAACACAGCCGCGGCGATAATCCTCACTCCGGTCTGCTTGAGCCTGGCCAGCAGCCTGCAGGTCGATCCACGTCCCCTGCTGATTGCCGTGTGCTTCGCGGCTTCCGCTGAGTTCATGACGCCATTCGGATACCAGACGAACATGATGGTTTACGGACCCGGGCGGTACCGCTTCCTCGACTACACACGGTTCGGCTTCCCATTGAACATCGTCTTCTGGCTGCTGGCCACCCTGCTAATTCCAATTTTTTGGAATTTCTCCGGATGAGCTCGAACTCGCTTTCATGTGAACCGATTCGTTTTGCCGGTCGGTCGGACGGACGGTCCGCTGATCGTCCTGATAGTCACAGCGCCGGACCGAGAGTAAGACGCGGGCACTCGAAGCACTCGAAGTGAGTGCTCATTACCGGGTGCACCGACGAGAAAACAAGTTCCACAGGCGCAGTAACACTCTGAACCGGGAATCAGCAGGAACTGGAGCCGTCCACATACAGGGCATCTGGCTTTGCTGTTCGGCATGTTCGACCTCCTTTCTGTCGGCTGAATTGCAGCAACGCCCTCCACCTGCGGCACAGCTCAGCCGGGATGCAGGGCCGGAGGGCGCGAAACGACGTTTTTGTCACTGGCTTTCGATGCTTGGCCGAGGCGAGGAGAAGCTCTACCAGAGCGATTATGTGAGCACTTCCTTGCCGGCAGCAGTTCGCTGATGGTACAGATACGGCCAGGCGCCCGCCATACCCCCAACTGGGTATTTGCACTCTGGAGATCCACCAGATAGCCACTGAGCGGGCATGTCGGCTTGTACCCGATGATCCGTTGACCCACGGCACCTCTTGCTTCTTCCCAGACGGGGAGCGCCTCCTACCGTCTTTTCTGTCGGTTGGTACAATAATGAATATGAAAAGCTTTTCCCGCGACGAAATATCCAAACTGGCGCTCCACCGGGAGGACAGCTGCGTCTCTCTGTTTCTCCCGACGCATCGCTCAACGAAGCAGGTGCAACAGGGTGCGATTCGGCTCAAGAACCTGGCTCGCGAAGCGAGTGAACAGCTGATCGAG
>CAYQYP010000037.1:0-5644 GCA_964421755.1 uncultured Acidobacteriota bacterium
GGCCGAAGAATGTAAAATCTCCAGAGGTCCGACTTCCAAGTCGGACCCTGTTGTCCGGGGCAAAATTGTCGCCACTGCGCGGAGTGTCCGACTTGGAAGTCGGACCGTCCTTGTCTCCTAGCCTTCAGTAACCTCCAGCACGACCGCCTGCAGATCCTGATCGCGCGAGGAAGTGCCGACCATGACGCGGAACTGGCCGGGCTCCACCCGGAAGACCATGTCAATACCGTAAAACGCCAGCCGGTCCGGAGTGATGTCGAGCGCGACAGTCCGAGTCTCCCCGGGGTCGAGCGTCACGCGGGCGAATCCCTTCAGCTCCTTCACGGGCCGCGTCACTGAGCTGACCAGGTCGCGTACGTACATCTGAACGACCTCGTCTCCCCGCCACGATCCGGTATTCGCAACATCGACGAGTACACGCGTTGACTCACCAGGGGCGATTCGCTCTTTCTCGAGGCGAAGATTCTGGAGGGAAAAACTGGTATAGCCGAGACCGTAACCGAAAGCGTACAGGGGATCGGCCGACTCGAACAGGTAGCCCCGCCGGGCGGATGGCTTATAGTTATAGTAGGCCGGAACGTGCCCCACCGAACGTGGAATCGTGATGGGCAGCTTTCCCCCCGGACTGAAGTCCCCGAATATCGCTTCGGCGACAACCCGCCCGGTTTCCTGGCCAAGATACCAGCATTCGAAAATCGCCGCTGCCTTCTCGCTCAGTTTGCGAACCGACAAAGGGGCTCCGTTGAACAACAGGGCGACGATCGGCTTGCCCATGGACGCAATGGCGTCGACCAGCTCGTCCTGACTACCCACGAGGTCCAGATCGGCGCGATCACCCAAATGGTTCTTCGCCCAGGCTTCGCGGGATGTCTGTTCGTTGCCCCCGATTGCCAGGATGACCACATCGGCCTCGGCCGCTACTTTGACCGCCTCGGCGATGCTCGCGCGATCCTCGTCCGGATTGCTGGGTGTCACATCGTCCTGGTTCCACGAACCGCCAATCGTGATCTTGCAACCTTCGTGGTAGAGCACCCGAACGCGGTCTCCCACCCGGTCTCGAATGCCCTGCAGGACGGATGTGTAATAGAGCGGAACGCCGCTGTACCCACCCAGAAGCTCGCGATCGGCGTTCGGGCCGATGACGGCGATCGTCCGGACACTCTCGGCATCCAGCGGCACTAGCCGGTCCTGGTTCTTGAGGAGAGTGATCGTCTTGCGTCCTGCCTCCAAAGCCAGCTCGCGGTGTGCCGGGTCCCGGACGAGTCGCTCGGCCTCGGCAGGATCGACATACGGGTCCTCGAACAGGCGGAGCCGGATTTTGGCGGCGAGCATGGGGCGGATTCGATCGTCGATGAGCGACTCGGGCAGAGCGCCTTCCCGGACAAGCTCCAGCAGATGCAGATAGCAGTCTGGATCGGGCAGCTCGATATCGACGCCGGCTCTGGCGGCCAGTGCCGCCGCTTCCTTGCCGTCTCGAGCCAGGTGGTGCCCGTACAGCTCGGGGCGCTCGGCCAGTTCCCGAATGGCGAAATAGTCGGACACGATGAACCCAGTGAAACCCCATTCGTTCCGAAGAACTTCGCCCAGCAGCCACCGGTTTGCATGCGAGGGCACGCCGTCGATTTCGTTGTAAGAAGCCATGACACTGAGCGCCCCGCCCTCCTGGATCGCCGCTCTGAAAGTCGAAAGGAAGACTTCCCTCAGAACGCGCAGCGAAACATTTGCGGGGGCGCAATTGTTTCCCGACTCCGGCTCGCCATGGGCAGCAAAGTGCTTCATTGTCGCGATAAGCCGTTTCTTCTCCTTGAAGGTCGCGTCGCCCTGAAAACCCCGGACCGCCGCCACACCCATCCGTGCAACGAGGTACGGATCCTCGCCGAAGGTCTCCTCGACTCGGCCCCAGCGCGGGTCTCGAGCGACGTCCACGACTGGAGTCAACGCCTGATGAGCGCCACGGGCCCGAGCCTCGGCCGCGGTCGCCGAGTAGATTCGTTCCGCAAGCTCGGGATCAAACGTGGCTCCCATGCCGATCGGCTGTGGAAAGCTCGTCCCCTCGCGAGCGGCGTGGCCGTGCAGGCACTCCTCGTGGAAGATCACCGGGATGCCGAGCCGGCTCTTCTCGATGAAGAAGCGCTGAATGGCATTGGTCAATTCGGCCATCTGTCGTGCGCTTCGGCCGCCGCCGGCGTCGCTTGGCCGGCCAACCTGTCCGAGTCCGTGCCCGTCGCTGAAATTCGCCTCCGCCTTCCGGGCGTCGAAGTTCCCGGCTTCGTCGACCAGCTTGGCCGGCTTCTGTTGCCAGACGCACATCATCTGGGCCACTTTCTCTTCGAGCGTCATCCGAGACATCAAGTCGGCGACCCGCTCGTCGATGGAAAGGGCGGGGTTTTTATAGGCTGGTGTCGTGCCGGGGTTGTGGTTGGTGGTCAAGGTTCCTCCTCTGCTGCTCAGAATCAGAAAATGAAACGACCCCAAGGACAACAAAGACCTCAAGGATAACAAGGACGAAATCCTTGGTGGCCCTGGTGTCGGTGTGGTCCTTTAAGTCTATTTGCCCCAAGAGTCTTACTTCCCTGATAGGGCCTCCGCCACCCCGTGGAAGGCCGGCTTCGGCTCTCCCTTTCGGTCCCAAAGCATGGGGTGGTTCGTGCGCCCGCGAAACGGGAAGTAGTTCAGCCAGGTATTCGCATCGGTGACTGCCCAGAATGTGACGCGCGATATCTTGTCCGAGTGCTTGATGAACAGGCGGAAAATGTCGCGGTAACGCCGCGCCAATTCCTCCTGAACCGCATCGGGCATCCCGTTCCTGTAAGGATCAAGCGATTGCCTCAGCTCGGGTCGCTTGGAGAGATCGGCGCCCATCAGTTCCGCGGGCCTCGGCAATGGATCCACATCCAGTTCGGTGATGAGGACCTTAACGCCAAGCTGGCCGAATGCAACAATCGCGGCCTCGATGAGATCCAACGGGGGATCATTGATCAGCCAGTGGCCTTGCTCGCCGACGCCGTGCACCGGCACCCCGCGGTCCAGGAGCTGGCGGACCAGGCGCGCAGCGGCGTCCCTCTTGGCGGGCTTCCAAAGGTTGTAATCGTTGTAGTAGAGCTCCGCGTCGGGGTCCGCCTGGTGGGCGAATTCAAACGCCTTGGCCACAAAGTCCTCGCCAATGATGTTATGCCAGGGGGTCTTCCGGACGGTTCCGTCATCCTCGAACGCCTCGTTGACAACGTCCCAGCCGTGGATCCGTCCCCTGTAGCGTCCAACGACGGTTGTTATGTGAGACCGAAGCCTTTCGAGGAGAGCTTCGCGATCGAGGGGGGCGCCGGTCGCTCCTTTGAACACCCAGGCAGGGGTCTGCTGATGCCAAAGAAGGACATGCCCGATCAGGAGCATTCCCTGGGCTTCGGCAACCTCCACCAGTCGGTCTACCGGCGCAAAATCGTAGCGTTCCGGCTCCGGGTGAACTTTTTCCCACTTCAGGATATTTTCCGGCGTCACCGTATTGAAATGGCGGGCGATCAGATTCATCGAGGTGGGATCACGACCTTCTGTCTGCGGCACGTTGATGGCTGCCCCAACCAGGAAGTGATCGGCGGCGAGTGTTCGGAGCGGCAAATCCCGCTTGCCGCTCGCGAAAGCGGCCGTGCAGGCCACCAGCAGAATCAAAAGCGGCGTACGAAGAAAACGATCTCGAATCATGGCGACCCTCCTCACTGTCACGCAGCTTGAAACTCCTCTCGCCGGCGCGCCAGATCACCGTCCATTTCGCGCTCCATCCTGCGGTCGATCTTGTAGCAGAAAAGCAGTGCGACAGCGATGAGGGCGAACCCAGCCGGGATTATACTCATCAGGAGCCGGATCCCAGTCAGGGACGAAGTAGTCTGCGCGACATTCGGTATGTACCCGAACAGTCCTAAAACCCATCCGGCGAGCGCCCCGCCCACCCCGAGCCCGAATTTCAGACCGAAAACAGTAGCCGAGAAGGCGATTCCGGTCGCTCGGCGTCCCGTCCGCCATTCCGAATAGTCGGCAACGTCCCCCATCATGGCCCACGTAAGAGGAATCGTCACCCCGTACGTAAGTTGATTCAGGATCTGGATGGCGAAAATCGCGCCGACCGCGTCTGACGGCAGCCAGAAGAAGCCGATGGTGAAAAGTGCCGTTATAAACAGGAAGATCCGGTAGGCATCCCGCTTTCCCAACCTTACCGCAAGGGGTTTCGAAAAGAAAATCCCGATGATCACCGCAACCATGCTGCAAATGTTGAACAGATCGAACAGCTCAAACTCCAGCGGCAGCCCGAATAGATTGAGAGCAAACCTATCGCCCCGGATGACGTAATAGTCGAAATAGTAAGGTGAGGCCGAACCCCTAACCGAGAGATAGAGGAAAATGAGGACCGTGACCCCGAAGAGCGCCAGCCAGGGGTGATTATGACGCAAATCCGTCAGATCCTGGCCAAACGAGGACTTCTGACGAGGATCCGGGCGAACCCTTTCCTTCGTGGTCACGAAGGTGATGACAAAGAAGACGACTGCCAGCGAACAGAAGAAGGCCATCGTGAGCTGGTAGCCCTTGGCCAGGTCGTCCCCTCCGAACATCCTGGCCATCGGCCGGGTCAACCCCTGCACGAGAAGGCTAGCCGTCATGGCGCAAACGAAGCGGTAGGACGCAACGCTCGTCCGCTCGATGTTGTCTCCGGTGATGACTCCTGTCATCGCCGAATATGGAATGTTATTGGCCGAGTAGACGAGCATCAGGAGGATATAAGTGACGTAGGCGTAAACGATTTTTCCGTCGGCGGTGAGGTCCGGCGTCGTAAAGGTGAGCACGCCCAGAATGCCGAACGGGAGAGCCGTCCAGAGCACCCATGGACGGAATTTGCCCCACCGGGTCTCGGTCCGGTCGGCAATCGCACCCATCAGGAAGTCGAAGATGGCATCGGTGACCCGGGCCACCAGGAACAGCGTTCCCGCGACCGCAGCGGTAATGCCGAACACGTCCGTGTAGAAGCTCATCAGGAAGATGAGCATCGTCTGGAAGATAAAGTTTGCGGCGCTGTCCCCCAACCCGTAACCGATTTTCTCGATCGCCGACAGCCGGTGCCCGTTTGTGGCCATAGCTACCCTCCCTTGCCTGGTTCGTTGACCCCATCATGGTAAGGCTTTTCGCCGTCGCGTCAACGGGCAATTGCGGGGTATCGAAGATTTTGTTGCAGGTTCGAACAAAGTCCCCAACTGGCGACTGACCGTCTGACCAGCTGACCCGAGAAATAGGAGCCAACCGGGTCATAAAGCGGCGGATTCTGAACCACGAATCCGCCCTACGACTGAACGCTTCCGCACGACGAGCAGTCGTAGGGCGGATTCGCGGTTCAGAATCCGCCGCTTTTCGGCCCGGTTGGCTGTCACTGATAGACCGGGAGTGTCCGACTTGGAAGTCGGACCTACGGAAGGCCGAACACCTGTCCGGTTGTTGTCAGTGCGCAGTGCGCAGTGGGCAGTGGGCAGTGGGCAGTGCGCAGTTGTCAGTCTCTTAGATTTTGATGAAAATGCGCTTCTTGTAGAGCCAGTAGCAGAGGTACCAGAACAGGAACCAGACAACCAGACTGGTGACCACGGCTGCGGTGATTTCTCCGGCCCAACCG
>CAYQYP010000038.1:0-8908 GCA_964421755.1 uncultured Acidobacteriota bacterium
GTGGAAGTGACGATGGGGTAGACAGTGGAGCGAATTTCGGGGAATTTCGGGGACATAATACTTAATTCTCAATCATTTACCGAGCGGTCACCGAATGCAAAAGAATTAAGTTTTGTGTCCCCGAAATTCCCCGAAATTCCACAAGGAACACACCATGACTGATTGCCTCACAATCTTTCTTGTCCTTTTCTGTTTCGGCACCGGCCTGGCTCAAACCCCTAATCCCTCCCAGCAGCTCGGTTTCTACGACATAAGCGCCTACGGTGCTGTGGGCGATGGGAAAACCTTGAACACGGACGCCATCAACCGGGCGGTTGACGCTGCACGGAAAGGCGGTGGCGGAACGGTAGTCGTCCCCCCAGGCGTCTTCCTGACCGGGACGATTGAGTTGTCGAGCAAGATCACGCTCGAGATCCGGTCTGGCGGTGTCTTGAAAGGAAGCCCGAACGTCCGCGACTACAGGTTGCCGGGTCAGAAGGAAGTGTTCTCGAGCGGGGCTCGCGATACGGCGTCCGTCGGGCTGATCACCGCCCGGAACGCCGAGAACGTGGCGATCATAGGACCCGGAACCATCGACGGCAGCGGCACCGGCTTTATGCGCGCTGGTGAGATCCACAGCCCGGTCGACTTCAATCCTTCCCGCACCCGCCAGGGCGACAAGTTCATGGACCCGAGCCTTGGGAGTGCCGACGGGCCTGTTCTTCCAGGCGACCGGCCTGAACGCCTTATTCTCTTTTCCGGATGCAAAAATATACTCCTGCGAGATGTCCTGTTGCTTGATTCCCCTTGCTGGACCGTGCACCTGGCCGACTCGGACGGAGCCGATGTTCGCGGCGTGCGCATCCACAACAACATGCTGATCCCGAACAGTGACGGGATCCACTGCACCTCGAGTCGTAATATCCACATCGCGGACTGCGACATCCGCGCCGGCGACGACGGCGTGATCGTTTCGGGACTCGGAGAGAAGCAGACCGTTTCCGAGAACGTCACCGTCACGAACTGCACGATCACCAGCCGATCCGCCGGCGTGCGGGTGGGATACGGCGAAAGCGACATCCGAAACTGCATTTTTCAGAACCTCGTCATCTACTCTTCCAACCGCGGGCTCGGCGTCTTTGCCCGCGACCAGGGCTCGATCAGCAACATTCTCTTCTCGGACATCATCATCGAAACCCGGTTCCACACCGGGCACTGGTGGGGCAAGGGTGAACCGATCCACGTTTCGGCCATTCCATACCCCGGGCGAAAACCGGTCGGGAAGATTGCGGGCGTGCGTTTTTCCAACGTCCAGGCGAAAGCCGAGACCGGCATCGTGGTGTATGGGACGCCGGAAAGCCCGATTCAGGACCTTTGGTTCGACCGCATCGCGCTTCGAATCGTGGACGGCCCTCTCAGTCGGGCTTACGGCGGAAACTTTGACCTCCGACCTACCGAAAAGCGGGATGACTCGATTTTCGCCCACGAGATTCCGGGTCTGTATTGCCGCCATGTAAATGGACTGCGAGTTCGGGGCTTCGGGCTCACCTGGGGCGATGGTTTAAGTGACTACTTCTCCGCCGGAATTCAGTGCGAGCAATTTCTCGATGCCCGGATCGAGGGTTTCGAGGGACGCCAGTCGAAGGAGGGCGGCGGAACCGCGATCCTGCTCGAAAACGGGCGGGGTATCGCCGTTCGCGATTGCACGGCGCCGGCCGGCACCGGCACGTTCATCCGAGTCAGCAATGTCGAGGACCAGGGGATACTGGCCAATAACGACATGAGCAAGGCGAAAAAGGCAGTCGACGGCGACCGGGTGGCTTTTGTGGAGAGTGGCAACCGCATGCCGGCGAAGTAACCCGCGAACGCAGCGAGGGTGTTGAAAATGTTGCCTCACGTGTTATATCCGAGAAGCGGATTGACGAAATGACCCCAACGGGGTCACGTAGCAAAGCCCAGGGTTGCCCGCGTTGTGTGCGGGCTACCCTGGGGTGTACAGCGTGTGTGGGCATTCAACCCTGAAGGGGTTGCGTACCGCACTACGCAACCCCTTCAGGGTTGAATCTTGCGCGCTGGTGAACCCGGGGTTTCCCGCAGAAAACGCGTGCAACCCCGGGCTTCGCTACGCAACGCCTTCGGCGTAGAAAACTGTCAATATGCTGCCGGGTGACCGCGGTCTCCGAGCTTATTCAACACCCTGGCAGTGTTTTTCAGCGGAGCAAAGCGGGTTCATCGAACGCAGCGAACATCGCGGTCACGCTAAAATGAGAAGCCGCTTTGCTGGAAAGCGCTGCGTGCTCCGCTCTAAAAAGACAGGGTGCGCAGCTGTCCTCCGACAAACCCGACTGTTTCATCAATTGAAACGATCCAGACGATCTAGTCTGAACAACTCCTCTGTTCTCCCTAAATTCGCTTGACATCCAGTGGGGTAGTGTCCTATATCTTGTCGGCATAAGGCACAAAGTATTTCGGAATGTGAAACAGGAGGGACGGAATGCGGGTTGCGGATGACATAGAAGTTGATGCGAGTGTGACCCTTAGGACGATCCGGCAGGCAGACCCGCTCCGGTTGGCGACGATGACGAGCGACGAGGTGCGTCGGGATTTCCTTATCGACGACCTGTTCGTCCCCGGGCGGCTGCAGATGGCCCACACGGACGCCGATCGGGGCATCGTGGGGTCTGCGGTCCCGTTGGGCAAATCGCTGCTCCTGGAGGCCTGTGATTTTCTTCGCTCTCGCTGCTTCACGGAACGTCGGGAAGTCGGCATCATAAACATCGGGGGCCCGGGCCTGGTGCATGTTGGCCAGGCCGAATATCCTCTCGAGGGCCGCGACGGATTATACGTGGGCAGCGGAGTGCACCCGCTACGTTTCACGACGCTCGAGGTAAACCATCCGGCGGCGTTTTACTTCGTGAGCTACCCGGCCCATGCCAGCTGTCCAACGCAGGTGATCCCACGGGATAGCGTCGAGTCGGTGCGGCTGGGGCAGTCCGAAAACGCAAACCAGAGAATTCTGAACAGATACATTCACCAGGGTGGGGTTCGCAGTTGTCAGCTGGTCATGGGATTGACCCAGCTTGAACCCGGGAGCGTGTGGAACACGATGCCGGTGCACACCCACGAACGCCGGTCCGAAATCTACCTTTACTTTGATCTTCCGGAGGACGGGCTGGTGTTTCATTGTCTCGGCGTTCCAAATGAAACCAGGCATGTGATCGTTCGAAACCGACAGGCGGTCTGTGCGCCCGGTTGGTCGATCCACTGCGGGGCAGGGACATCGAACTACGCATTCATCTGGGCGATGGGCGGCGAGAACCAGGATTTCTCGGATATGGATCCGGTGCCCATGCAGACTCTGGTCTGACTTTACGGACGAATGGTGGAATGAGCGTGGCTGCGGGTGAACGCAGCCACTGAAGACTGGCATCCCAGGCGCCAGTTAACTCGAGCGGGCGGCCTTCCGGCCGCCGAAGTGAAGGAGGAAGCATGGCTTCGAAAACGAGAGTGATTGTCCTCATTCTCATGGCGATCGTGTTAGCGCTGGGTCAGACCTCAGGCCTTCTTGCCCAGGAAGCGCGAGGCACTATCGTGGGGGTGGTGAAGGACGCGAGTGGCGGTGTCATTCCGGGCGCCGAGGTCAAAATCACCAACAAGGCGATGGCGACGGCTACCACTGCTGTGACCAACGACACCGGCCTTTACCAGGCTTTATATCTCATCCCTGGCCTCTACAAGATCGAGGTGGGGATGCCAGGCTTCAAGACCTTCGTTGGCGACAATGTCGAATTGCGCGTCAACGAGCGTGTGGACTACAACGTCGACCTCCAGGTTGGAGAACAGTCGGAGACCGTCATCGTCACAGGCGAAACGCCGTTGCTAAACACGGCCTCGGCTTCCATCGGACAGGTCATCGACTCCCGCCGGGTGGCGGATTTGCCGGTTCCGCACAGCAACCCGTTTTTCCTGATCGGTCTCGCGTCAGGCTCGAGCTTCTCGCGCGACCCCAGGCTGGACCGCCCGTTCGAGCCGACTCACATCGTCGGGTACTCGATGGATGGGACTCGTGCCAACCGCAGCGACGTGACGATCGACGGCGTCGTTGCGACTGCGACAGCGAATGCCAGCGAGGTAACCGCTTCCTACGTTCCTCCTGCGGACATCGTCTCCGAAATCGCCGTCCAGACCGCCACCTTTGACGCGAGCTTTGGTCAGACCGAAGGCGGTGTCACGAACATCAGCATGAAATCCGGGACTAATGAGTTCCACGGCACGGGGTATTGGACCAAGATGGCACCCGGTATTTTTGCCAACGACTTCTGGGCCAACCGGAACAATCTCCCGCGCGGCGATTTCACCTACAATCGGTGGGGTGCGTCTTTTGGTGGTCCCGTCTGGATTCCAAAAGTATACAACGGCCACCAGAAGACGTTCTTCATGTGGGGCTATGAAGGGATTCATGAGTCCCGGCCGCGCACCGGCGGAACGGGAACCGTGCCCACGGCGGCGATGAAAAACGGCGACTTCTCTCAGTTGCTCGCGCTCGACAAGAAGTACCAGATTTACAACCCGTTTACGCGTCGTGCGGCGGCGACTGCCGGCCGCTTCGAGCAGGATCCGTTCCCGGGGAACATCATCCCGGCGAATCTGATCAATCCCGTAGCGAAAAAGATCCTCGAGTTTTTCCCCGACCCGCTCCAGACCGGAGACCCGGATGGCAGGAACAACTACGTTCAACCGAACCTCCTTGAGCAGGCCAAGTACTTCACGCACAACGTGCGCATTGACCACGTGATCAGTGACAGGCACAAGATGTTTGGCCGTGGCAGCGTGTATCGCAGGGACAGCACTTACAACAACTACTTCGATAACATGACCACCGGGAACGAATTTCAGTTCATGACCCGGGCCTTCACGTTTGACGATGTATACACGTTCAACCCGACGACGGTCATGAATCTGCGTTACGGTTACAACCGTTTCATTCGAGGTGACGCCGGGAACAGCGAGTCGATCGGAATGGACCTGACGACTCTGGGGTTCCCCTCGTACATGAACGACCTGGTCTCGGCTGATAAGAGGCGGTTTCCGCGTATCGATATCGCAAGTTATCAAGGGACTCAGGGGACCGGATACTACCGGCCGAATGACACCCACTCGTTCATCGGGACGTTGAACAAAATTGTCGGTTCGCACGCTTTTAGAACCGGCGTGGAGTTCCGGGCCTATCGTGAGAACAACCGCAACTTCTCCCCAGAAGAATCGGCTCGCTTGAACTTCGACGGCGGTTGGGTGCGCGGTCCTCTCGACAATTCCACGGCCGCTCCGAACAGCCTTGGCCAGTCGGTCGCTGCTTTGCTACTCGGACTTCCGAGCCACTCGAATTCGTACATAACCCGTGCAGCGAGTTACTCCGAACAGTCGACATCGTGGGGCGTTTATTTCCACGACGACTGGAAGGCCACCAACCGACTGACCGTGAACCTTGGGTTGCGATACGAGTACGAGGGTGCGCTGACCGAGCGGTTCGATCGCACGATTCGTGGGTTCGATTTTGATTACGTGCAACCGCTCGAGGCCCAGGCACGTGCCATTTACGCGAAGAACACGACGCCTGAGGTCCCCGTGGATCAGTTCTTTCTTCGCGGCGGCCTGACTTTTGCGGGCGTAGACGGCGAGCCGAGCACTCTCTGGAATTCTCCGACGAAGCAGTTCATGCCGCGTGTCGGCCTGGCCTTCAAGATCGACGACAAGACGGTCGTGCGAGCCGGCTACGGGATCTTCTATGGATTCCTGGGCCAGCGTCGCGGAGACGTGATCCAGACGGGCTTCAGCCGGAACACCCCGTTCATTGCAACGACGGACAACGGATTGCACTTCACGGCGAACCTCTCGAATCCGTTCCCGGACGGCGTTCTGGAGCCGGTGGGCGCGGGTTTGGGCACGCTAACCAACCTCGGCGCCGGGATCACTTTCTTCAACCCGGACCCGAAGACCCCGTACATGCAGCGCTGGCAGTTTGGATTCCAGCGTGAGTTGGGCGCCGGTTATGTGCTGGAGGCGAGCTACGTCGGCAACCGCGGGACTCATCTCGAGTACCAGTCGGGCGGCAACAACGCCCTTCGCAACCTGAACGCGCTTCCCAACAAGTACCTGAGCACCAGCCCGACCAGGGATCAGGCGACGATTGACTACCTGACCAAGAACGTTCCCAACCCGTTCTACGATACGGCGACAAAGAAGACGATTCTGCCCGCCGGCGCAAGCGCGGCATTGACTGGAACGAACGTTGCACGCTCTCGATTGCTCTCTCCGTTCCCGGGGTTCGACAGCATCAACATGGACGAACAGGAAGGCTGGTCCTGGTACCACTCCTTTCAGTTGAACATCCAGAAGCGGTTCTCCCACGGTTACACGCTGATGGGGAACTACACGTACTCGGAATTCATGCAGGCCACGGAGCTGCTGAACGCCGCGGACCCGCGTCCGACCGAGGTCATTTCCGACCTGGATCGGCCGCATCGGCTGACTCTAAGCGGTATTTACGAGTTCCCCTTCGGTCGCGGACGGGCGTTCGGGAGCGACATCAACCGCGTGGCGAATGTGTTCATCGGTGGATGGCAGCTTTCCGGTATCTACACGTTTCAAAGCGGTGCCATGCCGACCTTCGGTAATGTGATCTTCAAGGGAAGCGATCCCGAGCAGATCCTGTTGCCCGAATCCGAGCGCTCGATCGAGGGTTGGTTCAACACGGACGCCAGTCTTTGGGAGAAGAGTTCGGCCCTGCAGCTTTCGAACAATCTCCGGACTTTTCCCCTGCGCTTCGACTTCTTCCGCGGCGACGTCGCGAACAACTATGACTTCGCCTTATCGAAAAAGTCCGCCGTCGCCGAAGGGAAGGTGTTCGAGTTCAAGGCTGACTTCATGAACGCGTTCAACCACCCGCAGTTCGGTGCGCCGGACACCAACCCCGCCAGTGCGAACTTCGGGAAGATCCGCGCGCAGAATCAGGTGAATTACCCGAGACGAATTCAAATCACTTTGAAGTTCATCTTCTAGGTTCACCCCGACCGCTTCGCGGTCTGTCATCCTTAGTCAGGCAAGGGCCCCGTCACCCGGGGCCCTTTTTTTGCGCGCGCAGAATGTGCAGGCCTCCCCGGAAAAGCAAACGACTTCAACGACCTCAGGGACCCCAAGGACCTCAGGCAAGCCGCGTCTCCTTTCTTCCTTGAGGTCCTTGTGGTCGTTGAGGTCCCTTGCTTTTCCCAAAAAGGGCTAAACTGAAACCATGACCTGTCGAAGAACAGTGGTTGCGTGGTTTGCAGCCATCGCGGCTCTCACCCTGACCTTGGGTGCCGCCCAGGATCGCCCCGCTCCGAAGCCATTCCGTGTCAGCGTGGATTACACGCTCGTCCAGGCGACGGTTCTCGATCAGCGTGACCAGCCGGTGACGAGCCTCGATGCGAATGATTTCCTTGTCACCCAGGGCGGGAGTCCCCAGCGCATCGTGCACTTTCAGCCTCCCAGTGCTCCCTGGGCGATCGCCCTCATAGTCGACACGAGCGTGAGCACGAGCGGGCAGATGGCCCTCATACGCCAGGCATCGGGCACGTTCCTCGACCACCTGCCGGCGGGCACCCAGGTGGCCGTGATCGAGACGGGTTGCGAAACTCGAGTTCACGAGGGACTGACGGCGGACAAAGCAAGGCTGCGTGGCGCCATTGGAGCACTTGGCGCGGTCCTGAATCAGTGTACGCGGATCAACGACGCGATCGCTCTGGCGCTTGAGGATGTTCTGGGAAGCGTCCACGGCCGTCGTGCCGTTGTCGTTCTGTCGGATGGTGTGGATACGGGGAGTAGAATCGATTCGCTTCGCCTGGAAGCTCTGGCAGGCCTGACGCCGACCTCGATTTTCCCTCTGCTGATCGAGACGCTCAAGGACCAGGAGACAACCCTCCAGGCACAGGCTGATCTTCGCTTTCAGACTCTGGTCGAACTGATGCTGGTCGCTAGGACCGATGCCGGGAAAGAGAAGGTGAGGGAGGCTGCGATTTTCTTGATCGAGCAGGCGCCCAGTGAGTGCTCCTTTCTGCTCCTTGGCCCCGGCAAGTCCTCGGCGGTGCAGTGGCACGGGTGGACGGCCAACCGAGACGAGCTGCAAAGGCGGATCCATGAGCTGAAATTCAAGGAAAAGGGGCCCAAATACAACGCCCCAATGGATCGTCCGGCCCCGGTAGTGAATTCCATCCTGATCGCTGAGAACCAGGCCGAAGCGCTCAGCGCCGGACTGTTTGGGCAGCTCGGGACGCTCGTCACGGTGCTCGATCAGCCGGATGCGAAATGGCAATCGGATCTGGCCGGCTTCCTGCTTGGGATAAACGCTGCGGACAGCCGCGATCGGGCTCTGACGAAGGAACGCCAAAAACATTTGCAGGCGCGCGAGCAGATGACCCGTCTGGCTTCGCGAACGGGTGGTATGCTGGTTCCGGTCGTCCGACTGGAAGATCTGGAGGTTGTCTACGCGCGAGTCGCCAGGGACCTGAGGACTGCTTACACGATCGGATTCCAGTCGTCGTCGCCCGATGCTGAAGTGACGGTCCGGCTGAAGGACTCCTCACGCACCGAGCGGGTGCGCGTGCAACGGGCGCACGAGTGAGGTTTTTTCAGAGCGCGCACGCAGCGAGGGTGTTGAAAAAGGTCACCTGTTTGTCATATCCCCGGAGGGGATTGCCGAATGACCCCAACGGGGTCACGTAGCAAAGCCCGGGGTTGCCCGCGCTTTGCTACGTGACCCCGGGTCGGAGGCTTGCATGGGGTTCAACCCTGAAGGGGTTGCGTACTGCTCACGATACGCAACCCTTTCAGGGTTGATGACTTACGACCTGGATCCCAGGGTAGGCTGCAAAAAACGCAGCCAACCCTGGGCTTC
>CAYQYP010000039.1:0-8625 GCA_964421755.1 uncultured Acidobacteriota bacterium
CCGCACGACATCAGCCCATAGCAAGTCCGTCGGCTACCGCCCAAGCAACTCAAGCAGCAGCCTCGGAGAATCGGTCATGATCCCGGTCGGATGAAGATCCAGGGCCCGGCGCAGATCGGCAGGCGAAGGACTGCCCAGAGCGTTAACGAACCACCGGGACGCATGTGCCCGTATCACCGCCTGATGGCGCTCGCCGCAGCTGCTGAGATCGAGGCTCAGGATTGCATCCGGGTGTCCGGCCAGGACCACGTCGCTCGCCCCGGGGAGCAATCCAAGCTGGCCGATATCAATGATCACCCGGGCATCGGGATCCAGCCGGCGAATTCTATCGATGTCCTGGGGGCGGTAGGCCCTGTAAAGCACAGACTTGCTGAATTCCTCCTTGCGGACGACGCGGACAATCGGTTCAAAGTCCGTTACCTTGACGTCCAGATAGAGTATCGCCCGGCCCCGGACCACGGAGATCGCCTCTTCCAGAAGTGGAATCCTTGTTCCTCGAAACCCTTTCGAGAAGGCCGCGCCTGCATCCAGCTCCCGGAGCCGTGCCCACGACAGCGCGTCGACTCTTCCCCTTCCGGCAGTCGTTCGGTCCACCGTGGCGTCGTGTATGAGAACCACTCGGCCGTCCTGGCTGAGCCGAACGTCGACCTCGACGATGTCGCAGCCCATCCGGACGGCCGCCTCGATGGCTGGCAGCGTGTTTTCCGGGGCCTCCAAGGCGGCCCCGCGGTGAGCGATAACGGAGACCTGGTGTGCGGTCTGACCCGCAATACGGGACGGCAACCCGAGCACCAGGAACGCGAGGAGCGGCAGGGGCAGAAAATGGCTCGGCCTGGTCATTGGGCTTCGCCCTCGATTCCCGTGACCGGCTTTTGGACGACGGCGCTGCCCCGCCACATCAGCGCGAGCGCCCCAAGAGCAATCGCCAAGGAGCTCGCCTGCGCGAACGTGAGGACACCGAAAGTCAAACCGCCCGAGTCGCCCCGGACGAACTCCAGAAAAAAACGAAACGTGGCGTAGACCGCGACGGCGAGAAGAAAAAGAAAATGGCGTGGCAGCCGAGTGCGGCCGGGCGCCACCACGATGGCGAGAACAAGACCTGAGTCAAAGAGCGCCTCGTAAAGCTGGGTCGGGTGAACCGGGAGACTTGAGGAGGCAAAAGCGTCAATGAAGCCAGCTCGCAACTGACCATGGTACGCCGGGCTGGACGGACCATAAGCAACCGCCCAAGGCAGGTCGGACGGTTTCCCGTAGCAGCAGCCGTTGAGGAAGCATCCGACGCGCACCAGGGCGGCCCCGAGCAGCAGGGCCGGCGCGGCTGCATCGGGGAAATCGCCGACTTCCCAACGCCCCGAGTGCCAGCGCCTGTAGAAGGCTGCCGCGAGCGTCGCGCCAACCACAAAACCCCAGAAGCTCATCCCGTTGGCCCAAACCCCGTACTGCGCGGAGAACCAGACTCTCGCCCCGAGGATGCCTCCCCATATGCCCAGCAGGTAAGTCTTCCTGGCGAGCGCGCGATCGTCCGATCGGCGCTCTGTAATCCACATCCCCGCCACGACCGCAACGGCGAACAGGGCGGGCCAGACGATCGTCATTTGATCCTCATCCAGCGGGCCACGGGTTGTCAGTTTTCAACACCGATGTAGACAATGGAAGCAATTTCCTGCTTGTTTCCCTTCTCGTCGGTGTATTCGCCGTAAAAGACGACCGAGGTCGATAACTCGCTCCTCAGGACCTCGACTTGGTTGGACTTCGACGTGTCGGGGATCCTCCCATAGGTGGTGTCGTCCTGGGAGGGCCCCCGCCTCCACGTCACTGGACGTCCATTGACATCGGGGGCCAGGTTGACGCGCGCCGATTCCCTGGTGTCGCTTCTCGAGAATAACACTCCGCCCTCGGGATGCTTCTGCGTCGGGTCAACCACGGTGACGTCCTTAACCTGGGTTGGGCCCCAACAGCCGAGGAGTACCAAGCCTCCCGCCGTCGCGGCTGCCAGGGACGCGACCAGGAGCGCGTAGTGGAGGAACCGGGAATAACGAGTGTTGTCTGCTCTCATTGGAGTCTCACTGTGTCGCATAGGAAAGTTGGCGTTCGATGCTGAGCCGGGTCGTCGGAACCATCGTTCTCCGGGGTTGTGACAGGACCTTGGTGCTGAACCTGACCTGTTGCCCCGCCCCCGACGGGTTCCTGAAGATCGGCGTCGTGAAGTTGATGACAAAGTTGCTTGTCGTGGGCATGACGTAGGAGTACGAGCTTTCAGTTGGTTCCATCCGAAACTTGTCCGTACAGCTCTTGCAGATCGTGATCAGGTAATCCGCTTTCGTATCGTCTGGTTCGATGACGTCGACGAGCAGTTTATCCGCGTCCGACGACTTCACCTTCAGCTGGTACTCCAGGGGGCTCTCCAGACCGGCGGTTCCGAGGACGGCTCCGGCCGCGAACCCGGCCGTGATCCACTCGCCCTGCGAGGGGGTCGAATTGACCTCATGGAAGGCGATTTCACCCGAGCGCTGAGCTAATTCCACTCTCAGGCCGGTTGTTCCCGCCTGGGTGCGGCTGGCGGGCGTCAAGGTGAGCATAGGAGCAAAAGGCACAAGCAGGGTATAGTCGTTTGAATTCTTCCCCCCGCTGGCAACTTGAAGCGGTCCTGTTTTGATGTTGTCCGGCAACTGAACCAGGAGGCTGGTCGTGCTCGCCTGGAGTACCGTTGCGGCGACGCGGGAATTGCCTTCGACCGTCACGCTGTTAGCCGCGGGAGTCGAGGAGAAGTTCGAGCCCTGGATCGAGATTTGCTGCCCACCCACGACGGTGGACGGCGTCACCGAATGGATCTGCGGAGCGCCGGACGCGAGCCCTCCGGTTGTCAGCGTCCTCGTCCGAGAGCACCGCAGTGCGGTCCCGCCGGGCAGCGGGTCGGACACGTGGTCTTCCGTGATGGTGATCTCCGTACCCGCTCCGGGGGGCAGACGGACCAGGTCAGGCAGCAGATCAAACAACCCTGCAAACGACATCATGATGTCTGGCTCGCCCTTGCTCTGACCGGTCACTTCGAACTTTACCCCGCCCCCCGGCACGTTTGAGACTTTTACAAAGAAGGGTTCCCAATCGGAAACGCCATCGGTCGTCAGAGGGCTGAAGAACTGGGCGGCGGTGGCATCGGAGGAAAAAACGAAGCACTTGCCCATCAGGAGGTAGACGAGGACCTGCGTGGACAGTTGGCCCACACTTTGCCCCTTCTGGAACTTGGACAGGTCGACGCTCCCCTTGTTCAGGGTGATCGTACCTGTCTTCAGAGGGATTTCCCCTGCTAACTGCCCCAGTCCCATGCGGAAGGCCGGAGCGGTTCCTCCGAGGAGAGTAGCTGGACTAATGGTCACCCGGGGACCGAAGTTGACGACGAATTGTGCGATCGGCGCCGAGGTAAGGTACGCGCCGTGCGACAGGAGGGTCAACCCCGCCACCTCGCTTGGAGCATACCCGCCCAAGCGAGTCACCCAGGCCTCCGCCTCCAGGCGGCCGGAGAAGTTCCGCCCGGTTACGGCCGGGACATCGGAAAACAGCTCCGGGACGTACAGGGCAACGTGGCTCAACGGGGCAAGGTCCATGGTCTTCGTGGCCTGGATCTCCGGTGAGGCTCCCGCACGGCCCGTCAAAGTAAGCCGCACTGTGACCGTCTCCCCAGTCGGATTGGTCAGAGCAAGGGCCGTCGAGCTGTCTGCCTGCTCCTGAACATAGATCGCCGGCATGGGCGTCAAGGGCGAAGCGGGCACTCCGACATCTGCCTGGAGGGCGCCGGTGGCAGCCGTTGTCACCGTGAGGGCCGCTCCACCGCCCAGCGGCGCCTGAGGTGTGACGCGCGCCCATCCGACTTTTCCCGGATTTGTCGTGCCATCGGACTGGAGTGCCAGCGCGCCGCCAGCGGGTACTGTTACGGCAAACTCGTCGCTGCGAGTGCTCCCTATTCTCAGCGCCAGCGCGCCGCCTCCCTCTGCGAACAGCTCAACTGTCGCGCTGACCGGGGTGGCCGAGTTGTTGATCAGGAAGAAAGACGTCTGGAGCTTGAGCGTTCCGAAGACGCCGTCACCGATGCGGGCAAAGACCAGGTCCTCTTCCTCGTTCTCAGCTGTCACTTCGGGAACCGCGGGCAAAGAGGTGTAGTTGAATCCCTGGGTCTGAAGTGTGACCACCGCGACCTGCGGTGAATCGCTGGTTATCACCAGCACGCCCTTCACGTTCGTCCCGGCAGCTCCGAAGACATCGTCGACAAACTCTGCCTTCTGGCTGAGCTTCGCCAGGGCCCGGGTAACGGTAGCGACCGAGCTGCCGTCCATTCTTCTGAGGTTCAGCGAAAGGTTCGCCTGCGCGGTGCCATCCGGATTGCATACGGCGAATGCCGATCTTTTCCCTCCGGTGGTATCGACGACGATCATCAACTTCTTGGCGCGTACGGAATCACCGATCCCGACTTCCGAAATGAATCGACCGGCGGAGTCGAACGTGGTGAACTTGCCCGCACCCGAGATCTGGACGTCGGATCGGACTTCCACCCAGCCCACCACTACGCCACCCGTGCCGTCCGTATCGAGTCTGAGAGTCGCTCCGGCCGTCAGGGTGAAATCGAAACTGCTCCCCGTGCCCAGGTTGGTTGCCACGGACATCGGCTGGCCGGTGTTCTGCCACAGATAAATCCTCCCTGTGGCAGTGGCGCCGCCGTTGTTGATGAGGGTCACGCTGGCTTTGATGACTACTCCTCCGCCTGCACCGTTTGCGAAGTGCGGAAACGTGAGAGTGTGTCCTGACGCGAGGTCCGCTGCCGCGGTCTTGGGGCCGGGCCGGGCGACGATGTACCGAGCGAGTCGAGGATTGTCCTGCAGCAACGCGGTCACCCGCTTGTACCAGGGCGACAGGACCGGACCCTCCAGGGATTTCAGGACCGTCTGGGCGAAGGCCCGTTCCGCTTCGGTGGAGGCCACGTTTGTGCCGTGCAGCGCATCTCGCGCCAGCCAAACGAATCCAAGCGAAACGAGGAGGATTAGAGAACAGAGTGCAAGGGCGCGACGGGGCATGCTTGGCTCCTTGCGCTGGCTCTCGAGAACGGGAGGGAGGCCCGTCAGCGCGAAACGGAGTCTAGCAGAGCCGCGAGCTAAGTGTAAACATAAATGGCGTTTGCACAGACGATGGTGGTCTGCTTACTCAGTGGGCCGACCGGCGGGACTCGGCACGAATCGCGCCGCTTGCGAAATCGCAAAGAGCCGCGCACGAGAGCGAGCGAAGCGAGCGAGAGTAAGCGGACCACGCATCCCACCCCGGGGGGCCCTCAAAACTACTCCTGGATATCCTCGGTCGGATCCTCGTAGACTTCCATCTGCGGCCCCTGCCTGTTGAGGGCGCGGTTCCTCGCGATCGCGATTACGCTCCATTCAGGCTCGGCGGATGAATGCGTTCTCGGGGACATTTTCGCCACCCTCTTTCGCTCGCGGCGCAAAAAGTAGCGTGCGTTTCAGAATCCGCCGTTCAGGGCCGATTGGGCCTGGCGGAGAGAATCAGCCTGACGACGTCGAGAGGAGGGTCGTCTCCCTTGGCCGTCAACCGCTGGAACTTCGCCAGGTACTCGGTATCGCCGGTTGCGATCCCGGCCAGAGCGTAGAAATAGGCATAGTCGGACGAGAAACTCGTAATCTGCTGTTTCTTCCACCTGGTCGGGTCTTCAATGAACGGGAACAGGTATCGCACCGCGGTCAGAACTCCCGCTCCTTCACGGGGTTTGAAATGCCACAGGTCCTCTCCCCTGACTTCGGCGATCCGGCAAAGCAGTGTAAAGGCGTTCAGGTTCATCGCCGAGTAACTGAGTGACCGCGTCCGTGCTTCCTCCCGCGGGCAACTTCCGTCCGGCTGAATCTGGCTCGGCACCAGGTATTCCTTGAAGAGCGCAGAGGTCATTGCATAGTTGCCGGCATCGCCCACGAAGAGGCTGTACGCCGCCGCCTGCACCGCCCACCATGTCGAGTGGTTGTTCCCGCTCTTCTTCTCGCTGATTCCCTTTTCGCTGGTCGTCAGCCACTTGATGTAGTCCCGGAACCACAGCCGCACACCGTCGGCCTCCTCCGCCGGCCGCAGGCCGCTCGCCCGCAGCATCGAGAGTCCCTGAACGGCCCAGATCAGGGGAACCGTGTCTATGATCCCGGTTCCACGGCCGGCTGTAACACCCCGGATGGCCTGCCCGTATTCCAGGTGAGGATTCATGCGCGTTGCTGGATCGATGAACCAGACACGCAGAACTTCGGAGGCGCGACGGGCTGCATCCGCATCATCGAGGAAGTACGCGGCGAAGCCGAGATCGTATACCGCATCGCTCATCTCCCGAAGGTGGTCGTCGTTTTCAGTGAAACGGTTGGGATTCCGTTCCCCGTCCCGCCGGATGTATGGCCCATTCGGGTTCTTCGGATCCGGCCACCAATATGGTCCTTCGCTGAAGAAATCGTTCTTGGCAATGGCAACTCCTTCGGGCCGGCTGAACGTCACGCTCCACGGCCCCTTCCCCAGAGACGCCCGTGCTTCCTTCCGGATGGACTCAACCAACGGCTGAAGCGAAGGATCTCCTTCGCGGATCCGTTCCCGCAGCTTCCGGGCTTCGGCGGGTCTGAAAAGGATCAGGCTATCTTCGGCGTCGGCGGCAGTGAGCGGCGACAGAAGTGCCACAAAAGCCAGCAAACAAGGCAACCTCTTCATCATGACGTGACATTAAAGCACGACGGGGCGCCAGAAAGCAGTCGAGAATCCCCGACAACAAGAGAAGGACACCAAGGACACCAAGGACCTCAAAGACCACAAGGACAGCAGCCATATGCACTAAGCGCCGGTCGGCCCTTGTTGTGCTTTGATGTGTGGTTGCCCTGCGGCGCTTTCCGAGCGATCATGTGCAACACAGGAACAAGCGAGAAAGGAAAAACGCGATGATTCGATTCCGCCCACGAGTGGCTCAGCTCACCGTCGGTGTCTGCCTGGTTGCCGGTTTCGCCGGTCTTGCTTTTGGACAGGACACTTCTCCGGCCGGTTGGTTCAAGGCCACTCAGGTCGCCGAAAAAGTGTGGGTCATCGACGACCACGGCAACGACAACATGTACCTTGTGGAGGGCAAAACCAAGGCCCTGCTGATAGATACGGGCATCGGCATGGGCGACCTGGCCAAGTTCGTCCGGTCACTGACCAGTCTTCCGGTGACGGTCGTCAACACGCACGGGCACCCGGACCACGCAGGAGGGAATTACCAGTTCAAAACCGTTGCCGCTCACCCGGCGGACTTTGAGCTTATCAAGCTGTTCAGCAGCAAGGAGTTTCTGAAGAACAGCGCCCAGCGTTATCTGAACGGCCCAGCCGTCCCCGGAACAGTCACCGTGGCCGAAATAGAAGCCTCCAGCCCACCCGAACTTCACGCGATCAAACAGGGCTATGTGTTCGACCTGGGCGACCGAAAGTTGGAAGTGGTGGAAGTCCCGGGTCACACGAAAGGGAGCATCTGTCTGCTCGACACTGCTCACAAGCTGCTGTTCACAGGCGATAACGACAACCAGCTTGTCTGGCTGTTCCTTAAGGACTGCACACCGCTGGATGTCTACCTCGCGACGCTTGAGCAACTCCAGGCGCGCAACGAGGAGTATGACAGGATACTGCCCGGCCACGGTGCGCCGCTCGATAAGGGCTTTATCGCCGATCAGATTGCCTGTGTCCGCACCATCCTGGACGGTTCCTGTAAAGGCGAGCCTTATCAGTCATTCGCCGGAAACGGACGCTTGTGTCGCTATGGACGAGCCTCCGTCGCCTTCGACCCCCAAAACCTCCATTCGCGGAAGTGAGGTTCGGGTCGAGAGTAGGTCACTGCCATGCGGCCAGCTGGCTCGATACTGCTGGCGGTGTGTAGTGTCCGACCGTCGGCTGGCTCGGTGTTGCAGCTTTTGCGAGTCTCGTTGGTCCGACTTCCAAGTCGGACATTCGCCATGCGTTCAGCTGGCTCGGTGTTGCTGGCGGTGTGTAGTGTCCGACTTGGAAGTCGGACCAACGTACACCGGCAGGCGCTGCTGCCTCCCCGCTGGCTCTGACCCGCCGGCCTTGACTCGAACTCTCTCCTTGACATTCTACAGGAGCGGCGGTACGCTTCCATTAGAATATCTAGGAGGCGAAGACGCCGACTCCCAAAGAGGACTTGCTTCAAGGCACGCTCGACCTGCTGATCTTGACGACCCTGGCTCTCGAACCGATGCATGGCTACGGGATCTCCGTGCGGATTCAGCAAATCTCCGAAGACGTCCTCCGAGTTCAGCAAGGATCCCTCTACCCCGCACTCTACCGGTTGGAACAGAAGGGTTGGATCACCTACGAATGGGCGGCGTCGGAAAACGGTCGGAGGGCCAAGTACTATCGCCTTACCAACCAGGGGCGAAAACAACTCCAAACCGAGAAGGAAAGCTGGGAACGTCTGTCGAGCGCGATCAACCGGGTTGTTAGAACCGTTTAGGGAAGGAGGCGCCGATGTTCGCTCTGGTGCATAAACTCGCAATCGCGTTTGGTAGTCTGTTTCGCCGGAAACGACAGTTCGAGGCTGAAATGGACGACGAGATTTCCTTCCAT
>CAYQYP010000040.1:0-12451 GCA_964421755.1 uncultured Acidobacteriota bacterium
GGAGTTTCTGAAGGTTGGCTATCTCGTCATCGACAACGAGAATTTTCTGATCGGATTCTGCGATTTCCGGCGCGGCCCGCATCGCCGTAGTGTATCCGAATTCGCCGGGAGGTTGAAGCTTAGCGGTGAAAGCACGCCGGGCTAGCCCGGGGTTAGCCCGCATTTCTCACAACTCTGCGGCTGCTCTTTCCGTCACACGCAGCGAGGGTGTTGAAAATGGTAACTCTTCTATTAATAAGCGGATACACCGGCGAGTTCCCGGCGGAGGGCGAGATCGAATGGAGCCGTGCACGAGAGCGAGAGAAGCGAGCGAGAGTAAGCGGACCACCTGACTCGCTCCACTGCTTCGTGTTTAAATGTCTCGATTTAGCGAATGATTCGTGGTCCGCTTACTCTCGCTCACTGCCGTTCGCTCTCGTGCGCGGCTCCATTCGATATCGCCCTCCGCACGACATCAGCCCATAACAAGTCGGTCAATACCTGTGGGCCGAACGCACTTCTCCGACCTTATTCAACACCCTCGCTGCGAGGGTGTTGCATAAGACCAGTTAGTGCATTTGGCTGAGAGGATACTGACGGTTTACAACGCCAAAGGCGTTGCGTAGCAAAGCCCAGGGTTGGCTGCGTTTTTTGCAGCCTACCCTGGGATCCAGAACCGTAAGTCGTCAACCCTGAAAGGGTTGCGTATCGTGCGCAGTACGCAACCCCTTCAGGGTTGAACACCATGCAAGCCTCCGACCCGGGGTAGCCCACCAAAGCGCGGGCAACCCCGGGCTTTGCTACGTGACCCCGTTGGGGTCATTCGGCAATCCCCTCCGGGGATATGACAAACAGGTGAACATTTTCCACACCCTCGCTGCGGCGCGGCTCCGAAAAAGCCCGCCTGGCGGCACTTGTGAGATATCCGGACTAGCTCGCGCTCCCCGGCAGTTCCTTGATCTTGACGTTCCGGAACCAGAAAACGCTCCCGTGGTCCTGCAGGACGATGTGCCCCTTTTTGAACTTCCCGTAATCGGGAGCTTCCTTCCATTTTCCGGAATCACGCAACTTGTTCCATTCGTCGGTCCAGCGCTCGAACTCCAGGATCTTCTTGCCGTTTAGCCAATGCTCGACGTGCTTTCCGTTCACCACGATCCGGGTGTTGTTCCATTCGCCCACTGGTTTAAGCTGTTTCTGATTGTTCGGGAGGTGCATGGCGTAATTGGCACCAGCCATCTGCCAATCTTCCAGTTTCTGAGGGAAGCCCACGTCGTCGATGAACTGGTACTCGGGCCCGGTCATCCAGGCGGCCTTGTATTTGGGGTCTTCCACGGCCCCGTAGATTATCCCGCTGTTCCCGCCCTTGGACGTCTTCCAGTCAATGCTGACTTCGAAATTCTCGTATTCCTGGTCCGTCACCAGGTCGGCACGCAGGTCACTTCCGTAGTTCCCTTCAGTGCCGACGGATTTCAGCGTGCAGTTTTCGACCATCCATGACTTTGTACTCTGGCGGTTGTAGCCGTGCCATCCCTGGAGCGTCTTCCCGTCAAACAGCAGCTTCCAGCCGTCCGCTTTTTCCTTCGCGGTCAGCTTGTTCGCCGACTCACAGTCGGACTTCGCCCCGGTCTGCGCGTGGCCGCCGGCAAAAAGACTCAACAAGAGAGCGATGTTCATAGCGATGAGAATTGTGCGTGTCATAGTTCCTCGGGTTAAGGCTAACATCCAGACCGCGGGCAAGACAACAGCAGAGGGGAGACTGGGAGACAAGGAGACGGGAAGACGGGATCGCCAACCGGGCCGAAAAGCGGCGGATTCTGAACCGCGAATCCGCCCTACAACCGCTCGGCATGCGAAAGCGATCAGTCGTAGGGCGGATTCGCGGTCCAGAATCCGCCGCTTTTCGGCCCGGTTGGCGATCCCGTCGTTCCAGCCGGTCAGCTGGTCAGCTGGTCAGCCGGTCAGCTGGTCAGCTGGTCAGTCGTTCAGGGCCTGCTCCACGATGGCCCGCGCCTCTGCCTGGATCTGCCTGAGGTGCTCTGTCCCCTTGAAACTTTCCGCGTAGATCTTGTAGACATCCTCCGTCCCCGACGGACGGGCTGCGAACCACCCGTCCTTAGCGACGACTTTCAGCCCGCCGATGGGAGCTCCGTTCCCCGGCGCCGTGGTTAACCGGGCGACAATCGGTTCGCCGGCCAGCTCGGACGCCCGGACCTGCCCTGGTGAGAGCCTCCCGAGCGACGCTTTCTGCTCCGGGGAGGCGGGGGCGTCAATCCGCTCGTAAACGGGATCGCCGAACTCCTTTGTGAGCTCGCGGTACTGCTGGGCCGGGTCTCGCCCCGTAACGGCGGTCATCTCCGCCGCCAGAAGATCGAGAATGAAACCATCCTTGTCGGTCGTCCATACCGAGCCGTCCATTCGAAGGAACGAGGCGCCGGCACTCTCCTCTCCCCCGAAGCCGAGCTCGCCGGATCTAAGGCCTTCCACGAACCACTTGAATCCTACCGGGACTTCTACAAGGCGGCGACCCAGGTGAGCCGCAAACCGGTCAATGATCGCGCTGCTCACCAACGTCTTTCCGACGGCGACGTCGGGTCGCCAGGACTTCCTCCTCTGGAACAGATACCAGACCGCAACCGCCAGGTAATGATTCGGGTTCATCAGCCCGCCGCTCGGTGTGACGATTCCGTGCCTGTCAAAATCCGAATCGTTGCCGAAAGCGATGTCGTATCGATCTTTAAGGTCAACCAGGCCGGCCATCGCATAGGGCGACGAACAGTCCATCCGGATTCGCCCATCGCGGTCAACCCGCATGAATGAGAAGGTGGGATCAACACGTTCGTTCACTACATCCAGCTGGAGACCGTACTTCTGACGGATCGGCTCCCAGTATTCGACGCCGGCGCCCCCCATCGGGTCCACTCCGATCCGAAGGCCTGATGAGGCAATCGTTTTGATATCGACCACCGAACCGAGGTCCGTTATGTACGGGGCAATGTAATCATGCTCTCTTATCGTCGACGACTTGCAGGCGCGGGAATATGGCGTTCGGAGAACTGCTTTGCAGCCTTCGACCAGCAACCGATTGGCTTCGTCCTCGATCCACTTTGTGATCTGGGTATCAGCCGGACCACCATGCGGCGGGTTGTATTTGAATCCTCCGTCTTCAGGTGGATTGTGCGAAGGGGTAATGACTATTCCGTCGGCCAGACCCGACTTTCGGCCCCTGTTGTAAGTCAGGATGGCATGCGAGATCACCGGAGTCGGCGTGTACCCGGATTCTCGGGCGATGAATGTCTGGACTCCGTTGCCCGCCAAGATCTCGAGGGCCGTGCGATGGGCTGGTTCCGACAGTGCATGCGTATCCATGCCGAGGAACAAAGGTCCGTCTATATGCTGGGACTGGCGATAACTGCAGATTGCCTGGGTGATGGCCAGGATATGAACCTCATTGAAGCTGTTCCGGATCGACGAACCACGATGACCGGACGTCCCGAAACTGACCATCTGGGTGGAAACGGATGGGTCCGGAGTCAGAGTGTAATAAGCCGCGATCAGTCGAGGCACATTGATGAGGATTGACGCGGGAGCTGGTTTACCGGCGAGCGGGTGAATCGTCATCCCAAGAGTATATTGCCGCAACCGTTGGGGATAAAGCCGTCCGTGGGTCCGACTTCCAAGCCGGACATTGCCGTTGCCGCGGATGCGCGCGCCGAAGAACAGGACGTGTCCGACTTGGAAGTCGTACCTACGGCCTACCCTTTTCGCCCGTTCTGCATCAGGCGGGCAAGGAGGAAGGCCATCTCCATGGCCTGTTCGTAGTTCAACCGGGGATCGACCTGGGTCCGGTAATCACGCACCAGATCAGCCTCGGTGATTCCACTCGCTCCCCCGATGCACTCCGTGACATTTTCACCGGTCAGTTCGAAATGGACCCCGCCCAGGTGTGCGCGGCACTCCTTGAGAATGAGGCAGGACTGCTCCAGTTCGGAGATGATCCGCTCGAAGCGCCGGGTCTTCAAACCGCCCGAAGTCGTCTCCGTATTGCCATGCATTGGATCGCAACACCAGAGCACCTTCCGGCCGGCCCTCTCGATCGTCTCGACAAGCGGTGGCAGCCTTTCACCGACGCGATCGGCGCCCATTCGATGGATGAAAGTCAGACGGCCCGGCTCATTCTCGGGGTTAAGGATGGTACACAGGCACAGGGCCTCTTCGGGAGTGACGCCAGGCCCGATTTTCACTCCCATCGGATTCGCAATGCCGCGGAAGTACTCGACATGCGCACCGTCGACGTCGCGGGTTCTCTCGCCTATCCACGGAAAGTGCGTTGACACGTTGTACCAGCCGGGGCGGCGCGGAACCTGGCGCGTCAATGCCTGCTCGTAATACAGGTGCAGTCCTTCGTGGCTGGTGAAGAAATCAACCCGGTTGATGTCAGCCGCGCCGTGTCCCGTGAGCGTTTCCATGAACCGGAGCGACTCGCCGATTGACTCGACAGTCCGCATGTAGTCGCTCGCGAGCGGTGACTTTGAGACAAATCCCAGGTCCCAGTACTCCGGGTGGTGAAGGTCGGCGAACCCGCCGTCCACAAGGGCTCGGATGAAGTTGATCGTCAGAGCCGCTCGCCCGTGCGCCTTCAACAGGAATTCCGGGTTGGGCTCGCGGTCTTCCTTCGTGAACGCAGGGCGGTTGACCATGTCCCCGCGGTAGGAAGGCAGCGTTACGCCGCCCCTGGTCTCCGTATCAGCCGAACGGGGTTTCGCGTACTGCCCGGCAAAACGCCCCACCCGGATGATTCGCCTCCGTCCTCCCTGGACCAGAACGAGGCTCATCTGCAGCAGTATTTTGAGCTTTCGGGTGATGGCCGACGGCTCACAATCGTCGAAATTCTCCGAGCAATCGCCTCCCTGGAGCATGAAACGCTGACCGGCCGCGGCTTCGGCGAGCTGCGACTTCAGCTTTTCGATCTCCCAACTGCTGACAAGCGGAGGCAGTTTGGCGAGCTGCAGCAGTGCGGTGTGAAGCGCCGCCTGATCTTTGTACTCAGGCTGTTGTGTCGCCCGGCGGGTCTGCCAGGAAGTCGGGGCCCAGGTCGAATCTGGTTCGGATACGTGCATTTCTACCTATCGTCCTGCAATTAAAGCAGCCAAGAATGGGAGCATAGGACAAGACGGCGGGCGAGCTCAAGCAGCAACGGCCTTTTTCTGACTCCGTGCCGTGCCAAAAGGATGTTATTGTGTGGGGTCATGGATCATCCCAAGCGCTTTCACGACCGCAGACAACACGGGGAGCGGAGGCCACACGGACAGCAGCCGGGAAGGCGGGCGGCGCCCGAGGAATCAACCCAGGAAGAGGTCAAGTACATCAAGCACCTGATCGAGAACCAAGTGCCGATATGCGTCAAGCTTGCCGATAACCAGGAGATAACCGGAGTCATCGAATATTACGACCAGTCGTTTATCCGCGTGACCCGTCAGAACGAACCCAACGTCTTCATCTTCAAGGATCAGATCAAGTATCTCTTCGAGCTCAAGTAATTCCTGACGCCTGGGTAGTCAAGCCATCCATTGCGAAAACTTTGCCTGGCGATCGCGTGCTAGTGTCGAGCGTATATTTTTTCGCCAGCCCGCACGGCAACCGGAAGGCGATTCTCTGCAGGAGGGATCGGACAGGCGAACCCGGTGTTGTACGCACATGACGGGTTGTACGCTTCGTTGAAATCCAGAACCAGCTGACCAGCCTTGACAAAAGGAACGTCCAGGTACCGCCCACCGCCGTACGAGTCGGGTCCGTTCGTCGTATCTTTGAAGGCAATGAAGAACTGGTCTTTCGGGCCGGGATCGGGCTTGAACAGCCAGAGTTGGAGGACAAGGTCCCGGCCGTCGAGCTGAAATCGCACCTGGCCGTATTTCCAGGACGGTCGGCGCCAACCGTTCGTGTCCAGAATCATCATCTCGGTCATTACCGGGTCCGGCATTACTTCTGCCCGGACTCGGAATCGGGCATCGACCGGGAAGTAGTGGAGACCGGTAAAATCTGCGCAGGCTGGACATCTGGGATCCAAGGCGCGCAGGACCGCCCCGAAGGTACCGAGCTGGTCGAAGTAAACGAGGTATTCCCCGATTTTGTAACGATCTCCCTTGCGCAGTTCCGCTGAAGATACCGTCGCCCCCCGCTGCTCGTCCCGGAGATCCCCATCGACCGGCCGAATCAGCCAGCGAAACCGTCCGCCGCCGGCTTCCTCACGGACGACTTCCGCATGGATTGCGGCCACCTCGGCAGAGGGCAGCCGAAGGTCGACTTCAGGGCTTGAGCCGATGGTCGTTCGCGACCGATCCAGTCTGGCAACTGCCACGACTGCCAAAGGAGATGAGTTGGGGTCCCGAAAGCGTTGGTCTCTGGACTGCCGGGCCGCCTGGATCTTTGAGGCGTACTCATCAGCGCTGCCACCCGATGATTGGGCTCCGCGTAAGCTGCTCGGCAAGCCTGCAACAACGACCAAGACGAGAAGAATCAAATGTGGCCGCATACTTTAAGACACCAAGGACAGGACACCAAGGACAGAAGACCCGAAAGACGGTGAGCAAGCCATCCGGCAGCCATGCGGTCCTTGCGGTCCTATTGTCCTTGACGTCCTTTCTGCTATTCGCTCGTCGCGCTCTTCAGCAGCTTCTCGACCACTGCGCGGTCAATCGGCTTTAGTTCCACCCGGCGGATGAGAATCTCCGCGCCTTCCGACTGGATTTGAATTTTGCCTGCGGTATGGGTCGAGTCCGTCCCGTGGTTGACCACCGTGTCGTTTACCACGTTGATGATAGAACGGCCGTCACAGATGACTTCCGACCGATTCCATTCTCCGACCGGTTTTTCGACCTCCCTGCGGCCACGGAAGCCCAGTTCGTCCTTCCATTCCACATCGCGGCCGAACCAGTTGAAGCGCCCCTGGTCCCGCCTGACCTGCTGGCCGTTGGGGTCCCAGTAAAGCTGACCGTCCGGTCCGACACGGGTCTTGACCGAGAGAGCCGGACGGCCGGCGCCCGCGACGAGGATAAAATCGCCGCAGCCTCCCTCGATGATCTGGTGTTCGACTGATTCGAGCCAACACTGGCCGGCTGCTCCATCGGCTCCCACTCCGTGGATCAGGATCCCGCTATCCCTGGCTTTCTGTTTCCGCGGCTCGTAGGTTGTCCCTCCCCAACGCCATTCGACAACCAGGTGGTAGTCACGATATGCCTCCCGCGTTGTTAGGCCGCCCCATTCCTCGCCAGAGATGCGGATCACGCCGTCCACCACTCGGAAAACACCTTTGGGGTCCGCATACTTGCTTGTCTTCAAGTAGGTATAAAAGCTCCCCAGACCGTCTCCTCCGAAGAGGACCAACGGGGCGGCGACCTTTCGGGCTTCCTCCGCCTGGGACACTTGGCCCGTCAAAGGTCCGATTGAAGACCAGACGATGAGAGCCAGGATCGTCAAACCGATTGATTTACGGCATTTGCTGTTCCTGCTGATATCCATGAAAGCAGTGTACATCAGCTGCAAGGACGAAATAGAATCACCCCGGAGCGAGTCAACTCGAGTCCAGAATGTCAGGGCACGACACCGACCCGCTGACTGGGGTTTTAGATGAGTCTGCTTATTCGCTTGGGAGAACTGGCCTCACCTGAAGGTCAGACGCAACACGACGATTTCCGGTCGGCTGGTCGTCCTGACAGGTGGTCCCCACGTCCCCGCGCCGCACGAGACATAGTACTGCGTCGTCCCCTTCCTCAAATGACCCCAATCCTTTTCGTAGATTGCGCGGGTGATCAGGCTGAAGGGCCATAGTTGCCCGTGGTGCGTGTGTCCGGAGAGCTGAAGATCAACGCCCGCCTCCTGAGCGTGCTGGAGATCGAAGGGCTGGTGATCAAGAAGCAGGATTGGGCCGGAGGGTCGAGCCTGCTTTACGATAGAGTCCAAGGACGCCCGGGTTCGATCAGTAAAGGACCTGATACTACGATCCTCGCGGCCCACGATCATGAGGCCCCCCAGATCGAACCACTCATCGCGCAGCATCCGGATGCCGTGGTTCGTCAGGTACGCGCATGCCCTTTCTGCGCCACCGATGTACTCGTGATTCCCCGTAATCGCGAAGACTCCGAGCCTGGATTGAAGCTGCAGAAGCTTCTCACCCATATCCCGCTCGAGAACCGGGCCCATATCTTCATCAACGATGTCCCCGCCAAGGATCACCAGGTCAGGATCGGTCGAGTTGATCATCCGGACGATGCGGGCAAGGCCCGACGCACCTAACGTAGTCCCCAGGTGAATATCTGTCGCCAGGGTGAGAACCAACGGATTCGGCAGGGCAGGCCGCGGGCGCCCGCGCAGGTCGAGCTGAATGTCGTAGTGCTGGATTCGCGGGAAGCGACTGTTGACGAAGCCCGCTGCTACGACAAGCAAGACCGTGGCGCAGACAAGGACCGCGGCGTAGCGAGAGAGTCCGGTGTTCGAGCCGGGTGGCCCCAACCAACCAAGCCTTCCTCCGACAAATCTGCTCAAGTCCAGAAGGGTCAGAAGGATCACAAAATAGACCATGCACGCCAGCCAGAGGCTGCCGATCCAGATTAAGACGGTCGCGGGCGGACCGAGCCAGGCCCCCTCGAGGAATCGTCCGGCAGGAAACGCCAGAACAACGAAGAGGAAGACCGGAAGAAAAAAGCTGCCGCCCCAGCTGCCCGCCGGTAAAACGCTGCGACCTCGCACATATACGTAATAGTTGGCGGCGCCGTAGACCGAAAAGAAGACCGTGAAGAGGATGAGGAAGCGCATCGATCCTCCGATGTTAGGACAAACAGCCGGGGAGCAAAAGACAAAACGAGCAAAGAACGATTTCAAGGACCCCAACGACCGCAAGGACCCCAGGGAAAAAACCGGGACTGACCCGTTTTGTGCGGTCCTTGTTGTCCTTGCAGTCCTTGTCGTCCTTGAGGTCCTTGAGATGCCTCTCTTCGCTTCAGTTCGCCCTGAGCGCACGTGGTATAGTTCCGGCCTATGTCTTTTACTGTTAAGGACCTGTTGCGAATTGAGGTCAGCCCCGCGCTCGGCTGTACCGAACCGGCGGCGATCGCCCTTGGGGCAGCCGCTGCGGCCGCCCTCCTGGGCTCCAGAGAAATATCAGCGATCCACGTTTCGGTGGACAGCAACGTGTACAAAAATGGGGTCGCCGTCTCCATCCCGGGAGCCGGGGATCTGTTCGGGCTGGACGCGGCCAGCGCCCTCGGTGCGGTGGCTGGCGATCCCTCTTTGCGGCTTGAGGTCCTGCAACCGCTGGATGCAGAAGGCTTAGCGAAAGCCCACGCACTGCTTTCCGCCGGACGGGTTCGCCTTGAGGTGCTTCCGGAACAAAAAGGCCTGTTCGTGAAGACGAGGGTGACGAGCGGGGATCAGGTCGCTCAATCGGTGATATCCGGTTCGCATGACAATGTCGTCTCGCTCCAGCTCGACGGAGTGGAGATGACGGAACATCCCCTGCTGACCGGGCCTTCGGGCGGGGCGGGCAAAGGCGAGCTGGCATTGCTCGAGACGTGGCTCAAGAGCCTTTCACTCGCAGATCTGGTCGGACTCCTGGACGAGCTTGACGAGGAGGACATCACGTTTCTTGAGGAAGGAGTCCGCTTCAATCTCAGGTTGGCCGAGCACGGACTCAAGTACGGCAGCGGTCTAGGCGTCGGCAAGACACTGGACCGCCTGGCCAGGCAAAAACTGATCAAGAAAGACATGGTGCTTGCCGCGAAAATACTCACTTCGGCCGCTTCTGATGCGCGAATGGCCGGCGTAAAGCTCCCGGCCATGAGCTCGGCAGGGAGCGGGAACCACGGCCTTACGGCGATTCTCCCCATCTGGGCCGTAAAGTCCTACATCGACTGCGACCGGCATTCCGTTCTGGAGGCAGTGGCGCTCAGCCACATCATCACGGCTTACGTCAAAGCTCATACCGGGCGATTGTCCGCCCTGTGCGGGTGTTCGATCGCGGCCGGAGCCGGCGCGACGGCCGGGGTCACCTATTTGCTGGGTGGAACCGTGTCGCACATCGCCAAGGCGATCAAGAACCTCAGTGAGGACCTGGCAGGAGTCATTTGTGATGGCGCCAAGGCAGGCTGTTCTTTAAAGCTCGCGACCGCCGCGGCGGGTGCAGTCCAGGCAGCGCTGTTCGCCTTGCAGGGCTTGGAAGTCCACTCGCGAGACGGCATCATCGACGAGTCTCCGGAGCAGACGATGAAGAACATTGGCACCTTGAGCACCCAGGGGATGATCGAAGCTGACCGTACGATTCTTCAGATCGTGATGAAAAAACAGTTCTCCCGAAGTTGTGATTAGCGCTACGAGGATTTGCGGACGCTAGCCGGATAATGTGTCCAACTTCGGGAGGACTCACATGGCTGAGACCTATTCGGTAGTGCTCGCGGGAAGCGTTCGCGAAACCCAGACACTGGATGCGGTCAAACCCCGCCTCGCAGCCTTATTCAAGGTTGACACGGCGCGTGTTCAGGCATTATTCGGGAGGGGCCCGACAGTGCTTCGAAGAGGCCTGGATGACGTATCCGCGCGCAAATGGGTCGCGCTGATTGAACAGACCGGCGCGCTGTGCTGGATTGAGCCGGATGAGGAAGCGGCGGCGCAGCAACCCGAGCAGCGTCCCGCGGTGACCCAACAGCCGGTTGTCAACAGCAAGATCGAGAACCCTCCAGCACCCCCGCCGAATCCCGTGAAAAGCGATGCTTCGGCACCGAGCCGCCTGATGCAAGAGCTGGCTCGAGCCGATGCCCGGGAGCCGCAGATCAACGCCCAGCCAGCCTGGGCAGACAACCAGCCCAGCCAAACTGAAAACCCGGCGGATGGCCCGGTGCCCCCTGCAGATGAAACCATCCAACCAATCGCCGCCGCGGTCTCTGAGACGCCTCCGGTAACGGGGACCAAGCGATCTGAGATACCTCGCTTTGTGAAGTGCCCGAAGTGCGGGCACATCGCCGAGTCCATCGACGACTGGCTGATGACCCGGGCGGAGTGCCCTGAATGCGGACTGCTGGCGGAGAAGTTCGTAAAAACTTACATGACGCAGCCGCTCAGGGACCCGGCGACTATTCGCCCGGACTCCGTGCAGGCCGCGGCCGGAACGAGCGAAATCCCGGCAGCGAACGGAAAACGGGAGGATTCCGAGCAACACTGGCTCACTTTCTGGACCAACCCGGACTGGCTCGAGTTCTTCGTCGGTTCCCTGTTTCTCTCACTCGTGTGTGCCAGCCTGCCCCCAATCCTTTACCTGGCTGAAGCCTACACGGTGGAATCTCAACGATTGTCGGCTTTGAACCTCGCGGCGACCGGCCTCCTCGTGTGGGCGGTCGCGCTCATAGGCGGCATCGCCTGCTTCTACTGTTACTCTGTGTGGAAACACGACCGCCGAATCTTCCTCATTCACGTCGTCGCTTCGTTGGGCGTCTGTGCCGTCCTCGCCGTTCTGGGAGGTGTGCTCTCGAGATCCTTCGCCTTTGTCTTTCATCTGACCGATCGCCTCAGGCTGGAAGCCGCCCTGACCCCTGCCCGAATGCTTGCCAGCCCGGTACTGCTGTTCGTCGCGCTTATCTTGTACCTCGGCTTTATTCGACTGCCGGCGGAAAAGAATCTCGTTCTCTACATCGATGGGCCGGAATACGCCGCCAAAGTGCAAGACGCCCGGAGTGTTGCCGGGGCCGATTTCCCTGCCGGGCATAAAAGTGCATACGATTATTACCGATACGTGTATGTCGAAACGAGCAAGGGTGCGAGTCCCAGTTTTGACAAGGTGCTCAGGAGACTCGTGCCGGACCACTACCCTGCCTCCTTCAACCTTCGGCACAGTCCGGATGCAACGCTCATGGTGATGAATGCGATCGGCTTCCGGGACGATCTTGCTCGACAGGGACTGGTCTCCGACAAAACCCACGTTCGCCTGTCCGATCTTGCGTTGCTCTGGGGCCAGACCGGCCACTGGAAAGGGGTCGCGGAGGATCCAGTCCGTCGTTTTGACGCGCAGTGCCCGATCAACAGAGGTGAGCTGCGCTCCCTGGAAAAGAAGGCGAACCAGCGCCTGGCTGCCAACGGACGGCTGTAGTTCGAAGCCGCCGATCAGCCGGTTGTCCGAACTTCTCACTGCCCACTGCCCGGCTGACCAGCTGGTTGCCGACCGGGCCGAAAAGCGGCGGATTCTGAACGGCGAATCCGCCCTACGACCGCTTGTTCTCGCACGGCGAGTAGTCGTAGGGCGGATTCGCCGTTCGGAATCCGCCGCTTTTCGGCCCGGCTGGCTAAATCCCCGAACGTTTCTAACACGGGAGAATACCGCATCAGCACGGACAACGCGTTTGTGACGAAGCTGAGCCGTTGGCTGTCCTGGCAGCTTTCTTTGAGCGATCGCCTGAACAGCAACCCGATTCCCGGCAAGAAGAAAAACGATGTG
>CAYQYP010000041.1:0-18754 GCA_964421755.1 uncultured Acidobacteriota bacterium
TTGACGCGGCGGCCGGGACCCACACAGTCTTTTCGGTGCTGCATCTCAGGGGCGCCTTGTCGAACCGCACTTCAAGTTTCCGGTCTTGGCTGGCAGGGCGATTTGACGCAACACATTTCTTTATGGTAACCGTTATTAACAGAGCTTGTAAGTCAATCAGCGCAGTTGACATTTCTTTAAAAACACGCGGCCGCACCGGCTGACGTTTGCAGACAAGGGGGGGCAATTGAAAATCAGCGGTGTTGTCAACGAAATCACCAACCTTACAGCCTTTCTTGGCTCGGTGATCGACTTCGCAGACGCGACAAAGATCAACCTGGCAAACGCCAGCGCCACTTCGTTTAGACCGGCCCGACAGATGAGGGTTCACCTCGCCAGCGCCCTTCCGACGTCGGGCGGTTTCTTCCCGGGGATTTCGCTCAAAGACGACGTCGCGAATGATGGATTGTTTCGCTTCGACTTCAACGAGGCTCTCCTGACTCAGAACTTCGGGGTTTTAGGAACGCCCGCTTCAAGCCCTCCTCGTTTCTATTTCCTTGTATACAAACAGATCCAGGAGATAACTATCCCGAATCCCCTGGGCGGGCCCGGACAGACCATACCCATCTTTCAACCGGTCTATCGGTCAGACAGCTTCAGGTTGAATGACCTGGAGGACGAGAATGACTTCTCTCTTTTCTTTGTCGGTCTCAACGATTCCGGCCTGGTGGACGTCCCATCCATAACACAGGCCGACGTCGACACTCAGATTGCCGGCATTAGCTTGACCGGTCTGAGCTCCTTGTCAGGCCGGATTCGGGACCGTCACGTTCGCGTCACTGGTCGGGGGACGTCAGGCGCCAGGTTGAGTTTCAACGTTGGTCTGCGGCCCTCAACGTTGAGCAGCCTGAACAGCCTTCTTCGACACAAAATCGAGGACTATGAACTTGATGTGCCTTTTCCTGCGAATCTATGCGTCGATTACGGCTCGATCGAACGCCTTGTCCGTGACAACGTCAGGGACCTGGCGCGCGACATCAACACCACGATTCAATCGAATCTGACCGATTCAATTCCGGATGTTATTCCCGGTTTTGACGAAGAGGTCTTCTTCACGACAAATTCAACGGTGACCTGCGCGGACGTTGACTTTCCCGTCGTGAGCCAATCGGTGGTGGATATCACCGGGCTAGGTCCTTTCACCCTCGTGGTACGGGAGATCCGACTGGACCTGTTCATCGGTTTTCCGCGAAGAATAGAGGCTTAGGCTAAGCCAGACGGGAGGCGCCCATGCTGAAGATCAAACTTCTAGGCTCAGGTCTTATCTTGCTGTCGTGGCTTCAAGTTGTATCGGGGCAAAGCGCTACCGGGTTCGACAATCCACTCGTGAACGGCGAGAGAGCTCTCCGATTTCGGGTTGAAACCGCCGCGATCAGAAGTGACCTCCTCGATGTCACGGTCTTTTACTCGGACGAGGCGGCGCGGCTGGATGATCTGACGGACTCCAGCCTGTCTCGCGGCAAACCCGTTCTGGAGCTCGACCGCACTTCGAGCGCGATTCTCTTCGCGACCTTTATTTTCCCGCATCAGGATTTCCCTACCGATCCGAACCGGTCATTGTACCGTCGCTACCGCGCCACGGGCCGTGAAGTAGTCAGATACACCGTGATGGAACAGGTCGAGACAATACTTGACGGTCTCCTCCCGCCTGGCGACGCAACTTCGCCACCCTCCCCGTTGGACATCCACCCCGTCATCCACGATCGGGGGGACTGCGTCTTCTACCGGGTGCGAGTCCGGGTTCGTGATGACGTGGTATTCACGTCGGAGACCCTCTCTTTTCGGATGCCGGACAGCTACAACATCGCGATTGCTGGTGACTCATACGCGGCGGGAGAGGGGGCGCCGCAAGACAATTTTGAGCTTGTCGGCGACAACGAAGATATGTGGTCGCAGAACGACTGCCATCGGTCCCGGAGAAGCGGTATGGTCCGTGGTGTCAAACAGTTCATCCTGGAGAACCCTGACATCGCGGTGGACTACATTCATGTGGCCTGTACCGGGGCGGGGGTAAGCAACCTGATATCCAGAGAGCAAACCAGGGCCGTTCTTGATTTCAGTGCGCCTCATCCGATCCAACTCGACATCGTCCAAGACGAGTTCCTGGGCGAGGGGGGAGAGAATCACGGCGAGCTCAACCTCCTCCTGCTTTCGATTGGTGGGAATAATGCGGGTTTTGGCAGCTACGTGGCCGATTTCATTATTCTCCCCGGCAACGCCGCCGATGATGATGATCTGCCGGATGAGATCGAAGAGAACCTGGAGGCACTCAGTGACGCCTATGCCGATCTCGATGATGAGGTTCAGGCGCGCTTTCCGACTGCCAAAATCGCAATGGCGACCTACCCGGACTCGACAAGAGGGCCTCTTGGACGTTGTGGAAATGCGCCCGGGCCGGTGGAATTTGCGGCTGCCTACAACTGTTGCCTCCTCGAAGTCGATCCGGTTACCAACCCAGTCGCTGAGTATCGCTTCACCAAAAACGAGTTCATCGAACCGCTGAACGAGGTCATAAGGGATCGAGTCAACGATTCGAATGAGCCGAATCAGTTTCCCGACTGGTATCTCGTGGACCTCGAAGAGCTGATGGGGTCGCATGGGTTCTGTGATTGCGGGAATCCTTACATTAATCGACTCGCCGATTCGGTTTCGACCCAGGGTGATCCTTTCGGCGTCGTTCACCCCAACCGAACCGGGTACCGGGAAGTCTTTCGTGACCGCGTACACCTGCGGATCTCGGAGATCTACGGCGATTTCGTGACCGAGCGCAAGGGCGGCATCGCGATCGCACTCCTTCTCGGAATCGACAGCCCGGCCATACCCGAAGCCTGTGTCGGGACATCATCAGGCTCCAGAGGTCTTTCACTGTCATGGTTGACCCGCCTTCCGGTGCCGGATCCCAGGCTGCGCCTGCTTGGTAAATTCCTGAAAGACAAGAAGGTCAGGGCAGCGCTGCAGAACGGTCGGCGGGATCAACTGGAAGAGACACCGGCTTTCAAGAAGCTTGTCGGCAAACGAGTTGAGGCCCAGAGACTTTACGATGAGATCTTTCCAAACCCGAAGGCAAGACAGGCCGAAGGCAGACCGGAGCGAGAATCGGAAAGAGAGAAGCGGGCGAGGGAAAGATTGCGGGAATACCTAACCTCCAAGGAATTCCAGGAGATGAGGTTGAAGATCCTGAGCGAGCCCAACCGTGGGGCTCCGACAAAAGACGACAAATTGGATAAGTATTTCAATCGTCAGGTCGTCAAGAAGAACCGCGCAACAGCCAAGTGAGCCTGAGGAGATTTCTATGGCACTGAAGTATTGCTTTCAAGGCGCGATATATTCGCGTAAGACACTCTCGGAACTCGACGGTCTAACGCGCCTCAAGGAGCCGGTGATGGCGCTGGGTCCTGGCCTGCCCGAACGAAACATGGCCTACGTGTTCGAGAACATGAAAGCCCTCTACGCTGCGGCGCCTCAACTGAAGCTGGATCACGTGTTGGCTAAGCTCCGAAAGGGTGTCACAGAGGCGCGGCGGTCCCAGAACGGCGATCTGACGGGACTGGCTGCTCGGCAGACGGCCCTGGCCAAGCGCATCAAGAAAGACTACGAAGCCTTGGCGGGGCGGACAGGCATTCCGCTTGACTCTGAGCAACTGTTCCTCCGCGCCACGACGAAGGCGAATCCGCTTGAAGGACCGGTATTCGACCCGGCGTGCGTATACACGGGTGTTGGCTTCACCGGTAGCTATATGTGTGCGGGGGTGCCGCTTCCAGATCTGACGTGGTTCCCCGGCTTCAACAACACGATCTCTTCGGTGCGTGCCGCCGGCGCCTGCATCTTGTATTCCGGTACTTGGTTCGGCGGCGCCGCCCTAGTGCTGGTCGGGCTTCCAGTGATCGCCGTGGCGAATCTGACCGCAGTCACGCCGACTATCGGCGCCCTGGCGAATTTCAACAACGTCACTTCGTCGGTGTACGCGTATCTCTACTAGGGGCCGTATCTGCAGGGCGTGTTGCCAAGTCATTTTGGCGTGCGGGGGCAGAAGGGACTGAGCGATTGCGGCATGGGCTCCTAGCGCTTATGGGACACTCCCCTGTGGTTCTCCCTCGGTTCCACTGTTCTCAGGTCGCTCATTCCACGTCCCGTTTTGGGACTACCAGTTCAGCCCGAATTTAGGAGCGTCGCGGGTGCCGGTGATTTTGATCGGCAGTTCTGTCCCGGCCTTTTTCCCCTTGAAGAACGGGTCGAGTACTTTCAGGAAGACGCTCTTGATCCCGGTCTGGGTGTTTGACAGTTTTTCCTGCATCAGCAGCTTGCCCCTGAAATCCAAGTCCTCGCTCACGAGTCCGTAGTGGCCGTCCAGGTGGACTTGCGCCCCGGGGACCATGAACGAGAGTTGCGAGAACGAAGCTTTTCCATCTTGCAGCAGGAACCGGCCCCGAAGGTCGGACACGACTCGCTCGTCCGCGTCGTCGTCATGCTCCCCTCTGCTTTTGAGACTGAGGCTCTCGATCTTGTCCTGAATCCCGGGATCCACGAATTCCGAACGGGCGAGTTGAAACGATCCGTCAAGGCGCAGTTTCTCGACGATGTCCCGGTCGCCCGGCGGGATGTCCATTTTGACCTTAAGTGAAATCCGTCCAACCATAGGAGGCCGGGAGCGAACGGCGAACTTCAGCACGTCCTCGATCCGTCCTCCATTGATTTGGACGTCAAGGATCACCGACTTTCCGCGCGTTCCCTCTCTCTCATATACGCCGCCATGACACACGACCTCTGATTTTCCGAATCGCGCGGTGACCGGTTGCAGCAGAGTATCGCCATTGGTTCCGTCAATGATTGCGTGGAACTTTGTGCGCAGGTGAACCGGGTGCCCCGCCCTCTTGATGACGAAGTCGGGTGTATCGGTTGTACCGTTAGCTTCCAAGCGTCGGAGCACGCCGCCGAAGTCCCCCGTCGAAGAGAGCGTGCCGGCGAGACCCTTGAAAACCGACAGGTCCGCATTTTCAAAGATGTACTGCCCCGTTGTCGGGGTGTTCCCCGGGTCATCGGTGTTCCAGGGTCCGAAACGACCCTGCGCGTCGATCAGACCGGGTGGCTTGGCGTTCTTCAAGACAGCATCGTACGCCATCGGCTGACCTGTTCCCGCCCCCCTCAACTTCAGTTTGTACAGCTCGAAAACAAGCGGCTGCTTGCCCGTCTTCTTCGCCAGGATCTGGAGAAGCGTGCCGTCCGCCTCGACCGTCCCGGTCACGAACGCGGCATTCTTAAGGCCGTTCCCCTCGTTGTTCGCGGGGTGCTCCCCTTCCCCGTCTTTCTCGCGCTTGGGCGGGACGTTGATCTTCAACCCCTTGAGTGCGACGCGTTCGATCCGTCGTGGAGACCGGAGGATACCTAAAATTCCGGCGGTCGCCTGGAACTCCTCAACCGAAATAAGCGGTGGCAGTCCCGCCGAATCGTGTTTTCGAAGAACGAGATTCTTACCCGTAACGGTCAGCATCGGAAAACCCGAAAGCCGCAGTTCGGCGATCTCGGCGGTTCCATCGAAGTCCCGTTCAATCGCGCGGACCACTTCGGCCCGCAGTCGAGGCTCAACCCGGTACAACTGGAAGGCGGCCAGGGCAAGGGCTAAAGCCAGGACGGCAAAACCGGCTGCCAACCAGATCTTTCGTCGATTTTTCAAAATTGGTTCCTCGGAGAGTCAGAGTTATCATCAATGTTAACTCATTGGGTCTTGTAACAGTGAAGTTGGGCGCAGGTCCCCGACTTCCAAGTCGGACAACGGCCGAGGATGCCCGTTGAAAGCGGACGAGACGTGCGCGCTTCCAGTGCGGACGGGACGAGGTCTCGAAAAGTCCCTCACGTCTAGCCGCGCCCTGGAAGAGGGTGTCGGAGAAGGGTCAGGAGGGTAGTGCTTGGCCGAAGTCTAGTGGTGTCAACGCCGAAGGCGTTGCGTAGCAAAGCCCAGGGTTGCCCGCGTCTTGTGCGGGCTACCCTGGGTGGGACGACGTAAGGTATCAACCCTGAAAGGGTTGCGTACCGAGCTCGATACGCAACCCTTACAGGGTTGGCGCGTCACGAAAACATCCCAACCCGGGGTAGCCCGCCCAAAAACGCGGGCAACCCCGGGCTTTGCTACGTGACCCCGTTGGGGTCATTGGAATTTTCCCGACACCCTCGCTTCGTGCGCGGCTCCTTGCGATCGCGATTACGCTCCATTCAGGCTCAGCGGATGGATGCATTCGGCGGGCATCCTGCCCTGCGGTGTCCGACTTGGAAGTCGGACCTACGTGGCGCCGCTGGCTTCTATTCAGAATCCCCCCAAACGCATCAGTCCTGCCGGGTTCACGGTTTCCAACTCTGCAAGCCCGTTTTCCGGGGCCAGTTTTTCGGCCAGGGAAACCACCTGGCCCACGACCAGCAACGCCGGAGACCGGATCGCGTTTCGCGTTGCCTCGGCTTCGATGTTACGCAAGGTGGCGATGATCCGGCGTTGACTCTCGAGAGTCCCGGACTCGATCAGTGCCGCGGGGGTGTCGAAGCTGCGCCCGTGGAGGACCAACTGGGCGACGATATGCTTGAGCTTGCGTCCTGGCATCAAAACAACCAGGGTGTCGGCCGCCGTGGCCAGCTGGTCCCACCTGACGGGAACAGCGGCGTCCTCGCTTTGGCAGCCGGTAATAACAGCCACCGAGGAAGACAGCTCGCGATGCGTTACCGGGATGCCGGCCGCCGCGGGAACAGAGAAGGCGGAGCTGACACCGGGGATGACTTCAAATGGAATCCCCGCCTCGGACAGGAATAGAGCCTCCTCACCGCCCCGGCCGAAGACAAACGAGTCTCCCCCCTTCAGCCGGACAACCTGCTTGCCCTGCCGGGCTTTTTCGGCCAGAAGCAGGTTAATGGCTCCCTGGGGAAATTCGTAGTACCCGCCCTTCTTGCCGACAAAGATCTTCTCGGCCGTGTCGCTTGCGAATTGGAGAACCTCCTGGCTGACGAGGCGATCGTAGACGACCACATCGGCTTTCTCGAGGGAACGCCGGCCTTTCACCGTCATCAGATCCGGATCCCCGGGCCCCGCGCCGACCAGAATGACTTTTCCAACCGTAATATGGCGCTTCATATCAAGAATCCTCTAACGCCTGCTCGACCAGGTCCTTCACACGATCGGCGCCGCCCTCTCTGGCGGCGGACACCAGGTCGAGCTCCAGAATTCCACGGTAGAAGGCGCGCCGCTGATCGAAGGAACCCAACCGGCGCTTAACGAGCGGCCGGGTCTCGCCCAATGCCCGCACCAGCTCCGCGTACTCGACCCCGTAGCGTTGTTCCAGCTCCTCTCGAATCTTCGAAGCCAGGGCCGGGCATCGGCCAGACGTGGAGACCGCAATGAGCAGATCCTCCCGTTGGACAATGGCCGGTGCGATGAAGCTGCAGTGTGTCGGCTGATCGATCACGTTAAGCGGGATGCGGTGAAGGTCGGCGAAATCCCGCAGTCGGTCCATCTCAGCCACGTCATCGGTCGAGGCCACGATCAGGGAGCAGCCCTCACCGTCTTCCTCCCTGAACTCGGCGCGCCGGATGACCTGCGCCCCGGATTCCCGCAACGCGTGCTCCTTTTCGTCGGCCAGCTTCCCGGGGCCGACCACCAGGCACTTTCGCCCCCGTAGGTCCAGAAAGATCGGGTAAAACCGCATCAGCTTTCCCTCGCAACTTGCCGGACGGACGGCGATGCCGGCGCTGCCGCCAGACCGGCCTCCGCGACACCAACCCGATGACACCAGTCTCCGAACGCCTCTTCGTATCCCCTGCTCGTCATCCAGTCGCGGATGATCGGAGCGAGAACGCCTGCCAGGTCCTCGCGGTTCACATTTTCGCGGTAAAGCGCGGCCAGCCGGTCACCCCTCGGACTTCCCCCCAGATAGACGTGGTAGCCGTTGGAAGACCGGCCAATCAAGCCGATTTCCGCGACCGGCGGCCGTGAGCAGGAGTTGGGACACCCGGAAACTCGAATCGAAATCGGTTCGCCGGCGCAACCGAGGTCTTGCAGCTCGTCGAGCAAGCCGGGCAGCATCCGCTCGGCTTCGGTCAAAGCCAAGCCGCACGTGGGAAGTGCCGGACAGGCGATGCTTTTGAGCCGAAGAGGGGATATTTCGGCGGGCAGGAGGACATCGTGCTGACCGAGCAGGAGCTCGACGTTTTCCCGCTCGCTCTCGTGGATGTCTGCCAGAATCAGGTTCTGGTCAGGCGTGAGGACAATCCGGGGCCGGAAGCGGGTGACGACTTCGCGCAGGGCGGTCTTCAGCCTCGGTCCCCGATCATGGACCCGGCCGTTTTCAACAAAAAGGCCGAAAAAGGAGAGTCCCTCCTGCTTTTGCCGATGCCAGCCGACGTGTGTCTTCACGAGACCGGTTTCAATCTTCCCCGGATCAGCAAGCTTGATAGTCAGTCTTGTCTCCACCTCGTTTCTGAAGGCCTCTATCCCTCGCTCCTCGATCAGGTATTTCAGCCTGGCGTGCTTTCGGTCACTTCGGTCGCCGTTATCGCGGAAGACGGCGACAATCGCCTCGAGCGCCGGGATCAACTGCTCGGGAGCTACTCGGGCCAGCGGAGTCGCCAGTCGTGGGTACGTCTCCTTGTTCCCGTGGGAGCTTCCCAGGCCGCCTCCCACGAGGATCTGGAAACCCGACAAGGTCCCCTCGCCAACCATCGGGACAAGGGCGACGTCGTTGGTCAGCACATCCGTGCAGTTTTCGTTTTCGCCTGCCACGGCGATTTTGAACTTTCTGGGGAGATACCCCTTCCCGTAGAGCGGCTCCTCTACCACCGGGGTTACATTCTCGCCGTCCAGCCAGATCTCGAGGTAGGCGGTCGAACGAAAGGCCAGAGATTCCGAGATCAGCCTGGCCCAATGTTGCCCATCGAAGACGGAATGGAGATCGAGTCCGCTCACTGGACATGCCAGGACATTTCGGACTCCGTCCCCACAAGCCCCGTACGTGTTCAACAATTCGGAATTGAGAAGTTGAATCAGCGATCGGAGGCGCTCTTTCCCGACTCCGTGGAACTGGACATCCTGGCGACTCGTCAAGCGCAGAGTTCCGTCCCCGTGTAGATCCGAAGCGCGGTCGAGCACCAGCCACTGCTCAGGCGAAAGCCGGCCGCCGCCGGGATTCTTCGTCCGAACCATGAACCGGAACGCTTTGCCCTGACCTTCTTTCAGAAGCGCCCGGCGCAAATCCCGGTCGTCGTACTGGTAAATTCCGTGGAACTTGGCCAGTTGCACGCTTTCGGCAGAAAGCTTGGGTTCCGGGGAATCCAGCTCAGCCCTGATGTTCCCTCGAAGTCCCCGGCTCTCTTCTTTGACCGATTCAGCCTTTGACTTGCCCTGGTTGTCTTTCGTCATGCCTCGTCTCCCTGCAGCTTCAGATCTGGTACTCGGGCAGAAGTCCCGAGCTGAGGAGCCGTTCGAAGACCATTTCGACGGTCTTCCCGGGATCGCTTCCCGGTTCAAGGGCCGCTTCGGGAATTGCTCGCTCCAGCTGAGTCGGGCCCACGGTTATCAGGAAGAGCTGGTACGGGTGATTCTGGATGCGCAGCCGTTCCACTTCATGGTCGTCCAGGCCTTCGAGCGCGGTTATGAAGAGCAACCCGGAGTCGGTCATCAGGTGAGCCAGCTCGCCGAGCCGTTCCAGGTGTTCCTGTCGGGTCACGGGTTCATTTGCCTCGGGAGCAGACAGATCGAACAGGTTCTCGATGCTGAGGTAATAGCTCTGGCAGCCGGCTGCAAAAAGCCGGGCTTCGAGGCGCCTGGCCACCTCTCTCATACCGCTCTCCCTGGCGCCGGCGACCACGATGAACTTCCCCGTGTGCCCGTTGCGGGCGGCTCGGTCCTCGAACCGGACCGAACCTTTTTGCCAGCTACGCTCCCGGTGATCGACCTGCTCGCTCAGCAGGGAGGCGCCCACTTCAATCGGCTGCAGGACTGTTCCGCAGCCCGCAATTTCGTATCCGTCAATGATCACGAACCGCGACGTTCTCTCCAGAACGGCAACACAATCGAATGCGACCGGTTTGCCGGTTTCCAGGACACATTCCGCGACGTCGTGGCGATCGATTTGCTGCTTGCCCCTGACTGACGAAAGATCGCCCGCATCGATGACGTTTTGAACCTGCACCAACTCGACCGGCCGGCGCGCGCTTCCGATCTTCAGCTTGTAACGCTTTCCGGGAAGCATCGGTGACTTGCCCAGCCAGAAAAGGTTGGCACGGAACCGAGTCGCAAGCCCGGGACCGGTCTCTCCTGACCGGCACATCAGCTCACCCGGTGTCAGGTAAATTTGCGGCTCGAGGGTCAGTCCGACTGCCCGGCCAGCCGTCTCACGCCGACGAGGAGACGAGTTGAACGCCTCGATGCTTCGCACGCGACTGGTTTTTCCAGAGGGATAAAAGACGACTTCGTCCCCGACCGATACGGTTCCTGTGTCGATCGAGCCCGCTATGATCCGCCGAGCGTCGAGCTCTTCGGTAAACTTGTAGATATCCTGAACCGGCATCCTCAAGGGGCGGCGCCAGTCAAGGCTCTCCTTGCGAAAGGCGTCCATCTGCTGGCTGACCGTCGGGCCTTCATACCAGGTTGTCAGGTGGGAACGGGACACGAGATTCACGCCGTCCCGCGCGCTTATCGGAATGAAGGACGTTGGGTGGACACCCAGATTTTCAAGGAACGCCTGGTACTCAGCCCTGATCGCCTCAAATACCGACTGGCTGAAGTTCACCAGGTCCATCTTGTTAAGGAGGATCGCCACCTGCCGGATGCCCAGCATGGAAACCAGGTAGCCATGGCGGCGGGAGTTCTCCTGCACGCCTTCATGGACATCGATCAGGAGCATCGCGGCCTCAGCCCGGGATGCGCCCGTGACCATGTTCTTGAGGAATTCGATGTGACCGGGTGCGTCGTTGATGATGTAGTCGCGGTGGGCGGTCCGACAAAAACAGCGTGCCGTCTCGATCGTTATGCCCTGGCTCTGCTCGTCCTTCAGAGCATCAAGCAGAAAGGCGAATTCAAACGGGCGGGAATTACGCTCGCAGTATTCCCGGACTTGCTCGATCTTGCTCTCGGGCAATGTCCCCAGGTCCGTCATCAACCGACCGATCAGCGTGCTCTTGCCATGGTCGACGTGACCGACCACCACCACCTGCATCTGTTCCCGTCCGGAGACCATCTCCCCGGCCAGGTTAAAACCGCCGCCGGTGCTCGCTTCCGCCCTCATCACATGTAGCCCTCCCGACGGAGAATCTCGAGGGTTCCCCGGTCGTCCTTGTCCTGCTCGCGGCCGGCGCGCTCGGCGATTCCGGCCAGTTGCCCGCTCTTCAATTCAGCGATGATCTCAGACACCGTGCGCGATAACGACTCGATCGGTTTGGTGCACGGGTAGCACCCCAGGGAGCGGTAGCGACGACCGTTTCCGCCGTCGAAATAAAGGGGAGAGACAGGAATCTGTTCGCGCTCGATGTATTCCCAGATGTTGATTTCCGTCCAGTCGAGCAAGGGGTGAATCCGGACGTGAGTTCCGGGAGCGAAATCCGTCTTGAAGAAGTTCCACACCTCGGGAGGCTGATCGTCCAGATCCCAGTCGCTGTTCTCGTCCCGCGGCGAGAAATACCTTTCCTTGGAACGACTCCCTTCCTCGTCCGCCCGCACACCGACGATCACGCCGGTAAACGGGGCTCCTCCCGTCCGGGTTTCGAAGGATGCAGTGGCATGATTGAAGTGCCGTCGCTGCCATTCTCCGGAAAGGGTGTGCTTCAGTGCTTCACTCTTCAGGGCGCGGCAGCAGGCGAGGCGATTTAGAGTTCCATCCGGAAAGGTCTGACGGGACTCCAACGCGACCTGGTTTTGCCCTACGATCAGGTTCAGCTTCCAACGCCTGGCACATTCGTCGCGGTACTCGATCATCTCCGGGATCTTGAAGCCGGTGTCGATATGGATGAGCGGGAACGGGACGTGGCCGAAAAACGCTTTTCGGGCCAGCCAGACCAGGACCGTGCTGTCTTTGCCGATCGACCAGAGCATGCACAGCCCCTTGAATTCCCGGTATGCCTCCCGGAGGATATGAATGCTCTTGGCCTCCAGTTGCTCCAGCTTGTCGAGAGAGGCGGGGTCCTGGACACCGAGCTCTTGCGGAGAAGATGGCTCTGTCATTTTTCCCGAGCCTCGCGGGAAGACCCAGATGCGTTTCGCAAACCGACGCCCGTTGCTTTGCCGAGCGCGTGCAGAACGGATCCTGGCCGCGTGTGCAGGCCGCATTCCCGGTGCTCGGGTCGTTCCCACCACCACCGCCCGGATCGCGGGTCATCACCGGCCGGCACCGCCCGCGTACACGGGCTGCATCCGATCGACGGAAAACCCCGATCGTGGAGGACGTTGTAAGGCACCTGGCGTTCGCGGAGGTAACCCCACACGTCGTCCTCCTCCCAGTTGGCCAGCGGATTGATCTTTAGAAGCCCGTTGGTTTCGTCCCACTCAAGGACTTCAACCTCGGTGCGGGTCACGGACTGACTGCGCCGGAGGCCGGTCACCCACGCGTCCAATCCCACCAACGCACGCCGCAGGGGGCCGAGCTTGCGAACCTCGCAACAGAGCTTGCGCATTTCCGCGCTCTCGCGGAACAAGTTCACTCCGTAACCATTGACCATCCGCTCTACGGCGCGCGGATCCGGAAAGTAGACCTTGAACTTGATGCCGTACCGCGCCTCGGTTCGCGCGATGAGCTCATAGGACTCCTCAAACAGGCGGCCTGTATCGAGGGTAAAGATCGGAATCGCGCTGCCACTTCGAACGATCATGTCGGTGAGGACCTGGTCTTCGGCGCCCAGCGAGGAGGAAAGGGCAATTCGCCCGGGGAACTGACGAGCCGCCCAGGTGAGCACCGCTTCCGGTATCATCCCGGCGGTTTCCGCCCGCCAGCCTTGCACCAACATCCGCGCATCAGTCGTCATATACCGTTTCATTTCCTATAAAACCAGTCGGAATAGTGTAGATTAAGTTATGGTAGGGCGTATCGCAGTCGGATGTCAACCAGCAGATTGGGGAGCCCAAAAAGTAGGGGGCGGAGTCGGCCTTACGGGGCGCGCATGGTCGTCGCCCATCGAGCACGACATCCGGCCTTCTGGAGCGCGGACATCTTGTCCGCACTGGGATCGCGGACGTCCCGTCCGCGCGGCGGGCATCTTGCCCGCCGTTGAGGTTGTTCGATCTGCTGCTGGGAGAACGCCGGGCAAGATGCCCGACGGGCGGGCAGGATGCCCGCGATCCCAGTGCGGACGGGACGTCCGCGCTCCAGAAGGCCGTCGGCGAATACTTGTATGGAGCAGGGCAGGACCCGTGCAGAGGGTTGGCGAGCTCCCGGCTTTCCAAGGTGCGAGCGCCGGGAGCAGGGTTACGACTGGTCAGGCGCCAACGTGTGAACTGGTATGTGGCCGCACATCCTCCATGAACTGCCGAATAGCCGCAATATGGCCGGGCGACCGGTGTTCCGACCAGGACTCATAGCGCTCGGCGGCTTTCTGCAGGTGAGACAGGAAATGCTTTTCGGCAAACCGCTTACGAGCCTCCGGCACGATGGGTTTCAGGGTCTCCCATACCCCGTAAAACTCGCCGCTTGTCTCAAAAAAGAGGTCTTCATGAAGAAGGCCGTAGTTCAGTAGAGCGCAGGCCTGTTCCCAGTAGCCTATTACCATGCCCGCAAGCGCCCCGGATTCCGTTCCGGGCGCGGCTATGCGCATGAAGTCATCAAAAGTCTTCACCGCGCAATTCGCGAAGAACCAGTCGCGAGCCTGACGAAGTTTCGCTTCGCGACGCAAGTCGTATACCTGCAGGTGCAGCTGCGCCTGTTCATGGGTAGGTCTTGTTTCCATCGGTCTTTTACCTCCTTATTTTTCTGTCAGGGGTTAGTCGAATGAGCTCGTTCAGAATCGACAGCACGCCTCCAACTTGAGCGATCGGCTCACTGGCGTTACCATGAGGGAAATCCCACCCAAAGGAGTATCGATATGGCCGTAAAACCCGTACCCGACGGTTACGAGACGATTACACCTTACTTTGTTGTCAATGGGGCAGAAAAGTTCATTGAGTTCGCAAAACGGGCGTTCGGCGCGAAAGAGGTCTTTCGTGCCAACATGCCAGATGGGTCGATCATGCATGCAGAGCTGCAAATCGGTAGTTCGAAAATCATGCTCGGCCAGGCGTCAGAACGGTGGAAACCGGAGACCTGCGCCCTTTATCTCTACGTCCCGGATGTCGATTCCGTCTACAAGAAAGCGGTGGAGGCCGGGGCAAAATCGATAATGGAACCCGCAGACATGTTTTACGGGGATCGTTCCAGCGGGGTCCTCGACCCCTTCGGCAACCACTGGTGGATTGCCACACACATCAAGGATGTGTCGCCCGAGGAACTGGAGCGGCACATTCACGATCACACGAAACAACCGACCACGTAGTGCCTCCGCGGGCAAATGGCGTCGTGGGCCTCGCCGTAGGGTCCGGCATCCTCGCCGGGACCTCCTCGAGTTCTCGGGCAGCCTCTGCAGAGAGCTCGTCAACCGGGCCGAAAAGCGGCGGATTCTGAACAGCGAATCCGCCCTACGACCACTCGCCATGCGAAAGCACTCAGTCGTAGGGCGGATTCGCTGTTCAGAATCCGCCGCTTTTCGGCCCGGTTGACGAGCTCTCTGGCTCATTGCGGCCCCCGTCGGCCTGCGACTGCCCCTCAGCTGAAACAGCTGGCAGTCGCAGGCCCAGAGAAAGAGATCCACTTGCTCGACCTGGAAAAGGCTGCGGCAACAACCTGATCTCCTTCTACGATGTCGCCGACGGCCGCCTGCTGACCGTGCTGAAGTGACCCTCACGGAGTTCCAGCTGATAGTCGTCCGAACGGTGCCGAAATCGACAGCCACCCATAGACTGGCTCGTTTTTCTGGACATCGAGGAGAAATCTCGCCACCGAGGCATCCTCAGTGCGACAATCTGGTCTCCTAATTGGGTCGTGTGAGGTCGAAATTTATGAGAACTACTAAGCTCATCCTACCGTGTCTACTGCTCACAGCAGCATTGGCCTTGCCGGTCTTCGCGCAGGATATCTCGGGCGAGCTCGCCGGGCTCACTACGATTCGGCCGGGCGTGCAGACCATGCGCGTCAGCAGCTATGATCGCAGTGGCGGCAACAACGATCGTTTCGAGAACATCCCTCCCGGTGAACGCAGGACGCTCTTCGACGTCAAAAACGCGGGAATCATTAATCACGTCTGGATCACGATTGCGCCTCCGCCGCCCGCGCTCAGCCGCAATGACATCGTTCTGAGGATGTTCTGGGATGGGAACACCGAACCATCCGTGGAAGCGCCCATCGGCCCGTTCTTCGGGCAAGGGTGGAACGAAGCGTACAACTACGTTTCACTGCCACTCAGCGCAAATCCGGTGGAAGGCCGCGCGCTTGTGTCGTACTTCCAGATGCCGTTTGCCAACGGCGCTCGAATCGAGATCGAAAACCAGAGCGACCGGAAGATCGACGCGTTCTATTACTACGTTGATTACATTGCGCTCCCGAACCTGCCAGAGCAGGCAGGCAGATTCCATGCCTGGTACAACCATCAGCTCACTGAGGCGGATGAGAAAGGCGAGAACGAGTGGGACACGCTCGGCCCGGCAGGTAAGAATCCGGACGGGGAACGAAATTACCTCATCGCCGACACCAAAGGAGCCGGCCATTTCGTGGGTGTGAACTACTTCGTGCACAGCCCGACGCCAATGTGGTACGGCGAAGGGGATGACATGATCTACATCGACGGAAGCCCGCTTCCGAGCCTCCACGGGACCGGCACCGAGGACTACTTCAATACGTCCTGGTGTCCGAAGGAACTGGTGAGTCATCCCTACTTCGGGTACGCGCGCGTCAACAACGAAACGGGCTGGCTCGGGCGAACTCACCTGTACCGATTTCACATCACCGACCCGATCCACTTCGCGAAGTCTCTCAGGTTCACCATCGAGCATGGCCACAACAACGTGCTCACGCTCGACTTGGCGAGCGTGGCTTACTGGTACCTGGAGAAAGCCACAGGCGTCGGCCCGATTCCCGACCGTGCCTCCCGAAAACCGATGCCCATCGTCGGGCCGGTCGAAATGCATAAGTGGCGGGATGAGTGGCGCAAAGCCAGGGAAAGCGGGAAGACCTTGTGGGGCAACGAGCGTCCGCGCGCCGGCACCCAACGTTAAAGTAGACGGAAATCCTCGGAGAGGTCGCGCGGTCGGACGATCCAGTTCTACCCCGACTTCTTCTGTGCCGTACGGATCCAGCCGAACAGGCGTTTCTTTGCGGCTTCGATCTCGTCTTCTCGCCTGAACCGGTCCTGGCTGATTCTTGATAGACAATCGAGCGCCTTCCGGGCAGCCTTCAGGCCCGTGGGACCCGGACCCGCCTCGCTGACCACCTGGTCGAGCAACTGGAAAGCCTGCCAATATTCTTCCTGTTCGTCCAGCAGGCGTCGCTCATCGGATTGTCGTTTCCGATACCGCACACCTGACAGCCGCGGTGTCCGTTTCGGGTCGTCATGCCGCGTGATCAGCGCTTCTCGTTGAAACCCGTGCCAAAACAGGTCGTTGAAGAACACTTGCGTGGAGTGACCGGCCAGGTAAGAAACATACCGGTACTTGGCTTCGAGCTTCTCACCCTCGTCACTGGGGACCAGCGGTCCGGATCGATCGCCAGGGATATGCCCGGCCTCGAAGCGAGCGAGAGTAAGCGGACCACCTGACTCGCTCCACTGCTTCGTGTTTAATGTCTCGACTTAGCGAATGATTGGTGGTCCGCTTACTCTCGTTCGCTTCGCTCGCTTTCGTGCGCGGCTCCATTCGATCTCGCCCTCGGCACGACATCCGCCCATAGCAAGTCCGTCAATATCTGTGGGCCGAAGGCACTTCTCCGACCTTTTTCAACACCCTCGCTGCGTGCGCGGCGAAACAACCTGGTTGGCTCGTTTTCTTCCAGGGTTGACTCCCCCTTCGCGCACGGTATAGTGCCAGGATGCTGATAAGTAGTTGTCTCTGTCGTCCAGCGGTGTTGGTTTTTTGTTTGATTGCCGGCTTGTCGTCCACTGCCCTTGGCCAAGTCGAGGTGATGCCTTGGGGCAACCTCACAGGAATCCGGGTAGAGGGCCATCTCGCCGAGCTCCAGACGAGCATCGTCGTCGCCAAACCCGATTGGAGCGAGCTCGTCGAAACGGCCAAAGAGCTCCAAGAACCCCGGTACACTCGCGAAGGCGCCAGGCATACGATTACCTCGAAACTCGAAACACTTTCCCTTCGCGAAACGGTGGAGGAGACGGGCCCCGGCGCGGCAAAGATTGTTCTCCAATTGAAAGCCGACGCCGACACACCGATGTCAGGCGCCTACTTCTGCATCGCGATTCCGCAACGCCTGATCCCGAACGGCACGATGCAGATGATCGACCCGGTTAACCCGGCCGACGCGGAATTGCCCCTGGCCGCCATCAGTTCCAGGGTGCAGACCGAGCCGCTTCTGATTTCCGCGAGTGGCCTGCGCTTCGTTTCTCCGGCTCGCCGCTGGGAAATAGGCTTTGGCGAGCAGTCAGCAATCATGATTCGCAATGAACCAGCCGCAAGCACCGGTCCCCGGGTCTACGTCACACTCTTTCCCGGAGCCGCCGCCACCGGTCAGACGGTCGAAAAGGTGTTCACTCTAACTACAAGCGGAGAAATCGACCGAACGCCGGTCCAGCTGGTGCTCGATGCGACCCGCCCCGGATCTGCTTTCCAGGGGCTCGGTGGCAATTTCAGGGTTCAGAACCCGAGGATTGACCCGTCTGTCATTCAGTACAACCTGGAAAACCTGCGTGTGTCGTGGGCCCGCGTCGAAATGCCCTGGCGCTTCTGGCACCCCAACGAGGAAGTGGACCCGATCAAGACCGCCGAAACAACCGGACTCGATCGTCGCGTTCAGGCGGCCATGGAAATGGCGCGGACCCTTGCCCGGAAGAAAATGCCGGTGATCGTTAGCGCCTGGTCCGCCCCGGCCTGGGCCATTGAGGGTACACCCAATTTTCGGGCAAAACCCGGCGAACCACGCGGGAATCCGCTTAAACCCGAGAAGACGCAGAAGATATACGAGTCGATCGGCTCCTACCTGACCTACCTTAAGAGGACGCACGGGGTCGAAGCGGTCATGTTCTCCTTCAACGAATCGGATCTGGGCATCAACGTGCGCCAGACCGGCGAAGAGCACGCTGCGCTGATCAAGGGACTGGGCGCGTATCTCGCGAGCCAAGGTCTCGCAACCAAGATGCTCCTGGGAGACAACTCCGACGCGACCACGACTGACTTCATCCTGCCGGCAATGAACGATCCCGAAGCCCGACCCTACATTGGCGCTGTCTCCTTTCATTCATGGCGGGGCTGGAGCGACGAGCTGCTCACCTTCTGGGGCAGTGCGGCCCGCCGGTTGAATGTGCCTCTGCTGGTCGCGGAAGGCAGCACCGATGCGGCCGCCTGGCTCTATCCGCAGGTCTTCAAGGAACCGTGGTTCGCCATGCAGGAAATCACGCTTTACACCCGGATTTGCGCGATATCGCAACCGCTGGCGATTCTCCAGTGGCAGCTAACGGCAGATTACTCTATTTTGTCCGGCGGAGGCGTTTTCCGAGAGGAAGGGCC
>CAYQYP010000042.1:0-3666 GCA_964421755.1 uncultured Acidobacteriota bacterium
CGAGGGCAGCGCGCAAATGTACCTGGCGATTGCCCTTCTGAAAGCCGGGAGACTCGAACAGGCCATCGGCCATTTCCGAAATGCTGTCCGGATCACGCACCACGATCCGGAAGCGCACTATGGCCTAGGATTCGCACTCGCGATCAAGGGAGATGGCAAGGAAGCGAAGAAGGAGTTTCAAGAGGCGCTGAGGCTGAGGCCGGAGTACGAGGAAGCGCGTGCGCAGCTCGAGAAGCTGGACCGCGGACAGCGGTAGGAAAAAGAAGCGGCAGAGGGGCAAAGGGGCAAAGGGACACAAGGGGCAGAGGGGCGAAGGGGCAAAGGGGCGAAAACCCGATTCAGCGGCGGTTGAGTGGCGCGTTTTTTGCGCTGTATCGAAACCCCGCGCCTCTGAAGCGCCAGTGGTTGCGTCCAGCTCTTTCGAAGTGCGGTGGCCTTGACACCGCTTTGTGTTCGCCGGCCTTGCCGGCGGCCCCTTCCACGATCGATGCTCTCTAAGGGGCCGCCGGCAAGGCCGGCGAACAGAAAGCGGTGTCAAGGCCACCGCACTTCGAAAGAGATCTCACAACCACTGGCACTCCAGAGGCGCGGGGTTTCGACGATGACAACGAAATGCGGGTGAGATCGGATGTTAAAACGGGTTAGGCCACGGCGAGCCTCACGGGGACTGGTTGGTTTACGATCGAGATGGCGTGTTGCACGTGTGACAGAAATGCGTCCTCACGCAGGCATTTCTTGCTGACCGGTATGGCTCGGCAGGTGGCCTTTTTTCTGCGCTCGGTACGGATAATCTGAGCGGCCTGCCAGTTCTGAGCAAAGGCAGTGGCGAGGTTTTCCAGACGGCCTGCACAGATGATCTGGAGGTAGTCGGGGTGATCGAGGTTGGCCACCAGGAATTGTTCTGGTCGCAGAGCCTGCACTTGGCGGATCAATTCTCGGGCCCCAACGCGGCGGCGCACGCCCCGTTTGGTTTCCCCAAAACGCCGTTCGCACAAGTTATTAGTGCGCTGCACCACGAACGGCTGAGGGTGGCCCGGCAGGGGGATGAGATGGCCACCGAGGTGAGCCTGGTACTTGTCCAGGTAAGCCAGCACGGTCTTAAGGTCGACAAGGCGCTCGGGGTCCTGCTCGGTGACGGTGCGCTGGCGGAGCCGAGCGGTCCACTCGCGAAGGTCTTGTTCCCGAAGTTGGGCCTGAGTAGGCCGCTCGGTGAGGAGCGGTTGAGGGCCCGTCAGCGGCATCTCGAGACTGAGTCGGAGGGTGTCACGAAGCTCGTTGAACAGGGTGGCGGCTTTCTCCAGGCGTGCGGCGGCAGCCCGCAATTCCGGGTCTTCCTCCAGCAAGGCCAAGTGACGCCGGAGGGTCAGCAGGGTGGAGAAGGTCCGGGCGAGGTCCGGCTTGGCCGTCAGCATGTGGACCAGCCGCTCCTGCAGCAGGCGGCAGCGGCGATAAAAGGCCAGGCTGGGCAGGTCAAAGGGGAAATACCGGCCGCTCAGGTCGGCGGTGTAGTCTTCCAGCCAGTCCAGGAGCAGGTAAGCGAGGGCTCGGCGGCCTTGGGCGGGATCCGGCAGGCCGGCTCGTTCCGGCTCCCGCAAAAGTTGCGCGATCTGAACCGAGGAAAGGGAGATCCCCTTGTTGCGGCTGTTGGCGAGCAAGTGGTGACGCAGGGAGTTCAAAGCCGGCCGGATTCTGAGGCGACGCAGGCTGTTGGTGAGTCGGACATGGGGCGACTCGCACAACCGCAGGCCCACGTTCTCCAGGAAATGATACTGGCAAATCAAGTCGGGAACGTCCGGCATCACCTCCCGGTGAGCGGTCCGGATCGCGCTGCTCAAGTCCCGGACGAGGGCTAGCGGTCTTCCGAACCCTTCCACACAACCGCGCAGCAGCGCGCCAATCCCGCCGGCCTCCTCGGTCGCCAGCTTGGCGCCGGCCAGCGTCCAGCCCCGATTGCCAGCGACGGCGGTGAACACCTGGGCGGTGCCCGCCTCACACGTCCCGTCCACGTGCAGCGTATATCCACCGTCCTGGTGCAGCCGCTGGCGTAATTCGGGAAGGTGGGCCTGATGCGTGGCCCCCAAGCCATCCAGAAACGTCTGGGCCAGTTCGCTCACGGTGGAGCTGGAAAGGTGCAGCCCCCAGCCGCGCTCCAACTCCTGCTGAATCTCCCGGTTCTGCCGATGGCGCTGGAAACGGGCCAGACCCACTTCCACGATCAGGTCAAAGGCGTATTGGCCCTGGGAAGGAACCTCTCGGGGATACACCTCGGGTCGGTATACCCGGCCGCAGAGCGGACATTGCTGGTAGATCAGACGGACCCGCGGCTGGCCCAGCATCAGCCCCACCGGATGACGGCTGACGCTGCGTTGCCGGCGTAGCGGCCTCTGACAGCGCTCACACACGTTTTGCGGGCTGGCCGCCTCCAGGACGTAGCCGACCGGAAGCCGGGTCGCCGCCGTCAAAGCCGCTTCCCCGTCGCGCAGCAGTTGGTAGCGGACTTTCAAGAGTTCCAGAGCCCTTTTTTTGGCGCCAGCTGATAGTGGTCCAGAACCGCTCGGATCTGCTCCGTTCGCAAAGGGATGTCACGGCGCGCCAGCCGCCGCGCCCACTGGCGCGGGGTCTGGTCCGGATGGCGGACGATCTCGACGAGCAGTGCCACCAGCCGGGTCGGTTCGGGCAGCGGCGCAGAGCGGCGAAAAGCCTGGGCGCGGTGCTGCCGCTGCCGGTCCCGCTGGCTGGGCTCGGCCGCCAGGTAGACGAAAGGCTTGGTTTCCGCTTCCCGCCAGAGCCGTTGGCGGTCGGCCAACTGAGTGAGGGCGGGCCTGACATTCCGGACCTGCAATAGCTCGGCCAGCTCGTGAGCGGTAAGACCCGCCGTACTGTGCTCGACCAACCCGACCAGGGTTTCGGGAAGGCTCCCCCAGCGGCTGAAACGAATCCCTTCGTAACCCCACAATCCCCGTTCGTCGAACTCGGGAATGGACACCAGGGTGTAATAGCGGGCGTTGCAATTGTAGCTGGTGAAGTAGCCCTCCCGGGACAGCAACCGCCAGACGGTCATGGGCGAGCAGCCGCAGGCCTCAAGGAGTTGCTCCTTGGTGAGGACCGGCCGGTGGGTGAACTGGTCGAGCACCTCCTGACGGGTGAAGCGGGGCGTTCTCATAGCTGTGTCCTTGAATAGGATATTGTATTAACAATCTGTACACATCTAATTCATACAATATCATACAGCCGGTTTCAAAGGGGCCGTTTCCACCCGCAGAGGCGCTAATTTGCAGAATAAGAGTCGTTTTTTCCCTCGGCCGCCCCCCCCGGTCCCGTTTCGCCCGTTGAATGGTGGTAAGGTATAAACCCAGATGTTATTGACAAGCTGCTGACAATAATATACTTAGAGGAATATTCACCCGCATTTCGTTGTCATCGTCGAAACCCCGCGCCTCTGAAGCGCCAGTAGTTGCGAGATCTCTTTCGAAGTGCGGCGGCCTTGACGCCGCTTTGTGCTCGCCGGCCTTGCCGGCGGCCCTTCCACTGTCGATGCTCGCTAGAGGGCCGCCGGCAAGGCCGGCGAGCAAAAGCGGCGTCAGGGCCGCCGCACTTCGAAAGAGATCTCGCAACTACTGGCGCTTCAGAGGCGCGGGGTTTCGATGCGGCTCGCCGCCCGACTCG
>CAYQYP010000043.1:0-24476 GCA_964421755.1 uncultured Acidobacteriota bacterium
ATCTCGACCTCCTTGCGCTGGACCCCGTCAATTCGAACTTCGCCGACGCCCGGGACTCGTTCGAGTGGTTTCTTAATCTTCAGGTCCAGGAAATCGTAGGAACCACGGAGGTCCCGCCCGGAGGCGATTCGCCCTTCCATGATCGGGATCTCGTTGGTATTCCAGCTCTCGACATAGATGTTCTCAATGTCCTCGGGAAGATCGGCTCGCGCCTGCTCGACCTTCTCGCGCACCTCGGATCGGATGAGCTCCATGTCCAGACCCCAGGCGAAATTCAGCCGAATGAAAGCGTCGTTGACGTTTGAGTAGGACGTCAATCGCTGGACGTTGGGAATGGTGCTCAGTATTTCTTCAAGCGGCTTCGTGATCGTCTGCTCGATCTGCTCGGGAGTCGCGTTCGGGTATGGAACGCGGACAAACACAAAGGGGGCGTCCACTTCGGGGAACAGAACCAGCGGGATCTTGAAGCCGGAAACGCCTCCGAGGACCAGGAAGGACAGGAGGATCATGCAAATCGTCACCGGATGACGGATCGAAAACTCGGCCAGTTTGTTCAGCCCGCTCGGTTGATTTTCGTTGGTCATGGGAAAGGCCTCTTCTAATGACTCGTTCTTGTCTTCAGGAAATCGGGGACACAAAACTTAATTCGCAACGCGCTCACCTGCTCTCGCAGGTTCACGCGAATTAAGTATTATGTCCCCGATTTCCCTACTTTCCGGGGGCGGGCTGCCATCCTTCCTCCCGGTCGTCGGTTGTCGCACTCTCTTCTGCGAAGGCGTCTGCCACGAAGACCTTCCGATCCACCAACTCGTAAACCACGGGGATAAGGACCAGCGTCAATATCGTGCAGAAGCCCAAACCGCCCATGACGGTGATCGCCATGGGGGATCGGACCTCGGAACCCTCTCCCCAGCTCAAGGCCATCGGAACCAAACCGAGCACGGTCGTAAGAGTGGTCATGAGAATCGGGCGAAGACGGACTTCCCCGGCTTTCAAGAGTGCGTCACGCTTGGACATCCCGCCCTGCCTCAGCTGGTTGGTGTAATCGATCAGGATGATCGCGTTGTTTACGACGATCCCAGCCAGGACGATGACACCGAGGAACACCATGACGTTGACGGGCGTCCCTGTAATCCACAACGAGAGGACCACGCCGATCAGCCCCAGGGGCACAGTAAACATGATGACAAACGGATGGACGAGTGATTCGAACTGGGATGCCATGACCAGGTAAATCAGGAAAACGGCCAGGGCGAGCGCGAACAGCAGGCTGTTATACGAGGCCTGGAGCTCGTCATTCTGACCTCCCAGATTGACGGTCGTGCTAATCGGAAGTTCCCTGCGCAGATCCTGGAGCTGGACCCGGATCTCCTCGGCGACACTACCCAGGTCTCGCCCGCTCAGGTTTGCGGAGACGACCGCGGCGCGCTGCGAGCGGATCCGCCGGATTTCACTCGGTCCTCGATCGAGGCTCACATTAGCGACCGAAGCGAGCCGGATTGGAACCAGCTTGCTCGACTGAGTCCCACCTGACGTCGTTTGGCGGTTCGTCCCGGCCTGTTGCTGCTGCGTGGCAGGAGGCTGACCCTGGTTCCGGCCGGTGGCTGCCGGCGCGATTGCAGACGGAGAGGCATTCACCACGAGGTTCTCGATGCTCTCGATCGTGCTTCTGTCGGCTTCTTCCGCCCGAACGAGTATTTCGATCTGGCGGTCCTCCTCATGGTAGCGGCTCGCAACATCCCCGCGGATCTTGTTCCTCAGGACATTTGTCAGCTGCCCCTCGTCCAATCCCATCCGGGTCAGCCGGTCGCGGTCAAAGCTCACGTGGATCTCGGGATTCCCCAGCTGGGTCGTCGTCTTGATATCCTTGAGACCGTCAATGCCAGCCAGTCGTCCGGCAACCAGGTTGGCGGCAGTGCGGAGATCCTCGAGCTCAAATCCGTAAATCTCAACCTCTACCGGCGGCTTGAAGCTGAACAGCGTGGGGCGTGAGAACGTGTAGGTGACCTCGGCGAACTGGTTCAACTCGGCCCGTGTCCGATCGATGACCCGTTCTTCAGACTCCCGATCCTGGCGGTTTTTTAACACCACGTACAGCTGGCCGACGTTCTCCTCCACAGCATTTCTGGAAAACTGGTTCCGGTTACTTCCGCCCACGCTCGAGAAAACGGTCGCCACCTCCGGATACTTCGCAACCCGGCCCTCGATATCACGAAGCAGCCGGTCGGTCGTCGGCAGCGGCTTGCCCTCGGGCAACCGGATTTCGAACGCGAACTCGCCTTGGGTGAGAGAAGGTATGAGCTCCACACCCAGCCGCAGAGACAAAACGGCCGATAAGGCGATGAATCCGAGGACCATGGCGATGACGACGCCCTTGTTGTTCAGGGCAAGCGACAGGAACTTCGGATACCAGGTGGAAAGAGCCGTGATGCCCCGGTCAAAGCGGGTGAGCAGAGGGTTAAGAATCTTCAGGACCATGCGGCCGAGCCACCGCACTCCCCGGCGAATATCGGTGAGCACGGTGACCATGACGTTCACGAAAACGAAACGGAAAGCAGTGCGCGAGTGCCGCGCCAGGAAACGGGCAGGCTTTTGGAATACGCGGACCGCTTTCCTCTGGCTGAACGGACGCTCGATGACCTCTTGTTTACCGTTCTGATCGATCGCCGGCGGCTTCAGTCCTACCGCCAGGACCATCGGCAGAAACGTGAGGGCGACCAGCAGCGAGGCGAGAAGTGAATAGGTGATCGTAAGCGCCTGGTCCTTGAAGAGCTGTCCGGCGATTCCCTCGACGAAAACCAGCGGCAGGAAAACCGCGACCGTGGTGAGGGTCGAGGCGGTAATCGCCATGCCCACCTCTTTAGTTCCCTTAAAGACCGCCTCCATGAGCCTGGGCGTTGTCTGGCGATGACGATGGACCGACTCGAGGACGACGATCGAGTTGTCGACCAGCATGCCGACCCCCAGGGCGACACCTCCTAGCGACATGATGTTGAGCGAGATGTCAGTCTGGTACATCACCGCAAAGGTGACCATGATCGAGATGGGGATCGAGAACCCGATGCTGAGCGTGCTTCGCAGATCACGCAGGAACAGATAGAGGATCAGGATCGCCAGCAATCCGCCCATCCAGGCGGAGGACAAGACGTCGTCGACGGCGCTCTCGATAAAATCCGCCTGGTTGAAAACGACTTGATAATCGACTCCGGGCGGAAATCGATTCGCGTTTTTGAGCGCCTGCAGTCTGCCCTGCACGGCCTTCGCGACCGTGACGGTGTTGGCGTCACCTTCCTTATAAACCCCAATCTCTACGCTTTCCTTGCCGTTCAACCGGGCGAGAATCTCTCGTTCCTTCGTGCCTCGCCAGACTCGAGCCACGTCTCCCAGCACGATTCGCCGACCTGCCTGGTTGCGGATGACAATCTGCTGAATCTCATCAGTCGATTTGAACTGGTTGAGCATGCGAACCAGGTAGTTCGCGTCCAGGTCGTAAAGGCTGCCGGCCGCCTGGTTCTGGTTCTCCTGGGTCAGGACCTGCGTAACTTCGGTGATCGGGATACCGAGCTCGGCGAGTTTCTTTTCGTCGATTTCGACGTGGATCTGTTCCTCAAGGCCTCCGATAACCTTCAGGGCGGCAACGCCTTCGGTCGACTCCAGGGCCTTCCTCAGGTCCTTGTCTGCCGCGTAGCGCAGCTGGCTCAAGGTCATGTCGCCGAAAAGCCGAAGTCTCATGATGGGGTCGTGCGACGGGTCAAAGCGCAGGATCACCGGCTTCTCGGCCTCACGGGGCAGGTCGACGAAGTCCAGCTTTTCGCGCACCTCGAGGCTCGCGAAGTCCATCTTCGTATCCCATGTGAACTCCATGACGACCTCGGATTGGCCGGAACGTGAGATGGAAGTGAGCTTCGTAAGCCCCGGGATAACGCCCACTGCCTCCTCGATCGGTCGGGTAATAAGACTCTCGACCTCTTCGGGCGCGGCATCCTCGTAATCTGTCTGGATGGTGAGCGAGGGATAGGAAATATCGGGAAGGAGATTCAACGCCAGCCGGTCCAGTGAGACCACCCCAAAGAGTATTAGGGCGACGACGAACATCGACACAGTCACCGGCCGTGTCATAGCCGACCTGATGAGGTTCATGAGAGCCCCCGTTTGGAAGGGAAAAAGCTACTGCGCACTGCCCACTGCGCACTGCCCACCGCCCACTGCCACTTTCCGACCAACTCAGCAGTCTCTGAGCAGTGCGAAGTGCGCAGTGGGCAGTGTGTGCAGTTGTCTCTAGCTGCGCACGACCTTGATCTTGCCACCGCGCTTGAGGGCGCCCTGACCGGCCACGACCACTTTGTCGCCGACTTTGACACCCTTGAGGATTTCTATCTGGTCGTTCTGCTGATAGCCCAGTCCGACCTTCACACGTTCGGCCGATTCTCCCTTCGCCAGATAGACGAAGTGTTCGCTATCCTCCTCAATGAGGGCGCGCTTGGGGATGAGCACCGCATCTGGGCGAGTGTCGGTCTTGATCTCCACGCGAACGAAAGCGCCCGGCCGGAACTGCGGGCTGGCCCCGCTCAGTTCCACGGTCACCTTAACGGTCCCGGTCGATTGATCGACGACCGGGCTGAGTCTCCAGACCCGCGCGGTCGCTTGCTTGTTGGGATCAGCACCGAGACGAACTGCCACACCCTGGTCTGGCTTCACACGAACCGCCTCGGCTTCGGCCAGAAAAACCTCGGCGTACAGCGGGGAGAAATCGCTCAACTTGAAAAGCGACTCCATAGTGCGGATTGTCTGGCCAAGGTTGACGCTGCGCTGGGTGATGTAGCCGCTGAAGGGCGCCTTGATCTGACTGCGAGAGATCTCGAGATTCACCTGGGCGATTTCCGCTTCGAGTTCCTCGACCCGGTGGGTCAGTTCCTTCGATTCGGAGGAAGACACCCGTGCATCGTGTTCCAATTCCTCGATCTTGTATTCCAGTAGCGCAACGTCGCGCTGGCTGACCAACTTCTGCTCATACAGCTTTTGGTACCGCTGGAGGTCTTCGCGGCCGTTCTTGATCTGAACGGACGCCTTCTCCTGGCGGACATTCGCTTTTTCACCCTGCAGTCGTGCCTGGGCGAGGCGTTGTTTGGCTGTCTGGAGCCTTATTTGAAGCTGCGTGTCGTCGAGGCGGCACAGCACCTGGCCAGCTTTCACAAAATCGCCTTCTTCCGCGAGGACCTCCCGAACCGGCCCTTCCGCCTGGCTCGCGATGTCAACTTCCCGCAAGGCACGCAGGTTCGTGGTCGAACTGATGAAAGAGGAGATCTGGCCGCGGGCGGCGATTGCCAGCTCGACAGGAGTAGCCTCCTGACCAGGCTTCTGCTTTTCGGCAGCCGGCTTGGAGTTCGCCTGAGCAGCACGAGAATCAGCTGAGAAATATCGGTTAAGGAAGTATCCGGCGCTGGCGAGAATGGCTACCAGGGCCAGGAACCCATAAACTTTTCTTCGGCTTGTCATCTCGACCCCCTCCAATAAATGAACCGTCCCAGATTTGATACCTATAACGTAGAAAGCCAGCCGGAGGTTCCGTGAAAGAAAGAAATATAACGGCAATTTGATCGGGCGAATTCACACGAGTGTAAACCCGCCGATATCCGCTGTTCAACTTTCCTTCCTGTCATTGTGCAACCCCCCGCGCCGTCTATTAAGCAGTTTGCTCCTGCGGTATTAGACTCCGCCCGCACAGTATTAGACTCCGCCCGCACAGTATTAGACGGTCCCGCTTGCGTTTTATTACTAACACCGGTGGCGAAAAGTTCGTGACAAGTCAGACGGGGAAACCAGCGACCCGAGCGCTATTGCCAAGCAAATGGGTGCTAACCGGGCCGAAAAGCGGCGGATTCTGAACAGCGAATCCGCCCTCCGACCACTCGGCATGCGGCCAGCTGGCTCGGTATTGCTGGCGGTGTGGAGTGTCCGACTTGGAAGTCGGACCAACGTATACCGGCAGGCGCTGCTGCCCCCCGGCCGGCGGTTTGGTATGTCCGCTCGTCGGCTGGCTCGGAGCAGCCTTTGGGAGCCTCGTTGGTCCGACTTCCAAGTCGGACATTGGCGGATTCGCTGTTCAGAATCCGCCGCTTTTCGGCCCGGTTGGCACCCATTTGCGGGCCATCTACCGTCCCGGACTGTACGGATTCGGACAGTCGGGCGTACGGTTCTGGACGATTTAACATCGGAGCACGACTGTAACTGGTTATTTATCAACCGCCTGTCGATTGGTACGACACCTGCATTCATCTTCCGCGGAGGACGAGCATGGACCGACCAGTTGACCCGGCGGTGAGTCGAAACAGGACTTTGAAACGGATTGGGCTGTCCCTGGTGGTTGGCCTGATGCTCTTAGGGGTGTTTGCGTGGGGACCGGGCTTCGTCAGTCCCTCACTCAGCCGCAGCCGCGTCCGCACCGGTACCGTGACGATTGGTCCCATCGAACAAACGATCACCGCCTCGGGAACGGTCGTGCCAGAGTACGAGCAGGTGCTCTCTTCTCCGGTCGACGCGCGGGTGGTCAAGATCTTGAAACGTCCGGGCGATGTCCTTCGCAAAGGAGACCCGATCCTCACCCTGGATCTCACCGAGGCGCTTTCCCAGGTGAAGACCTTGGACGATCGGCTGTCAATCAAGGAAAACGAGCAGAGCCAGTTGAGGATCGATCTCGAGAACACGCTTATCGGCTTGAAGAGCCAGCTCGAGATCAAGAAGCTCGAGGCGCAATCACTTCAACTGCAGGCCGAGCAGAATCAGAAACTCCGCAACGAAGAACTGCTGTCCGATGAAGAACTTCGGCGTTCGGAGGTTGAGAGGGACAAGGCCTTCATCGAAATGAGGAAGCTCGCGGAATCGATCGGCAACGCGGAACGATCGACGGGGGCTCAACTCCAGGGGCGAGAGATCGAAATGAACATCCTGCGTCAGGAAAAGCAGGACACGCAGCGAAAGTTGACCCTGGCTACCACCGAGTCAGATCGGGACGGCGTGCTCACCTGGGTTATCCCGGAAGTTGGCTCGACCGTGCGTCGCGGCGAGCTGATCGCGCGCATCGCTGATTTGAGATCCTTCCGGGTGGAGGCGACCCTGTCGGACATCCACGCTACCCAGCTGTCGGCCGGTCTGCCGGCGCGCGTGCGGGTGAACGAATCCTACCTGGACGGCACTATCTCGAGCGTCCTCCCGACCATCAAGGACGGGGTGATGACGGTGGTGATTGCGCTGAAGGACAAGTCGCACAGCTTGCTTCGATCCAATCTTCGCGTGGATGTTTACCTGGTAACGAGCCGCAAGGAACGCGCCCTGAAGATCAAGCGCGGCCCGGCGGTCCCGGGTGAAGGCAGGCACGACGTCTTCGTCCTGCGGGGAGACGCGGTCTTGAAGACCCCGGTCGAGTTCGGCATCAGCAGCTTCGACGAGACGGAAGTAATTTCCGGGCTGATCGACGGTGACGAGGTGATCATCTCGGACATGGCGGACCACATGCACCGCCGGGAGATTCGCTTACGGTGACAGGCGACCAACCGTTCGCCATACGAGGAGATAACAAACATGATCAGGCTAGAGAACATCGAAAAGGTCTACCGCACGAACACCGTCGAGACGGTGGCGCTGAGCAACATCAATCTGAACATCGAGGAAGGGCAGTTCATCTCGATAATGGGCCCCTCGGGTTCCGGCAAGAGCACGCTGCTCAACGTCATCGGCCTGCTTGACGTTCCGACCGGCGGGCGGCTGTCCCTTAATGGAGACTGGATCGCATCCTATAACGACCGGTACCTGGCCCGCGTTCGAAACCAGCAAATCGGCTTCGTGTTCCAGACATTCCACCTGATCAGCGATTTAAGCGTCGTGGATAACGTGGAGATCCCTCTGCTCTACCGCCGGCTCTCGGGGTCAAACCGCCGGGCGAAGGCAATGGAGGCGCTTGACAGGGTGGGGTTGACTTCCCGCGCTTATCATTTTCCCACCCAGCTCTCCGGCGGACAACAGCAGCGGGTGGCGATTGCAAGGGCGATTGTCGGCCAACCGAGGATCCTTCTCGCCGACGAGCCGACAGGGAATCTCGACAGCCAAATGGGCAACGAGATCATGGAGATTCTGCAGGGTCTGAATGAGGACCAGCACACGACAATAATCATGGTCACCCACGATCCGCGGATGGCTGAGAAGACCGAAAAGACCATCAGGCTGTTCGATGGCCGGCAGGTTGTGTCGATCGACAGCATGAGCAGGCCGGCCAACCAGGCCGTCGCGGTCTAACACAGGAACCAGAACGGCTCATCCGCAGCCGCCCCGGAGGCAATTATGCTCAAAAACTACTTGAAGATGGCGTTCAAGGTCTTCATGAGACGCAAGTTCTTCACTTTCATCAGCCTGTTCGGCATCAGCCTGACCCTGATTGTCCTTGTAGTGGCCGTTGGCCTGTTTGACCATGTTTTCGGCCCGCACTCACCGGAGGGCAACGCCGAGCGAACGGTCTCGGTTTATTTCGTCCATGGAACGGGACCGAGGGGGGACAACACGGGGCCCGCCGGTTACGCCTTTCTGGACCGCTATGTCCGGACGTTGAAGCAGCCTGAGACCGTTTCGATCCATAGCATCTTCATGGGCGTCATCTCCTACCGAAATGGAACCGAGATCAAGTCCTGGCTCAAAAATGTCGATGGGGAGTTTTGGAGGGTCTTCCGATTCGAGTTTCTGGAGGGCGGCCCCTTCAGTCCCGAAGATGAACGGCAGGCGAGGCTCGTGGCCGTAATTAATGACACGACGCGTCGCAGATTTTTCGGAAACGACGCTGCCGTCGGGAAAACGATCGAATTGGAAGGGCAGAATTTTCGCGTCGTGGGCGTGGTGGCAGACATTCCGATGCTTCGTCTTACCCCATTTGCGGACGTCTGGGTCCCGATCAGCACAAGAAAGTCCGACAACTATAAGAAAGAATTTGAAAACGGGATATTTTTCGCAAGCATCCTCGCCAAAGACCCCACTCAGATCCCCCGAATACAGGAGGAGTTCCAGGCGATGCTCCCGCGGGTCGAGTTCCCCCAACCAGACGAGATCAACAAGATCGAAGGAAACCCGACGAGCCTGCTCCAGGCGGTCTCAGATATCCTGTGCGGCGGACAACTCATGACCGCGCTGTACATCGCAGCCATCCTGTTCATGCTGTTGCCGACAATCAACCTGATCAACATCAACGTCAGCCGGATTCGGGAGCGTTCTTCGGAGATCGGAGTCCGCAAAGCTTTCGGTGCCTCGTCCTTGACCCTCGTCGGGCAGTTTGTGATCGAAAACCTGATCCTCACGCTGCTCGGCGGCCTTCTGGCGTTCGTCGGGGCGCGCCTGGTTATGCGTTTCATCAACGAAAGCGGCTGGCTTCCGTACTCGAACCTGACAATGAACAACCGGATTTTCCTGGTGGGACTTACCCTGGCTGTTTTCTTCGGTCTGCTGTCGGGCGTCTACCCCGCCTGGAAGATGTCGCGACTTCACCCGGTCCACGCTCTGAGAGGGAGGGCGCTATGATCAAGCATCTGATGAAACTGGTCTGGAATCGCAAAAGAGCGAACATCCTTATAACGCTCGAGATCTTCGCGTGCTTCCTGGTCCTGTTCGCGACCCTGGTGATGGTCATCTACTACGTTGACAACTACAGGCAACCGCGCGGCTTCGACTACACGAACGTCTGGAGTGTCGGGACGGCGATGTCGACCCTGGCCGACATGGAGCGGAACGACAAAGAGGCGATGAAGACGAACACCGCCGCATTTTTCCACGCGATTAAGAACATGCCCGAAGTCGAGAGCCTCTCGGTCATTGCACAGGCGCCCTACACGATCAGCGTCAATAACACCTATGTCGAGTACAAAGGAAAACGGATCCGGACGGCACAAAACCATGCGACCGATGACCTGCCTCAAGTCCTGAACCTCGAGCTCGTCCGGGGCCGCTGGTTCGGTCCGGCCGACGACGGATTGAGCTGGAACTCAGTGGTCATCAATCGCAAGCTGGCCGAAGAGCTCTTTGGAGACGAAGACCCCATCGGAAAGGACGTTTCCGACAAGCGACCGAGAAAGGGCGAGAACGGACAACCGGCTCCACACCGTGAATGGCGCGTTGTCGGCGTTCTTTCAGAGTTCCGGAAAGAAGGAGAGTTCTCGGCTCCCGAGCCTTATATCTTCCAGCGATCAGTGCCGGGAGTCGGCCGCTCCTGGGATTTTCTGATCAAGGTTCGGCCCAACGTGACCAAGGCCTTTGAAGAGACCTTGATTCGCCGGCTGCACATGATCAATCCGAACTGGAGCTTTGAGGTCGATGAGCTCAGCCAATTGCGCGACTCGCGGCTCTCCTGGCAGATCGCGCCCATGATCGCCGCCGGGATTGTGGTCGCGTTCCTCATGGTCATGGTTGCGCTCGGACTCGTCGGAGTGGTCTGGCAGAGCGTGTCACAGCGCACTACGGAGATCGGGCTGCGAAGGGCACTGGGGGCACCCGCGACCAGCATTTACAAGCAGATCCTCGGAGAGCTTGTCATCATCAGCTCCTGCGGGCTGCTGGTCGGGGTCCTGGTCGTCGTCCAATTCCCACTGCTCGACCTGGTGGGGTTCCTGAGCGGGCAGGTATATTTCTACTCCCTGCTGGCCTCGCTTGGAGTGATTTACGCCGTCACGCTTTTGTGCGGGCTTTATCCCAGCCGGATCGCGACAAAGATTCAGCCGGTCGAAGCACTACGGTGGGAGTAAGGGAGGGATTTTGCCCCTCGCCGTTCGGCTTATGATCATCGCCGTAATCGTCGCCGGCCGCGCGTCTGATCGGACGGATCCGACCGATCAGACGCGCGGCCGGCGACAATTACGGCGATGATCATGAGCGACGAGGCTGGTTGTGGGTTGCCGAGTGGCTTTTGCCTTCCGTTTTCAGGAGCATTGAGGCAGACTTACGACGCTAACGGTGAGAGTCGAGCAATCTGCAGCCACGAAAAGCTTGATCGGCTTTCAGCTTTCGCGCCGGAGCACTTCGGAAATGATTCTGATTGTTGATGATGACCCTTCGGTCACAACTTCGCTGGCCCTCCTGCTGAAGCAGAGCGGCTACCCCTCGAAAACCGCATCGAACCCCGGCGAAGCCCTTAGCCTCCTCGAAAAGCACGACTTCGAGGCGGTCATTCAGGACATGAACTACTCGCGTCAAACGACGGGTGAGGAAGGACTGGCCCTTTTGGCTGCGATCAAAGCCCGCAAGCCGAACCTTCCGGTCCTCCTGATCACAGCCTGGGGCTCGATCGAGCTGGCGGTCAAGGGAGTCAAGGCGGGGGCCGCGGATTTCATCACCAAGCCGTGGAGCAACCAGCAGATCATCCAATCGGTTGAGACGACGCTGGGGCTGGCAAACGTGGCGACCAGCCGCGATACGAAAATCCGACGGGAAGACCTGGACAGCCGCTTCGACTTTCGCGATCTGCTTGGACGCGACCCTCGCTTCTTGAAGGTGCTCGATCTGGTCGGGCGGGTCAGCGCGACCGACGCGTCGGTGCTGATTACCGGCGAGAGCGGGACGGGGAAAGAGCTGATCGCCGAGGCGATCCACCGCAACAGCCGCCGCAAAGGCAAAGCCTTTATCAAGGTGAATCTCGGGGGTATATCCTCCACGCTGTTCGAGAGCGAGATGTTCGGCCACGTCCGCGGGGCATTTACCGACGCACGTCAGGATCGAAAAGGCCGTTTCGAGCTGGCGAACGGCGGGACGATCTTCTTGGATGAGGTCGGGGATCTCGAAACGAATTCGCAGGTCAAGCTTCTCCGTGTGCTGCAGGACCGGACTTACGAGGTTCTGGGATCGAGCATCGCGCGAACCGTCGATGTCCGAGTCGTGTCGGCGACAAATCGGAACCTGGTCGAGATGGTCCAAAAAGGCGAATTCCGCGAGGACCTTCTATACCGACTCAATCTGATCACCGTTCACCTGAGTCCCCTGCGGGAAAGGGCGGAGGATATTCCACTGCTCGCATCCTGCTTCCTCCAAAACGTAGCGTCCGTCTACCGGCGGTCAGGGCTTGGCATCTCGGATTCGGCTCTCAAATGGCTCCAGACCCAGATGTGGCCCGGCAACGTTCGTCAATTGAAACAGGTGATCGAGAGAACCGTCCTGATGAGCTCGACCGATCAGCTGAGGATCGCCGACCTCGAACTGGCGCTGGAGATGGAGCCTCGAAATCACACGGGCGAACAGAGGATGCTCGCCGGGTCTATGACACTTGACGAAATGGAAAAAGCGATGATTGTCGCCTGCCTGGCTCGCTTCGGAGGCAATATATCCAAGGCAGCGGAAGCGCTGGGCATGAGCCGGCCGGCGCTGTACCGCCGGATGGAGAAATTCGGGCTGCAAGCGTGACCCTTCGCAACAAGATTATCCTCTACCTGCTCTTGATCCACCTTGTCTGGGGGGCTATCGCTGTCTTCGTCTTCATGGCAGACCGCGCCTGGCTCCTCGCGGTCGAGGCCTTCTTCCTCATCTCCATCATCCTCGGAGTGCTTCTGATCAAGGCTTTCTTTGTGCCGCTCCAGCTCATCCAAACCGGGGCGGAGCTGATCGAGGAACGGGATTTCAGCTGCAAGTTCATCCCCACTGGGCAGCCGGAATTGGACGGGCTCATTCGGGTCTACAACCGGATGATCGAGGAACTGCGCGAAGAACGGCTGAAGCAGACGGAGCAGCATTTCCTGCTGGAAAAGATCGTGGGTGGATCGCCTTCGGGCATCATCATTCTCGACCACGACGGAAAAGTCTCGAGCATCAATCCCAGCGGCGAGCGCCTTCTCCAGGTTTCGGCGGCGGACCTGGTCGGCCACCCGCTCTCTCAACTCGCCTCTCCTTTCGCCGCGGAGCTCGAAGCACTGCAATCCGGTGAATCTCGAATTGTTCCGCTGGAAGGCAGCAGGCGGCTCAGATGTGCCCGAGTTCAGTTCTTTGACCAGGGATTTCCGCGACATTTTTTGATCGCTGAAGAACTGACCGACGAGCTGAGGATCTCGGAGAAAAACGCGTACGAGAAGATCATCCGGATGATGTCTCACGAGGTTAACAACTCGGTCGGGGCGATCAGTTCCCTTCTCGAAGCTTGCCAGTTGTATGCGGAGCAGGTGCGAGCCGATGACCGCGACGATTTCAGTAATGCCCTCGTTGTTGCGAGGGAACGTGCTCACAGGCTCAACGCGTTCATGCGCGGATTTGCCGAAGTGGTTCGACTCCCCGCACCGGAGCTACGCCCGACCGACATTGAGAAGTTGCTTCAGGATCTGGGCGCGCTCTTCGGCCCGGAACTTCGTAAGCGGAACATCTGCCTGAAATGGGAGGGCGAACAGTGCCTCCAGCCTGTTGCCATGGATAAGAACCAAATGGAACGCGTCCTCGTGAACCTGCTGAAGAATTCGATCGAGGCAATCGGCGAGCACGGCACCATTACCATCCTGACCGGCAAGCGAGGGCAGGTGCCTTTCGTCTGCATCGAAGACACCGGGTGCGGAATACCGAACGACGTCCGGTCACTGTTGTTCACCCCGTTTTTCAGCACCAAGAGCAACGGCCAGGGCATCGGGCTCACCCTGGCCCGCGAAATCCTGGCGCAACACCACTTCCGATTCTCCCTGGAAAGCCGGCCGGGCGGGCCAACCCGCTTCAGCATTTTCTTCGCTGGGTAGTAGACCTGGAGCTGCCTTGTGGAGCGCGGACGGGACCGAGGGTGTCGAAAAAGTCCCGAGGCGGTTGGCCCAAGTTGGCCCTCAAGCTTGGTCAAGCGAAGGCAGCGGTCGAATGGAGCCGCGCACTCCACCAAGGCTGTATTGTCTTTGCGACGTCTTTTCCGTCACTTCCCTTCCGGAATCCAGACTCGCATCTCGCCGGCTCCGCGGTGCGCCCAAGCGTAATAGGGAATGAAGACGACCCTCCGGTTCCCGGGCAGGTCTCCTTCGATCGTGACTACGCCGTTCAGCATGTCCTTTTTCGGCACGTCCTTGAGCGGAAGGTCCTGAGACAGGCTGATCTGCTTGACCATGGCCGGATTGTCTGCATTCTCGGCGCAGTAGACGATCGGTCCGCGCTGCAGGGCAACACGCCCGACGTTAGCCGCCACCTTGGAATCCGACTTCACCTGTCGGACAGGCATTGGCAGCGTCAGGTCAACCGTATCGCCGGGCTTCCAGCTCCGCTCAATCCGGACGTAGCCCTTAGTGGGAGAGAGTGCCGAAACAGCTTTGCCGTTGACCCTCACTGCCAAGGTGTCTGGCCCAGCATCGAGGAAATGATAGAGCCCTCCGGGGAGGGGGGCCTTACCGGTCCAGCCCGGGATCCGCAGCAGAAGCGCGAAGTTCTGCTGGCGACCCGGCTTGACGTTGATCTTGACCCGGCCATCCCAAGGGTAACCGGTCGTTTGCTCCAATTGAACTGTTCCGCCCCCCACCGTCACTTTCGCCGTCCCGTTTACGTAGAGGTTCGCAAAGAGCTCGTTTTCCCGAACGGCGTATACGTAACCTGGGACCGACGGAATGAACCGGGTCGCGTTGCTGGGGCAACACGAACAGTCGAACCACGGCTTGCGGGTGCACGAGCCCTGGTTGAATTTGTATACTCCGTCTGATTCAAGCGGATTCGGATAGAAGAACGATTCACCTTCCATCCCGATGCCGGCGAGAACGCCGTTGTAGAGAGTCTGCTCGAGTACGTCGATGTACCGCGCGTCGCCTTCCAGAAGGAACATGCGATGGTTCCAGAAGACATTGGCGATCGCGGCGCACGTCTCGTTGTACGCCTCCATGTTGGGCAGTTCGTAATCCGCTCCGAAGGCCTCACCCCGGCGGCTTGCTCCGATACCGCCGGTCAGATAAATCTTGCGGGTGACGACGTTGTCCCATATACGTCCCAACGCCTTCCCATAGGCGGCATCCCCGGTCAGAGCCACCAGGTCGGCGACGCCCGAATACAGATAACCGGCCCTGACCGCGTGGCCGACGGCTTCCGACTGCTCGAGAACAGGCTTGTGATCCTGAGCGTACTCGCCGTACAGCTTGTGTCCCGAGGCGTTTCCCCTCTGCTCGATGAAGAATCGTGCGAGCTCGAGGTACTTGGGATCTTTGGTCACTCGGTACAACTTGAACAGTCCGACCTCGATCTCCTCGTGACCCGGCACCTCCATCCTCTTGCCCGGACCGAAAGTCTTATGGATCAGGTCGGCGTTTTTCAGGGCAACATCCAGCAGAGAGCGTTTTCCGGTCGCCTGGTAGTAGGCGACGGCCGCTTCGTAAAGGTGGCCCATGTTGTACAGCTCGTGGCCTCCTTTGATGTCCGACCAGCGGGCGGCGGTCCCCGACCAATCCGTCGGCGGCTTCGAAGCGTCGATGGTTCTCCAGGTCATGAGGTACCCGTCGTCCTCCTGAGCCGCAGCGATCTTTGCGATCACCGCGTCGACATATTTCTCGAGTTTCGGATCGGGATTGACCTGCAGCGAATAAGCTGCCCCTTCGATGATCTTGTAGACGTCGCTGTCGTCAAACGGGAAGCTGCCCCTGAAAGCACCCTTTTTCAGTCCTCCCGCGACCTCGAAATTGCTGATCCGCCCGGTCTCCTCGCACTTCTTGAAAGCGTAGGGGATGCTCACCCGGGCGTTTGTCAGGAGCCGCGGTTGCCAGAAGCGGTCGGTCAGGCGTACCTGGGTAAACGGGACCGGCTGTATCGGATAGTCCCCCGTCGCCGCCAAGGCAGACGCACACAGAACCAGTCCGAGCAGCATGGATGGGACAAGCGTTAACTGACGGGCATTCATGTCGGTTTCCTCTCACCCGGAAGGATACCGCCCCGCGCCTCGTTGGGGCAAGAATGCGCCGCACGGCCGCACCCTGCGCCTGGTGCGCGGCAAAGCCGATGACGATTACGATTACGATTACGAGCGCGAGCGCGAGCGCGAACACGATCACGATCACGATCACGATCACGAGCGCGAGCAGGACGTGAGGAACGGGCACCGACAGGTTCGTATTCGCGGCTTCAGCCGGTCCAATGGGCCACCGCCCGGGAAGGGGGGGCGCTTCGGGCGGATGCCCTGAAAGTCATCAGAACCGCAAGCGAAGCGCGCGGGCCCAGACAGTGACCGGGGCTTCGGTGAGTGGCTACTAGCACTGGTGCGCGACAAAGCCGAAAAAGCCGATTACGATTACGATTACGACTACGACTACGATCACGATCACGAGCGCGATCACGAGCGCGATCACGAGTTGCTACGACAACAAAAGGCCAAGCCATCCGGACCAAAAGGTCAACGGCCCTTTTAGATAGTCGTTGTCCCACTCCCGGTTTGAACGGATGGACAACAATGCGGCAGTCGAGGCGGAGCAGTTTGAACCGCCGACCTCATAAGGCGGGGACGTCGGTTCGACGTAGATCCGACTTCCAAGTCGGACACCGGCGGGCATCTTGCCCGCCGCTCGAGTTTATACATTTCTTCGGCTTGAAAGGCCGAGACATATTAGCCCAGGGCGGAGCGTGTCTTTCGCGTAGCCCTGGGTTTCGGGCCGGTCTGACGCAGAGCCCTGAAAGGGCGAGAGAGTTGCACCGGAGGAGGAACAACCATGTCACAGTCCTTGTCGCAACTATACGTTCATCTCGTCTTCAGCACGAAAGACCGGGCGCCGGTGCTTCACCCCGATATCTGCGCGCGGCTCCATGATTACCTTGCCGGAATATTCGACGAGATCGACTCACATGCGTTGAAGATCGGCAGCGCTATTGACCACGTCCATTCCTTGTTCTCCCTCTCCCGCCCTTTCAGGGCTCCAAGCGGCTCGTTCCTCTGGTGACCCAGGGCTGCGCGAAAAGCACTCCGCCCTGGGCTGGTATGTCTCGGCCTTTCAGGCCGAAAGCCTGTTTATACATTTCTTCGGCCTGAAGCCGAAAGCTGCCAAAGCCGGGCGGAAAATGTACAAACTCCAGCGGCGTGCATCTTGCCCGCCGGCGGGTTGTGTCCCGAGCGCGTGCTCATCGCACTTCGCTTAACGCCAGGCAGGATGCCCGGCGCGCGGCAAGATGCCCGCGATCCCAGTGCGGACAGGACGTCTCGCGCTCCGTGACGGGACGTCCGCGCTTCAGGACGGCGCTCACAAGCGCGATCGGGCGTGCTTGACCTCGGAGGCTATGCTGCGGAGGCGCTCCGACTTGAGCACCTCGCGATAGCACCGGGCCGCGTTCGACCGATCGCCCTGTTCCTCGTGAATCTTCGCCATGTAGAAGTAAGCCAGGGGACTGGTCTCGGGCTCGCCGCGATCGGAGGCTACCGCTCGCTGGAATGCTTCCAGCGCATGGCTGTAATTCTTCAGCCGGTACTGTGTCTTGCCAACCCGGAAGTGGACCTCGCCTGCTTTCAACCCAGGTGCCTTCTGGGCCAGTGACCCAAGCAACTCCTCGTAGATTCGCAGAGCGGCCCGCGGATCATTCAGCTCGGTCTGCTCGTAAATTGCAGCGAGGTTAACGTCGAGAAGATAATTCTCGGGGAACCGCTGGCGAAGCTGTTCGAAGACTGCAACAGCCTGCCGTGCGTGGTTCGCTTTGTTTTTCCAGGCGTGCAGGACGGCCGCAACCACTTGGGCATCCAGTCGGCGATACCGTCCTCGACGCGCCACCAGGTCCAGGCGCTCAAAAGCCTTCTTCTCGTTCCCCCGCATGCCGATCAGGTAGGTCATCCACTTGATGAGCCAGGGCACATTTGCCTTCGCAAATTCGGCACCGGCAAGGCTCATGTTGGCATCAACCAGGTCCGGCTGGATTTTCAGGACTCTGGTGTGAATCCTGCCGGCCTTCTTGCCTTGGCTGAAGGCAGTGTCCACGGACTTCGTGATCGCCATGGCTTCAGCGGCCAGATTCTCGTGGTAGAGCCCGTTGAAGTAGAGCGCGACAGCATCGTTTGCGTTCCTGGCCAATCTCTTCTCGCACACCCGCAGCATCTCGTCGTTGGCCGCGTGGAAACGCCTGCCTGGCCCCTCGATCGGCTTTAAGGTGCGCTCCTTGGTCAGGGGGCCGGGGGTGGCGTAGTCCTCGGTGACGATATTCCCGGCAGAAAGCAGCAACTCATTGAAGGCGAGGATGGCCAGCATGCCTGGGCCTTCGGGGCTGTCCGGGTTGCTCTTCCGGATGTCTTCGAAAATACGCCGCGCCTCATCGTATCGCAGGCGGTACATGGCTTCCTGGCCGGCAAGGAGTCGGCGATCGAGGTCAGTGGATTGCCCTCGAACCATCGTGGACCCGAGGGCGAGTAGTCCGAAAGCGAGCAGCGAACAGAGGTGACTGCCGGGTGAGCCGGTGGTTGAACGACGACCGGCTCGCGCACGATTGACTCGCCTCGGGCGGATTCGAAACCCGGTCATTTGTTTTCTTCCTTGTAATCGACAGTCAAAAAGACGAAATTGCACCCAGCACCATGGTCGTCCGCCAAGTCATACGTGCACTTCTGCTTCTTGTCTCGTCGGCCCTGTTGCTTTGGGAATTGTACATCACAGCAACCGGGGTCGAACTGGAACTTTGGACGGCCTGGATACCGATAGTCTTTTCCCTGCTCGCCGGCTTCGTTCTGGCTTTTCGCCCGAACGCCCAGGCGGGTTTCAGCCTTGCTGCCTTCCTGAATTCTCTTTCCTTGATTTTTGCAGACAGCTTCATTGGAGAGCCGGCGCCTCTTTCAGTGGTGGAAACGATAGCCGGGCCCCTGGTGCTGTTGTTTCCTTTTGCCTTCTTTCACTTTTCACTGACTTTCCCTGTGGCCACTCCATTTTACGAGCGTCACAGGGCATGGGTATTGACCCTCATTTACGGCTTCTACCTGGCGGCTTCCGCCCTTTCCTCGGTGGTCGACCAGCTGACGTGGCTGTTCCCCATCGGCTTCGCCGGCGGCCTGGCCGTCATTCTCTACCAGTACCGGTATCGGTTGACATGGGTGGAGCGCGACCGCCTCCAGGTCGTGCTGATCGGGTGCCTGGCCGGTGCAGTCCCTCTCCTGCTTGCCATCCTCCGGGGTCGGGACGACTGGATGGACACGCTGGCGCTGATGCTGCTGCCCGTCTTCCCCGTCGCACTGGTGCTGGCCGTGACGAAGGAGAACCTTTGGGAGCGCGCCCGGTTCATGGGGCACTTCCTCCATTACTCGCTCCTGGTTGCAGGTGGGATCAGCGTGTTTTTCTTGGCGAACCTGGGCTTTTCAATGTTCTTCGAAGGAGAGGAAACCAGCCGGTTCGCCGTGCTCGCTTCCCTGTTGGTGGCGCTGGCACTGCTGTTTCCACTGCACCGGTGGTCGCGTGCCACGATCCGCGGCTTCTTTCCAGACCTCCCGGGTGACGAGCGTCCCGCAGTTTCGGCCGACGGGTTCCAGAGAATCGAACCCAACCCTTACATCGTCGGGAATCCAGTGAGAAACCGATCGATGTTTTTCGGCCGTGAAGAAGATTTCGAATTCGTCCGATCGCGCCTTGCCCCGCACCGCACGGGGGCGATCGTTCTCCTGTGCGGCCGGCCGCGGTCAGGAAAAACGTCGATACTCTATCAGATCCTGGATGGTCGCCTGGGCCCCGATTTCCTGCCCGTCTTCATTGACATGCAGGCAATCGTGGTCTCGGACGAACCGGAATGGCTCCAGGCACTGCAGCGGCGCGTTTGGAGCCGTGTCAATGAGGATACGAGCCAGGAGCGGGACGTTCACACAGAGGCTGTGCGGAGTTACGCCGAGTTCGACCGCTTCATCGACTCGGTTCTGCACCGAATCGCACCAAGACACCTCGTCCTCATGGTTGACGAATACGAGTTGATCGCCCGGAAGGTTGAGGAAGGGAAGATCAGCAGCGCGACTTACGGGTATCTGAACAGTCTGCTGGAAAGGACAGGTTCGGTGCACCTCGTCCTCGCCGGCTCCCGTCCCCTCGAGGCAGACCCGCAGTACGCAAGCCTCTTGGGAAAATCCGCTTACCGCGAAATTTCCTTCCTCCATCGAAAGGACGCCGAAGCTCTGATCACCCGGCCACTCGAAGGGAAGGTCATCTTCAACCCGGCGATACTTGGGAAGATCTACCGGCTGACGCACGGGCACCCCTTCTTCGTTCAACTCCTGTGCCAGAACCTCGTCGATATCCTGAACGAGCGGCGCTGGAGTCGGGTAGAAATTCGAACCGTCGAGGAATTGATACGCAGGGTGCTCGAGAGCCCTCCTCCTCAGCTCATGTTCGAGTGGCAGCGCTGGGAAACCACTCACAAGGTGGTCATGTCGAGCCTGGCCGCGCTACTGAAAGATCCGGACACCTTCATCTCGGCAAGACGAATCGATTCCGCCATTCAATCCCTTCCGGCCGACTATAGGGCACAGCTGGGCAGTCATCCTACCCACGGGGTCCTGGAAGAACTCCGTACCGCGCAGATCCTGGATCGCGACCAGACCCGGTACCGTTTCAAGATGGACCTGTTCCGCCTCTACGTGCAAGCAGAGCATAACGTCTGGAACGTGCTGAACGAGATTCGGGCAAGCCGAAGATGACCAAAGACAGGCCGAGGACGCGATGCTGTTTTTTTGTTGCTTTCACCTGCTCATGCGATGAAGGAAGGAAAAACAGCTTACGTTTTTTTGATTTTCTAAAGGCCAGCAAAAGGGGTGCAAGAAAGTGGGGATCGCGGAGGCTTTAAGACGCTCGCCAACCGGCTGGGTTTTCGGGTCAGCCGGTCAGCTGGTCAGCCGACTCACTTGCCGTAGAGCAGATAACAGGTCTTGCAGGCGTCGGGGAAGTTGCCGGACTGGAATCCGTCGCGGAACTTGCGGTAGTGATCGCGAAGCCATATCTGGTCGAGATCTTCGGCCCGGATATTGCCGACGAACATCGAGGAAGGCTCTATGAACCCTCCGTCGAAGTACCTGCTGACATGATGGCCGAAATGACAGCAGGGAGATACCCGCCCTTCGTACGAGAAATAGACTGACAGCAGCGGGGTCGCGAGACAATGACGGCCCTGCAGATTCCTAGTCAACGGAAATTCGGAATGCATCAGGAACCGGATTCCGGCCTTTTCGGCTTGGAGACGAACCCGCCCTATCGTTTCCTCGACCAACTGCAGCTTCCCGTTGTCGGAACAGGGGGGGTGGAGCCTGTACTTCAGAAAGCTCCGTTGCCAATCGTCCGCAGTGGAGACGGCGTTCAGGTGCTTCAGGTGGAGGGTCCGTGCACCGACCGATATGACCCATGGGACGAAGGCGTGGAGGTCGTCTGCGTTCTCTTCCTGAATGGTGAAAGCGATCCCGAGATCGAGCCGGGTGCGGGCGGCGTGGGCCAGTCGGGAGATGGTCTTCAGGTTGACTGACAGTTTGTCGAAATCGGCACCCGCCCTGATTTTGTTGTACGTTTCGGGCGCTCCGCCGTCCACAGAAACTGTGAGGTAATCGAGACCACTGTCGATCAACCGCGTGGAGTTCCGTTCATTCAGGGCCGTTCCGTTCGAAGTCATCGTGGTCACGCAACCCCGTTCCTTGGCCGCCCGGATCATCTCGTAGATTCGCGGATGCAGCAATGGCTCTCCCCAGCCGGTAAAATCCACTGTGTGGGCAAGGGACATTTGCTCGCAGATGCGTTCGTAGGTCTCGGCTGACATGTCCAGATGCGGGTCCTCACTCGAAAATCGGGGACACATCGGACACTGCAAGTTGCAGCGGAACGTCGGTTCCAAGTTAAACGACAGGGATCGCGCAGCTATCACCCGGACATTGTAAACGAAGGCGGGTAGGAGAAGTGAGAACCAACCACGGAAGACACGGACGCTCATCCTTTCCGTGTTTTCCGTGGTTTTCGTCTTATTCCGTGTCTTCCGTGTTTAAAACCACGCGGAGACTACGTTTGAGTCCTTGCTTTTGCCGGCCTGGTTAAAAGCTCTGACCTTGTAGGTAAATGCGCCCGTGATGTACTTGCCGACCTTGTCCTCGTACTTGATGGTGTTTGCGCCCACCATTCCGACGACTCTGTACTCCTTGCTGTTGTCGGCCCGCAGCACCTCAAAACCCAACTCGTTGTCCGACCCGTCCTTCCATGTGAGAACGGCAATGGCGGTCGCACCCTCAAATCGAGTGCTTACCTTTAGATCCAGGGGCTCAGCCGGCGGCTGCGTTTCAGCCTGCTGAGCGAACAACGTGGCCAGAGACGCGATCGAGAAGAAGGCAACTAACAGGCTCTTGTGCATACGTATCTTAAGATAAGGAAACACCTTCGGAGTTGCAATGGGGGTGGCTCTCAACCGGCACACCTGGCATCCGCCGGGCTTCACCCAAAGCTATGATAGTCGAAATCGCCCCGAACCAGTTCATAACTTAGGGTTTTTTGATTCTCTTTTTCGAAGGGGAGTTGTAGTCTAACCTATCGACGCCAATGGACCTCATCTCAACTCACGAGAAGCGCGAGGAGTTGCGGCGGATTCTGCAGACCAGGCCCTTCGCCAGAGCCGAGAAAAAGGCGCGCTTCCTCGAATTTGTCATCGATCAGACTCTGCGGGGTAACGCGGACAAGCTCAACGAGTACGTCATCGGTATAGAGATTTATGAACGGGGCAAGGACTTCGACCCTCAGGTCGACCCCATTGTCCGCGTTCAGGCCCATCAAATCCGCGGACTGCTCCAAAAGTACTATGAGGGAGATGGCAAGGACAACCCGTTGAGACTGGAGTTGCCCGCCGGACACTACATACCTGAGTTCCGCCGGATGATTCCGCTTGAGGCCGTCGTTGAACCGGCGGCGGCTCCCGCTGCTCGTCGCTCGGGCTGGACCGATCCACGGAATGTACTCCTGGCTATACTGGTCGTCACTTGTGCCACGGTCGGGACGCTTTGGTACCGTGCCCGAGAACCAGGGAGTTCTTCCAGAACGCCGCAAACCGTGGCGCTCTCGTCCGATCTTCAGTGGTTTTGGCAACCTTTTCTCCCCCCTGCACGCTCACCCCTCATCGTCATCCCAGTCCATCCCCTGCTGCGGGCCGCTCATGGTGGCGACAGTGCGAAGACTCTGTCCAACGGCCGCCTCATTCCCAAAGAATCTCTGCCTGAATTCCTCGACACCATCCACTTTCGAGAGTTGGAGAAGTTCTATTTTGTCCCTTCGACCACAGATTTTACCGCGGTGGGTGAAACGATCGGCCTCGTGCGTCTGCTCGACCTGCTCGGCAAGGTTAACCAGGCTCCGCAAGTCATGCCGTCGCGACTCGTCGATTTTGAGGAGATCAAGAGTCGCAACACCATTCTGCTTGGCGGAAACCAAGCCTGGAGTGGTCGCATATTCGTCGATCCTGAAGGATTTCACTTCTATCGGGGAGTGATCCGGAACAAGAACCCGCGGACCGGAGAGCAGCCGGTATACAAACCGGAGTTTGATCCAATCACGAACAACCTGACGCGCGACTACGCTCTTATCCTTATGCTGCCGAATGAGAAGAAGGACGAACGTATCCTCCTCATCTACGGCATTTACACTCAAGGTTCCCAGGCCGCAATCGAATACGTGACCGCAGTCGAGCACCTGGCCGAGCTTCGCCGGGCGTTGATTGCCGGGTCGTCCGACAAGAAGACGATGCCGCGGCTGTTTCAGGCCCTGATCGAGACGACGGTCGAAAACTGGGTTCCTGGGAAATCCAAGCTCATCGGAGTGCGCGCTGTCCCAGACCCGAGTTGAGGACCGGTAGAGCAGTCATCCAGAGCTTGTCGGTGCATTTGTCTGGCCGGGCGTCGGCTCCCCGTAGGTCCCACTTCCCAGTGCGATTCTTCGAGACGGGAGGCGACCGCCGGCCAGTGCATACCCCGAGTCCGACTGGGAAGTCGGTACGCCGGAGTTGCCCTGCTCCAGTGGGTGCTCCCTCGATAACGGTTAACAGAAACGTTATCGCAGTTATCGGAGCCGCCACGCAGCCGCGCTAATCCGAGATCCGTGTGAGCACATCGAGCGGTATCCGCCTTCCCAACGATCCTCGAAACGATACCATGACCCTTAACGCTCACCTCCCGACTGCGCGAATCCAATGATTCGGGCCCCTTTCCCGAAGTTAACGCCCCCGCTAACGGGAATAACCTTCCTGCACCTGCCTCATTCACGCAAGCTGGACCCCGTATCCCAGGCTTGCCGATCAGTTTCCGTATAAGGAGGGAACCCAAAATGTGTTTCACGCTAGAGCTAGGTGCCAAGGTGAGGACCAGCACCACTTTCGGGCTGATATGCCTGCTTCTGGTTCTGCCCGTCACCATATTGGCGCAGGTGACGACGGGCACGATCCTTGGTGTCGTGACCGACCAGAGCGGTGGGGTTGTACCAGGTGCTACGGTCACTGCGACAAAAGTTGAGACGGGGTTCACGCGAACGGCCCTGACCGACGAAGTGGGCAGCTACAGCCTCACGAGCTTGCCTATCGGA
>CAYQYP010000044.1:0-13314 GCA_964421755.1 uncultured Acidobacteriota bacterium
CAAGAACCAGCCGGTTGGCCGAGTTTCTGGATGAAAAAGAGGTGAGTCGTCTCTTCCCTAGCTGAACACTTCTTTGACGATCCGCTCCATTTCCGGTTCCATCTCTTCCATTTGCTCGATCAGCCGAAACTGGGTGCGGCAGCGCCGGAGATTGTGCTCGCGGTCGTGCACTTTGTAGTACACGTCGCCGAGTAGGTAATCGGTGAGGAAGCGGATGGCCTGCTCGAAGGTGATCAGCCGGCCTGCAAAAGCCAGGTGGCGGATTTCCGTGCGGTTCAGCAGCTGCCCGACCGCACTCAGATAACCCTTCACCAGTTCCTCAAAAAGCAACAGGTGAAACTGGACTTTCTCCAGGTTTTCCTCGTCCTCCCTGGCGGAGGTGGTCATGGTCCGGACTTCGTCTCCGAAATCGTAAAGCGACAATCCGGGCATGACTGTATCGAGGTCGATGACACAGACGCCTTCGCCCGTGTTGTCGTCGAGGAGCACATTGTTGATTTTCGTGTCGTTGTGAGTCGTGCGTTCGGGAATCTCTCCCGCCCGGTATTTTGCGAGGAGCACGTCAGCCATCCACACGCGCTTGCGGGCAAAGTCGATCTCGCTTTTCGCCGATGCCGCCCTCTTCATGGGATCAACGGCCACAGCCGATTCAAACGCCTCCACGCGTCGAGGCGTGTTGTGAAAATCCGGAATGGTCTCACGGAGACGTGGGCCCGGCAGGTCCTCGAGAAGTCTCTGAAACTGCCCGAATGTCCGCGCCACCTCGTAGACCTGACGGCGTGACTGGGCCGTGTCGAAGGTACTCGCCCCTTCGACATAGACGTAAGCCCGCCAGTAGCTCCCCTCCGGATCAAGGTGATAGGTCCCTCCGTCACGGGTGGGGATCAAGGTGAGGGCATGGCGGGTCCGCGGCTCGTCCACCTTTACGCGAAGATGGGTTGTGACGCGGGCGATGTTATCCATCAACGAGACGGGATCGGTGAAGACGTTCTGGTTGATCCGCTGCAGGATGTAGCGGATTGGGCTGCCGCCCTGGTCGAAGGTTGCACAGTAGGTATCGTTTATATGACCGCTTCCACAGACTTCGGCCGACACGAAGTCCGCGTAGATATGAAACTGCTCGGCAATCCGGCCGAGATCGTGTTCATGTCGCTTGCCGTCGCTCACGGTTGCCTGCTTCCCCTTGCCATTACCTCGTCTCGCCCGTCCACAGCCGGTTGATCACCCAAATAACCGCTGAGGCGCTGGCGACGAAAACCGCCAGGAGGATCACCGCATAGGTATGACGACCGTAGAGGAAATTCCCCACACAGAAGAGCGCTGCCCAAACCATGCTGCAGCCGGCCACCCATCCGAGCAGTGAGAGCGTCACGTTTTCGCCCGAGGCATACGATTCCGCAATTCCTGCCTCAACTCTGACCTGCCGCCAGCCCGGTCCGAAGGGCCGCACTTTCTTGTAGAAGTTGATCAGCGTCGCTCGGTCGGTCTGCGGTCCCAGGTATGCGGTCGCGATCCAGCAAACCGTGGTGAACAGAACCGTCAGCAGGAGTTGCACATGCGTGCTGACGTCTACCCCGCTCCTGGTGAGTACGAGCCAGAATATCGAAATCGCGAAGGAACTGACCATCGCCACGACCTCGCACCACGCTGTTACGCGCCACCAGAACCAGCGGACCAGATACAGCAGGCCGGTGCCGGCTCCGATCTGAAGGATGATATTGAACGCGCCCTGCGCGGTTTCGAGAACAAACACCATACCTGACGAAATGACGAACAATCCGACGGTCGTAAGGCGTCCTGCCATGACGTAGTGCTTTTCGCTTTCGCTGGGCTTGATGAACCGGCGGTAGAAGTCATGGACCACGTAGGACGCGCCCCAGTTAAGGTGGGTCAGAATCGTGGATGAGTTGGCGGCGATGAGCCCGCCGACCATCAATCCCATCCACCCGACCGGCAGAAACTTGAGCATAGCCGGATAGGCCGTATCGTGACCGATAAGGGCAGGATTCAGGTGCGGGAAGCTCTTCTGGATATCGGACAATTCCGGGTAGATGATCAGCGAGGCCAGGCCGACCAGGATCCAGGGCCACGGTCGCAGTACGTAGTGGGCCACGTTAAAGAAGAGGACTCCGCCGAGGGCGTCCTTCTCCGACTTGGAGGCGAGCATCCGCTGTGCGATGTAACTCCCGCCGCCCGGCTCCGCTCCCGGGTACCAGACAGCCCACCATTGCACCGCTATGGGCATGATGAAAATGGCTACCGCCAGTTCCATGTTGCTCGAGAAGTCCGGGAGCATGCGCAGGTAATCGACCCCGTCCGGCCCTCGCATGTTGGACAACTTGTCGACAAGTCCATCCAGCCCCCCTACCTGGGGCAGCTTGAGGGCGAAGTACGCGGCGGCAATGACCGCGGACATCTTGATGAAGAACTGGACCATGTCTATGACAAGGACGCCCCAAAGGCCCGAGTGCGCAGCGAAGACCACATTCAAAAGGCCGACCGCCAAGAGGGTCTGCCAGCGGTCCAGTCCGAAAAGGACCCCGGCGATCTTCACGGCGGCGAGATTGACCGTCGCCATGATGATGCAGTTGAAGAACAGCCCGAGGTACAGGGACCGGAACCCGCGCACCATCATTGCCGCCTTCCCCGAGTACCGCAGCTCGTATAACTCCAGGTCGGTCAAGACTCCGGATCGCCGCCACAGACGGGCATAGAAAAAGACAGTAGCGATCCCCGTCAGTACGAAGGCCCACCACTGCCAGTTGCCGGCCACACCCTGCGTCCGCACGAAGTTTGTCACGAGGTTCGGCGTGTCGCTGCTGAATGTCGTGGCGACCATCGACAACCCGGCCAGCCACCAGGGCACCGAGCGCCCCGACGCAAAAAACTCGGCGGTATTTTTTCCGGACCGTTTGGCCACAAACAGAGCGGGGGCAAAGCAGATGGCGATCGAAAGGGCGACGATAACCCAGTCGAGAGTTTGGAGTTGCATGGTCCTATCCTTCGTTGAATGGGAGAAAGACTAGTCTAACTTGATCACCCAAATTCGGTTGCAGTCCCAGATTCATCGATCGTCCGCGTCACGGTGTCACGCCTCCGGCCGAGGACGATTCAAACCACTCTTTGAGCCGACGGAGCCCTTCGCTTGTCGTTACCGTCGGTTCGTACCCGAGATCCCGACGTGCAGCGTCGATATTGAACCAATGAGCCGTGGTCAGCTCCCGGGCCAAAAAACGGGTCATTGGCGGTTCACCTTTCATCTGGAACGTCTTCCAGACGGTTTCTGCAACCGCTCCACCCAGATAGGCAACCGCAGGATGCACCGAGCCACGCACCGGCGGAATGCCCGCCGCTTCCAGGATCGAATTGATGAAAGCCCAGATCTCGACCGGTTCGCCGTTGGTTATGAAGTAGGTGCGTCCGGCGATTGGGCTTCCGGGCGCCAGCCGGTCAGCGGCGAGCAGGTGAGCCTCGGCCGCGTTGTCGATGTACGTGAAATCGGCGAGCTTGGGCTGTTTGCCGATCTTCTGGATCTTCCCCTGTCGCGCGCGAGCGAGTATCCCGGGAATCAGGTGAGTATCGCCAGGCCCCCAAATGAGGTGGGGGCGCAGGGCGACGGTCGCCAGATCGGTGGTGTTAGTCGTCAGCACCAGCTTTTCGGCCTCGGCCTTGGTTGCCGGGTAAGGAGACGGGAAAGTGTCAGGGTAGGGAACCGACTCGTCCACGCCCTGCATGTCCCGGCCGTTGAAGACCACGCTTGGGGAGCTGGTGTAGACCAGCCGGGAGATCCCTCGATCGCGACAGGCGGCCAGCACGTTCCTCGTACCGACGACGTTGGCGCTGTAAAAATCGGCGGGCCGTCCCCACACTCCAGCCTTCGCGGCGACATGGAAGACGATGTCACGGTCATAGCAGGCCTGCCGTATCGCGCCGTATTCGACGAGATCGCCCTGCATCACCTCGACTCCCTGGGCTCGCAAGTCCGGATAGTCGCCCCGCGAAAAAGTGCGAATGGACGCACCTTTAGCCAGCAGCCTCTGAACGATAGCTCGTCCAAGAAAACCGCCGCCGCCGGTCACAAGTGCCTTCATCTCAGTTGACCCTCCGCCCAAGCCACCAACTTCTCCCTGAATATCTTCGCATTATGACGGACGTCAACCGGAAAAACAGGATGGAAGAGGATTTCTTTGATGGATTCGGTGACGGGATATCGCGCCCCGAGGGCGCGCAACTCCTCGCGCAGGCTTTCGGTTTCCGGGGACTTGGCTTTGGTCAGCAGCTCAACACACAGCACGGGACGTTGCATGGGCGGACATCCGACCCCTATGAGCGCAGACCTCTTGACCTTGGGATGCTGGTTGAAAACCGATTCGCAGGGAATCGTGAACAGCGTGCCTTGTTGGGTAATCACCCGCTGAGACTTTCGGCCGCAGAACCAGACGCGTCCTTTTTCATCGAAGAAGCCTAAGTCGCCCATCCGATGACGGATTTCGCCCTGGGTGGTGTGGATCTTCGCCAGGCTGTTAGCGACTGGCCGCCGCCAGTAGGAAGTGGACACATTGTCGCCCCAGACGACCAGTTCCCCGATCTCGCCGTTCGGCACACGGAGGCTCTCAGACCATGTGAGTATCCGTTCGTCCGTTATCCTTATGATCGCCAGCTGCACGCCGTCGAGCGGCTTCCCGATACAGACTCCTTTGCCGGCCGATTCGAGACCCAGGACCTCCGGTCCGGAAATCGAGCAGACGGGCAAAGCTTCGGTCGCCCCGTACGGCGTGTGAATTTGCGCGCCTCCGGATAACATGGCGCCGATTCGCATAAGGACATGCCCTGGCACGGGCGCGCCCGCCGAGAGCACACGCCTGGCACCGGGAAATTTCAGGCCCTGGGTTTCTCCATGTCGTCCCAGGTTGTCGAGCAGCGCCGGGGACCCGAATATATGCGTTACGTGGTTCGTTAATACAGTATCGGCGATCTTCTGCGGGTCGGCCTCTCCAGGCTTGGTGAAATCCATCTCGGGGAAAACCGCCGTGACTCCCATCAGCGGGTCGTAGAGCGCGAAAAGGGGGAAGGTCGCCAGGTCGACTTCACCTGGAGCGATACCGAAATGGGTTTGGAGCAGCCGAGCCTGGGCCGCAAACATCCGCCCTGTGTAGATGACTCCTTTGGGTGTCCCAGTGCTCCCCGACGTAAATACGATTGCAGCCGGTTCATCCGGATCTCGGTGAACTGCCTTGCCGATCGCCGGCCCGACCGGTTTTATGAGTTTCTCATACGGAACCCAGCCGGGCACGCGAAACCCTCCGACCGAGATGCGAACCCGGACCGTCGAACTACCCCACCTGAAGAGCATCCGGCCAAGATGTGCTTTCGGGATGCCGATGAAGGCCTCGGGTGCTGCTTCGTCCAAGCAGGTCTTCAGATTGTCCCATCCCATGCCAGGATCAACCGCGACCAGAACTGCGCCGGCTTTGATCAGGCCAAAGGTCAGAACCATGAACTCAATGCCCGGGTTCACCATCAGAACCGTTCGTGTGCCGGCTCCGATCCCCAGGGCAGCGAGCCCCGAGGCGCAACGCTCGCTCAGTTGATCGAGTTCGCCCACGGTCAGCTTCGCGGGGCCCGCGATCGCAGCCAGGCGAGTGGGGTCCAGACGGGCAGTCTCGGCCAGAAGGGTGCAGATGTCTTGAGTTTCAGTGATCATATGCGGTTGGACGGGCCAGAAACTCGGTCACAAGCGGGAGTATAGCGTCAAACGACTCTTCAAGCACGTAATGTCCCGCACGGGCGAACGTGTGAACTTCGGCTCGCGGCAGGCGGGCTCGCCATTCTCGGAGGAAATCCCGATCGAAAACAAAATCGCGTTCGCCCCAGAAAATCACTGCTGGAGTGCTGCGAAAGCAGGCCAAACCTCGATCGGCACCGTAGGCAACCGGGTAGGCAGGGTCTTTCTCCGAGAAAGGAATGTCCTGAACAAAGCGCAGGGTCGTCAGTCGGCCACCCGGGTCGTCACAGGCTTGGATATAGGCGCGTCTGACATCGTTTGGCATGGGACGCGAATGGCATCCCAGCCGAACGGCGATGCGCGTGAACACGTTGAATCGAAGAACCAGGAACGCGGCGAGCCGTGAGCTTCGACAAAACCGAATGCTCCAGTGCATCCTCTTGGATGCCGGCAGCAGAAATCCCGCTGTATTGAATATAACGAGCCGTCGGATCGATTCGGGATGCCGTGCCGCGAATGCCATTCCTATCAGGCCCCCCCAGTCGTGCAGGAAGAGGGTCAGGTTCTTCTGTAAGTGAAGGCTCGCGAGGAGGGACTCCAGGTCAGCGACCCGGCTGGCCAGCGTGTAACGGTACTCGGCCTCCGGCGGGCGGTCGGACAAGCCGCAGCCCATGTGATCAGGCACGATGACCCGATAGCGGTCGCGCAGCGCGCCGACGAACCGGCGGTAAAGAAAAGACCAGGTAGGATTGCCGTGGAGCATCACCAGCGGTTCCCCCGCACCCTCATCGAGGTAGTGGAGGCGGTGATTTCCAACGGTCAGGTAGTGGCTCTGGAAATCGTAACCCGGGAATCGCTGGGGCATATGGATTGTCGGTACAGCCCAGCTCGTCGCCACGCCGGGCGACGCCATAATGCGTGCCCTTCGGCCCCCCGTCAGTAATTGAACGAGGCAAATGCCGTGGTGACGCCGGCGCTACCCATCACGAGCAGGACCCGCATTCCCCGCGACAGGCGTCCTTCTGCTTCGGCGACCGCCAAACCGAGTGGCAATGAAGCCGAGACCGTGTTGCCGAATCGGGCATGGGTGTCGAAAACCCGCTTTGGATCCACGCCCATCATCCCAACCGCTCGCGCGGTGGCTGATTCGCTGACGGCATGGCCGACGACCAAGTCGTGCTTTCGGGCTGCCAGATCCTTCGTCTCCTTGTAATGCGTAACCAGCTTGCGGATCGTGAACGACAGCAGTTCTCCGGGTTCCGTGAAGAAGGACATCGGTTTCAACCCGTTGCCGTTTCCGTTCGGGGTGAAATCGTCGGCGTTGGGTAGTGTAATCTTGCACAGGCCGTGCTTTTCGCCCCATGTCTTAAAGGACATGATGGAGTCGTCTTCTTCCCCCCGTTCGACCAGGGTCGCGGTAGCCGCCTCACCGATCGTGAAAGCAGAGAAGGCGTTTTCCAGATCCTGTGCGTTGGCGATGTCGAAATTCGCGTATTCCCTGAAGTTGCATTCGCAGTTCAGGATCATCACGAGCTTATAGGCGCCCTGGGTGAGAAAACTTCGGGCGATGGAGAGACTCCTGATCCAGCTGGCACAGGCGTCGAGGACATCGAAACAGGTGGCTGAGCGAAGACCAAGCTCGCTCTGGAACAGGTTCGCCGTGGCCGGTTCCACCCAGCCCCGGCCCACTCCCGCGTAGATGAGCAGATCGACCTTCTCTCGCTCGATTCCCGCCTTTTCCAGGGCAGCATTACCGGCACGCAGGGCGACGTCGATTGCCTTCTCGCCGTTCGTCCGGTGATAGCGGGTATGAGTGCCCGACATCTTAAAGAAACGATCGAGGCGTTCCCTCAGCCCTTCCTTTTCCGAATCGGGTATCCGCCCCTTGTTTCGCTCGAAGATTTCCTCGATGATTGCGTCGTTGGTGACCTTTTTGCTCGGGAGAGCGTAAGCGATACTCAGTATCTTCATTCACGATTCAGGCCAGACAACCCTCGGCCCGTCCTTACAGAATTGCTGCCACACGGGGTACCAGATCCGCCAGTGCCGACTCCCGCGCCCCAGGAACAACCCCCGCCGCCGCACAGACGTACAGCAGCCGCTCGAAAGCTTATAAACTTATCAGGAATACCAAGCATATTGCAAACGAGATCAACGTGCAGCATTGTAGTTTTAACAAAGCGTGGAAACATGGATCCCGGTGAGCAGGGAACTCTTTTGCGCGTCCAGGTTCTAAGGCCGACGGGAATAGACACGGAGAGATAATGAATATCATTGAAGAGATCAACGGGAATCGCGGACGGTCACGTGGATCACGAACCGCCCAATCAACTGCTCCGCACCTCGAGGTCCCCGGTTCACCAGTGAATCAACCACCCGCACGCCGCCTGCTCTTCAGGATGCTCATTCCGCTTCTTGTGCTGGGCGCGCTGTTCGCCCTGCTCGGTTTGATTTACCGCGGCGCGATGCCGGAAGGGACCAAGAAGGTCGTGGTCAAACCCGTTCCGAAGCCAGTGAAGCCGGCCCCGAGCTACGAAACGCTGAAGGGGCAGTATATGCAAATGTTGACCGGCGGCGTGAAAACACTGGAGGGCTTCAACCCCGGCAAATACAGGGGCAGTGCCGCAGCCGTGGAAAAGGAGCTGAACGTCTTTCAAGCATGGGCGATCTTTCTCGACGAAGCGGATCGCTATCCGCTGTCCGTAGAAGAACGGGCAACGGTCGCGAAGGTGGCAAACGGGTTCTCGGCATTGCAGCGGCGCGAGTTTCCCGCGATGCGGGCGGAGTGGGCGCGGGGTCTGAGAGCTTCTTTGTCCCGATTCAAGGTCATTGCCTCGTGCTCAGGGGATCGTAGCCAGTTTCTGCACGTCATTTGTCCCCCGCAGGCCGGTCAGGAAGGAATGAATCGCACCGCAATGGAGCTTCAGGGAGAGACTGCAGCGCGTTTGCGTTTCGCCCGGATTCAATTCACATTCACGGATGGTTTCACCGTGACGGCTCCTGTCAAGCCGACAAAGGAAGCCCCGCCGCCGGATTCCAAGCTGGTCTTCTGGCGGGAAAAATCCTACGAGCCCATCACCTGGGAACCGGAGAGTCCGGCAGTAGATCCGGCTTCCAAGTCGGACTCCGGAGAGTGACCGGCATCTGGCCCGTCTCCCTATTTACTGCGGCGGAAGTCGGTCGGGCGGACCGCGCATCCGGTCCTGGCCGACTCGTAACAGGCAAAAACAGCGGATGTCGCCAACAGATACTCACTCGCCTCGGATTCCGCCTTCTTGCCGTTTAGCAGGCAGCTGATGGCATGCTCCTGCATCGCCAGCACGCTATCACCCCGATAGCCGGTTTCTGGTTTGACGAACGAATGCTTGGTTTCTTCCTTCCCGTAATCTGTGATCCAGATGTCGCCGTCTGGATTTATACGTGCGGCGGCGGTGTCCCCTTCCAGGTAAAAAGTGCCAAATGTCTTTGAGGCGTGGACGGGACCGGAGATGCGATTGGCGTCGATCAGGCCCTGTCGATTGCCTGCAAACCGTGCGACTATAACGGCGGAGTCCTCTCCCCTGATCCGCTCATTAACCGTCCGAGTCACGCAAAAAACCCAGTCAATCTCGCCTGCGAGGAAACGGAACGTGTCGAGCAGGTGGATCAGGGTATCCTGAACCAGGAAGCGATCGGCCTTGCGCAGGTAGGGTTGATCCGCGTAAGGCTCGGCTCCCCGGCCGTCACCGGACCGTAGCCTGAAGCCCATCTGAAACACTTCTCCGAAGCGCCCGCGATCGAGAAGCCGTTTGATTTCACGGTACCAGGGTTGCCATCGCCAGTTTTCGTGCACGAGAAGTCGGACTCCAGCTCGGTTGCAGGCTTCAACCAGCGCCAGGCATTCGTTCCAGGACGTGGCGATCGGCTTCTGGCAAATGACATTGGCCCGGTGCTCGGCGGCCAGCTTCACGAGATTGGGGTGTGTCGCCAGTGGCGTCACTATGTCAACAAAGTCCGGACGTTCCGCTTCCAGCATTTTCCCGGCATCGTCGTAAGCCTCGGGGATCAGATACTCGGCCGCAAAATTCTCCGCTTTCCCGTAGTCCAGGTCGGCGACAGCAGTGATGCGGGCGGAGGCGATCCGGTTCCACGCCTCCGCATGGTGCTTCGCGAAAAAGCCCGCACCAATCATGACCCCCCGCAGTTGGTCGGTCATAGCGTGACTCGCTCCCGCAAATAGGCCAGCTTGCCGAACTGTAGCACTCTCAGGGTCAGGGAAGAGGCAGTCGGTCTCACTCCTTGCTGCTGTCCTTGTGGTGCTGTCGGTTCCTGTAATTTCTGCCGGCTCTTGTAGACACACAGCCAGAACAAAACGAACAAAGAGAACGGGGTTACCGGGAGGTGCGCGCGGAGCGCAAAATGCGCGAGCGGAAGGAGGCCAAGTACTACATAGAACCGCTGATACCAATTGCTCGTCGGAAATCCTAGGGCGGGCAGGATGATCAATACGGCCAGATCGTATGCGTGAAGGTGCGGGGGGACTAAAACCGCCGCCAGAAGCAGGGCGGAGACCGACCAGCGGTCCCAGCGACGTCCGCGCAACGCAACCGCCAGCCCGACCACGACGAGCATACTGAGCGCTACCCAGCCGCCATCGCCCAAACCAAGGTAGTGCGAGAGCGCCCTCAGGTTCTGCATTGCCGGGAGATTCTTGAGCGCGACCGGATTCGTCCCCATCGAATACATCACCGCCAGCTGCTGTTTGAGTCCGTTCCATCCGACCAGCGGGAGGGCCACAAGCAGGGTGGCGAGGCAGACGATTGCTGCACGCGCAAGGTTGCGCCAGTCGCGTCGCCACAGCAACATTCCGGCCGGAATAGCCATCAGGGTAGGCTTAAACGCCAGAGCGCCGATCCAGAAACCCGCCTTGGCGGAATTCTCCTTAAGCAGCTCCGATAGGAAAAGGATATATAGAAGCAACGAGACAAATCCAAGTTGACCCGCGATCAGGTTGAAATAGACCGGGAAGGCCGTGGAGGCGACCAGTAGAAGCGTTTCCGCACGAGCCGTTTCGAGGCGCAGTCTCCGGATCGCCAGCAGGAGGGCACACGTCAGGAGGATCAGGTTTCCGGCAAGCATGGCCAGGAAGAAAGCATCCACGCTCAGCCATCTCCCCGGGACAAAGACAAGAGCGACCACGGGAGGATACGGGAAGGGAACGAATTCTTCACCTGTGACTCCCAGCGCCCGTTGGACCTTCAGCTGTTCGTCCAGGTTGTAGAGCTTGCCGGGCGTTTCCCAGAGCATCGTCCCGGCCGCCTGGAATGCCACGAAATCCCGAATCACGACACCGCCCTGGTACCAGAGAACGATCGCAACAACGGCGCAAATGCCGAGCAGGTGTTTGACGAACAGCCGCGGGTGATGGCTCATGTCCAGCGTCTTTCATCTGATACCTGCAGCGAGGCAGTGTCAAGCGAGCACAGAGCGGGGTGCGTCGATGTTCACGTCCGGTTTGGTCCGTGTGTATGGGTGTGCCCAAGGCACTTGCCCGGTTCTCGGGGGTCCGGTAGTATCTTGCGTGGTTTCTGAGTCCAGCGTGGTGGTTGTGCGGTCGATCATGCCAGCAGGCAAAAGAGTCCTGCAGGAAGGGTGAATCATGTTCGTTGTCGAGAGCTATACCATCGCTGTGGTTCTTTGCGTCCTGGCGATGCTGTGCTGGGGATCGTGGCAGAACACCTACAACATGGCCGGGCGGTCTTGGAGATTCGAGCTTTTCTACTGGGATTTCGCCCTCGGCATAGTGCTGTTGTCTCTGGTGGTCGCCCTGACCTTGGGCAGCTGGGGAGAGGCGGGTCGTTCCTTCATTGCGGATGTCGGGCAGGCGACCGGATCGAGTATCCTCTCGGCGATGCTGGGCGGGGCTGTCTGGAACCTCGGTACCCTGCTGCTGACTGCGGGGATCGCCATCGCAGGCATGGCCGTCGCCTTTCCGATCGGTGGAGGAATCGGCTGGGTCCTCGGAATCGTGGTCAATTACATTGCCCAGCCTATCGGGGACCCGGTGCTCCTTTCCGCCGGGTGCGCGTGTATCGTCGCGGCGATCGTCCTGAGCATGCTCTCTTACAAGAGGCTTGCCTCCAAGACGCAGAAAACGCCGTTGACCGGAATCGTGCTGTCACTGACGGCCGGTTTTCTGATCGCATTTTTTTACCGTTTCGTGGCCAGCGCTGTCACAACAGACTTCGTGAGCCCCGAACCGGGCAAGCTGACGACCTACAGCGCCGTCGTTTTCTTTTCCGTAGGCGCCTTTCTCAGTACATTTCTGTTTAACCCGGTTTTCATGCGAAAACCCGTTGAGGGTCGCCCAGTCTCCGCTGCGGACTACGTAAAGGGGACGCCCCGGGCTCACCTCCTGGGCATCCTCGGGGGGATCATCTGGAGCTTCGGCATGACGTTCAGCTTCATGGCGTCAGGTTCCGCCGGATTTGCCATCTCATATGGATTGAGTAATTCGGCGCCGGTCGTCGCCGCCTTGTGGGGCATTTTCGTATGGAAGGAGTTTGCTGTTGCACCGAAAGGCACAGGGAAGCTCCTCGCGCTCATGTTCGTCTTTTACCTGGCAGGCCTTGCGCTGATCGTCTATTCGCGGTACGCCTAGGCTTACGTTTAACAGCAGGACCCCACGCAGGAAATTTCCCAGCATCTGAAACTTCCGGAAGGCGGTCACGTCTTATGCTTGGTCTCGAGAAGTGCCAGGGACGAACGACGGTCCGGTGGCGGATCACGGAAGAAAGACACACGGATGACGCGGGTTTCCGTGCTTTCCGTGCATGTTGTTTTTCCGTGCTTTCCGTGTACCGAAAATAGGTATTGAAAAGCCCGACAGCTTTCCTGTATCCTATCTTTTTACCGGCGAGGCCCTGCGAGGGGCTTTGACGGCCAATCCGATCTTTGACAACCAGACAGAAGCAAGCGAAGAGAAGCGAGGCCCGGATCAATTCAATATGAGAGTTTGATCCTGGCTCAGAATCAACGCTGGCGGCGTGCCTAACACATGCAAGTCGAACGCGAAAGGTTCCTTCGGGGGCTGAGTAGAGTGGCGGACGGGTGAGTAACACGTGGGTGACCTGCCTTCCAGAGGGGGATAACTCCGGGAAACTGGAGCTAAGACCGCATGAGCTCTCGGGAGCGATCTTGAGAGGAAATGTCGAAAGACAGCTGGAAGAGGGGCCCGCGCCCGATTAGCTGGTTGGCGGGGTAAGAGCCCACCAAGGCGACGATCGGTAGCCGGTCTGAGAGGACGGACGGCCACACTGGAACTGAGACACGGTCCAGACTCCTACGGGAGGCAGCAGTGGGGAATTTTGCGCAATGGGGGAAACCCTGACGCAGCAACGCCGCGTGGAGGATGAAGGTTTTCGGATCGTAAACTCCTGTCCTCGGGGAAAAAGCAAGTGATGGTACCCGGGGAGGAAGCCCCGGCTAACTCCGTGCCAGCAGCCGCGGTAATACGGGGGGGGCAAGCGTTGTTCGGAATTACTGGGCGTAAAGGGCGCGTAGGCGGCCTGGGAAGTTCTGGGTGAAAGCCCCCGGCTCAACCGGGGAAG
>CAYQYP010000045.1:0-18921 GCA_964421755.1 uncultured Acidobacteriota bacterium
GAGGAACCGTACAGCCAAAATCGCTACGTGAGGAGGAACCGATTAGACGATTGCTTCTAAACTAACACGAAATCTCGCGATGTTCATTGCCCGGAAAGAACTCTTACGTTTTTGACTCCAAAGACGACCGCTTGGAGCACAAAGATCGCAGTTCGGGGACCAAGTCGAGAGAATTTGAATTCCTGTCGCCCGCGGACGGAATATTCTAGAGACGGTCCGGATGAAGGAACAGTGAGTGTGGCTGGCCTGCTCAAAGGATCTAGGCCCCGGCCACTCCTGACCCGACCGACACGACCGGCGTTCTTCCGGCCATTGTGGAGGAGTCGAACAAGTGAAAATCCTAAAAAAGCGAGTGTGCTCAGTTGCTTGCCTCATGTTTGCGCTGGCGCTGTCGGTTTGGGAGGCGGCCGCCCAGGACGTTGTCGTCGTCCGTCCGGTGGAGATCCACGACATCCTGGTTAATCCCGGGATGGGGATCACCACCTTCCAGAGATTCAACCGGCAAGCCATCTATCCGGGATTGCAGTGGTCAGAAATCGGGCCGGAGACCCGGGTCGAAGATGCGGCCGGGCCCCCGGATTTCCCCCCAACCTCCGTCGCGTACCTTCGCTGGTTCTGGTCCCAGCTCGAGCCGGAACCGGGGCAGTACCGGTGGGACATCATTGACGTGGCCCTCGAGGAGGCGCACCGCCATGGTCAGCAGTTGGCGCTGCGTGTCATGCCGTACGACGCGAAAAGCCCCCTGCCAAAGTGGTATCAGGACTCGGGCGCCAGGCGGGCCAACCGCGATACTGACAAAGACGGCCAGGTCTGGTCTCCGGACGCCGACGATCCGCTTTACTTGAAGCACTGGGGTGCCCTCGTCAAGGAGATGGGAAAACGGTACGACGGACATCCGGACCTCGACACGGTCGACATTTCAACGGTCGGCTACTGGGGCGAAGGCTGGGGACCTTATTTGCCCGCTTGGCAGGTTCAGAGCGAGCTCATCGACATCTATTTCGAGGCGTTCCGCCGCACCACCCTGCTCATGAATTTCGACGAATTGCGCGCGCTGGCCTACGGGACGGCTAAAGGCGCCGGGTGGAGGGTGGATTGCTGGGGCGACATGGGACGGCCGGGCAGGAACTTCGCACATATGCTGGACGCCTATCCCCAGGGTGTTGTCAAAGCCGGGATCCAAGACGTGTGGCGCCGCAGACCGGTCTCACTTGAAACCTGCGGAACCCCGGGCTCATGGCACGAGAGCGGATTCGACCTGGACTACATCATGGACCAGGCGCTTCGCTGGCATGCGAGCACGATAAACATCAAATCGACCGCTATTCCCGGAGATTGGAAGGCGAAGTTCGACGAGTTTCAAAAAAAGATCGGCTACCGGTTCCTGCTGCGCAAGCTGGAATACCCCTCGGCGGTACGGGCCGGACAGATGGTGCCGGTCAGCATGTGGTGGTTCAACGCCGGGGCGGCGCCGGTGTATCGCGACTACGTTCTTGCGCTGCAGCTGAAGTCAGGCGGGCAGAATGCGGTCATCGATACCGGGGCGAAGCTGCGCGACTGGCTGCCAGGAGACGCCGTGGTGGACGAAACGCTGTACGTACCTCGTGATTTAAAGCCTGGCCGGTACGAGGTGCGCATAGGAATCCTGGATCCAGGCACTCGTGCTCCGGCTGTTAAGCTGGCTATTGAGGGACGCCAGGAGGACGGCTGGTATCGCGTCGGAGAAGTCGACGTCCGGTAGCAATAAGACGAGCGCGTCACAGACTCGACAACCGGCGGCGGCCTTCGGGAGCACGGACGTCCCGTCCGCACTGGGTTCGCGGGCATCCTGCCCGCCCGCCGGGCATCTTGCCCGGCGTTCTCCCCAGATTGCAGCAGATCGAACAACGTCAACGGCGGGCAAGATGCCCGCCGCGCGGACGGGACGTCCGCGAACCCAGTGCGGACAAGATGTCCGCGCTCCAGAAGGCCGGATTGTCCGCGCTCCAATTTTTCCTTTCTCCATTATCATTGAGAGCATGGGCAGGACTATTTTCGGAAAGCGTTTCCTCGGGCGATTCACAACGACCCTCACAACGACGCTTACGGCGGCACTTGTCTGCGTGCTCTTGGTCGTCGGCGTAGTGACCGGTGACGAGCCCAAACCAAAATGGACAATTATCGGTCCCGGCGGCGGGGGGAGCATGTTCTTCCCGACGGTCAGCCCACACGACCCCTCTCTCATGCTGATCGCGTGCGACATGACAGGCGCGTACATAACACGCGACGCTGGAAAGTCGTGGCGGGAGTTCAACCTGCGAAACCGCGTCGACTCGTTCGCCTTTGACCCGTCCGATCCCCGTGTCATCTACGCAGGATCGAGCGGCGTGTTCCGATCCGATGATCGCGGCACATCCTGGCGTCTCGTCCTGCCCGAACCATCAAAAGGCGTCACCGAGCGGATGGTTGGAGACCACGCCGATCACGCATTCTTATCGCCGGGCTGGCCGGGTGGTAAGGTCCAGGCGATCCGAGTGGATCCGACAAATCGATCCCGGGTGCTGGCGGCAGTCCGGGCAGACCGGATCTATGTCTTCCGGTCCGAGGACGGCGCGAAAACCTGGACCCGGCTCATGGACGCGCCGGACGCAAACGCTTATACGCTCTACCTCGACCCCGCTTCCCCGGAAGGAGACAGGCTGCTGTACCTTCTGACCAGCTCATCAGTTTATCGCACCCGGCTCGGCCAGCCGAAACCGGAGCGGGTGTCGCTTCCCGCTACGATTACGTCGGTAAAGCATGCGGCCGCGGGCTTTGATTCGGCCTCGCGACGATCCGTGCTCTACCTGATCGGCCCTCCTGCGTGGCGGGAAGACCGGTTTCACACGGGAGTCTGGAGATCAGCTGACGGCGGCCAGAGCTGGGACGAGCTCTCGGGAGGGCTCGAAAAGGATTTGGCCGGTCCGGAAGCCAAGGTTCTTCCGGAATTCAATTTCATCGGGATCTCCGAACGACATGCGGCAACTGCTTATTTGGGCGTCGTCCGTCATCCAGAAAAAGCGAGCGGAAAGGTGGAGGACTTCTTCGGAATTCTGAAGACCGTGGATTCCGGGGACACCTGGGGTTGGGTGGTGAGGTCTTCCGAGCGCCCGAACCCGCCCAACCGCACCGACGGGTGGATCGGCCGAAACTACGACGCCGGATGGGGAGGTTCGCCTCACGGAATTGGCGTGAGCCCGACGAAGCCGGACGTCGCCGTGGCCACGGATTACGGCACCGCTTACTACACGATGGACGGCGGCAAAAAGTGGGTGCAAGTCTACTGTAACGATCATCCGGACGGGTCGGTGTCCACGCGGGGACTCGACGTCACGACCGCCTACGGCGTCCATTTCGACCCGTTCGATCGGGATCACCTGGCGATTTCCTACACTGATATCGGGTTCTTTCATTCCTTCAACGGAGGGAAGACGTGGACCCAGGCGCTGAAGGGAGTCCCCCGCGAGTGGATCAACACCTGTTACTGGCTGGTCTTCGACCCGGAGGTCAAAGGAAAGGCATGGTCCGTCTGGGGCAACGCCCACGATCTCCCCCGCCCGAAGATGTTCCGAGGCAACTTCGACCGGTACCTCGGCGGGGTCTGCCGAACCGAGGACGGGTGCCGAACCTGGGAAAAGACGAGTCGGGGGATGCCGGACAACACGGTTTCGACGCACATCGTTCTCGATCCGCGAAGCCCTCGAGACGCGCGGGTTTTGTACGTGGCCGGATTTGGAAAAGGCGTATTCAAGTCAACCGACGGAGGGAACTCCTGGAAAGAGGCCAGCAGCGGGCTGGGCGACAACCGGAACGCATGGCGCCTGGTTCTGCTTCCCGACGGGACGCTCTATCTGATGGTGGCTCGCGGCCTGCGAAATGGCGCGGTCGTCGACGGCGCACTCTATCGCTCCGCGGATGGGGCCCAGACCTGGCAACTTGTCCCCATGCCCGCCGGCGCGAACGCCCCGAACGACCTGGTGTTTGACCCGTCAAACCCGGCCAAAATGTACCTCGCCTGCTGGCCCTATCCGATCGCCGGCGTCGAGCGCCACGGCGGATTGTACGTGACCGAGGATGGCGGAGCAAGCTGGCGGCAGACTTTCAACGAGAGCGCACACGTTTACGGGGTTACGCTCGATCCCTCGCATGCCGGCCGGCTGTTCATCAACACTTTTGACAGCGCGGCGTACCGCTCGGACGACTCGGGCCGGAACTGGCGGCGGCTCGAGGGGTACAACTTCAAATGGGGACACCACGCGATCCTCGATCCTCACAATCCGTCGATGCTCTACTTGACGACGTTCGGCAGCAGCGTCTGGTACGGTCCTGTGGATGGTGTGCCAGGGGCGTTCGAGGACATTCTCTCGGTGGGCGGTTGGCTTCGTTCCCAGCCGGCGGAAGAAAACACGGGGATCATCGTCTCTACGCCTTCACTCGAGATCCGCTTCGATGACCGGATGCACAGACGGATAGCGTGGCAGGGCCAGGGAATCGCGTCGATTCTGGTCGATTCGCCCTCCGTCCAGGATAGCGTGGTCATCGAAGGCATAGACGTGCAGGATTTCGAGATCGACCGGAAACGCGCATCTCAGCGGCGAACCGTGCACCCTGAATTCGGACCGTCGACCGAGGCGATCGTGGTTGGCGCCTTGTCGAGACCGGGGCTCGGTCTGCGAATGGAGCGTGAGGTGAGGCTAATCCTGCCGGATCGATTCCCGGGCACGGCAATCTGGCAGAACACCTACCGCAACGTCGGCTCGGATCCGATCCACCTCGACGAGGTGAACAGCGCCCGCCTGTTGCTTGATCGCGGGCAAGCCGAGCCGGATCAGCATTCTTACGCGTTTGCGTCGTTTCAAGGTGGTGCCTACTCCTGGGGCCGCGACTATTCGCTGATATGGCTCGAACCGGGAAAGGAGCAAAGTAATTTCCAGGGGGTCGGAAACGTCAAAGGGCCGGAAGGCGTGGGGGGCGGCATGCCTTTTGTCGATGTCTGGAGCCCCGGTATGGGCGTCGCTATCGCACACGTCGAGAAGAAACCGCAGTGGCTCTCCCTTCCGGTCCGGGTCCGACCGGATGAGAAGGTCGAAATTGCCGTTCGCGAGCAGCCGCAAAAGCAGTTAGGGCAGCGGGAATGGCTTAAGACCGGGGAGTCGTTTGACTCGGTTTGGACCGCAATCATCTTCCATCACGGGGATTTCCACGACCCGCTTCGGATATACGGGCAACTTCTGCGGGCGAGGGGCATAGCAATACCGGAAAGATCGCCTGACATGGCTTACGAGCCGTACTGGAAAACGTGGGGACTGGAGCGGAACTTCACGGTCGAACGATTACTGGCGTACCTTCCAGAACTCGCCTCGATGGGAATCCGGATAGCAAACCTGGACGACGGGTGGTACGACAAAATCGGAGACTGGGAAGTCAACCGGGCGACGGGCAAATTCCCGAACGGCGACGCGGATATGAGCGCGTTTGTGAAACGGGTTCACGATGCCGGTTTCAAGACGAGCCTGTGGTGGTACCCTCTCGGGGTCAGTCCTGACAGCCGGCTCGCGCGAGAGCACCCGGAACTCCTGGTCCAGGATGCGGAGGGCCGGTACCCGAAAGACATAGACGACCTTTACCAGCTTTGCCCCGCATACGAACCAGCCCTCGCCCAGGTTGAGAAGGTATTGCGGAGGGCCATCGAGCGCTACGGGTTTGACGGCGTATACACCGATTTTCAGGGCCTGTCCGGTGTTCCCCCTTGCTTCAATGCTCACCATGGACATACCTCGCCCCTCGATTCGTTTCAGTCGCTCCCAAGACTCTTCGAGACGATCCAGAAGGGCATGGCGAAGATTCGACCCGGATTGCTCCATGAGGTGTGCATCTGCGCGATGCCTCATTCGGCATACAACATGCCGTTTTACGAGCTCGCCAACGCTTCCGACCCGGTGAACACCGCGCAGACGCGCCGGCGGATCAAGGTCGAGAAGGCAATTCGCGGCCCGTTCTTCGCGGTCGGCGACTGCTACCAGGTACCAATCGATGAATGGCGAGGCGCATCAGTCCCACAGTCGTTCGAGAGCGCCATCGGGACCGGGGCGCAGCTCACCTCCTACTATACGGATCTGGATCCCGGGCAGAAGAACCTGTGGACCAGGTGGTTCCGGCAATATCGAGAGCTGGGGCTTGCCCGGGCAGAATACCTCAACCTTTACGACATAGCCTTCGACCGGCCAGAGGGACACGCCGTCAAGAAAGACGACACGTTTTACTACGGGTTCTATTCCGAGCTTTGGTCAATGAGGCGGCCAATCAGGCTGCGTGGGCTGGATCCGGGACGCACCTACGAGGTTTACGACTACGCGAATGACCGTCCGCTGGGCAAGGTCAAGGGATCGGACCCCCGCTTGAACGTGGGATTCCGCGACAGCCTCCTGATCAGGGTGAAACCGGTCGAGTAGAGATGAAAAGAGACTGAGCGATGAGTTGTCCAGGAAAGATGCTGGCTCTTGTCCTGACTGTCTTTCTGCCTCTGAACCGCTGTGTCGAGCCGTCGGCTCCGAGGAACGACAGGAGCCCGGAGCCAGCAGCTATTCCGCCAGGGTGGACGCGCCTCTTTGATGGAGTCTCGCTCAAGAACTGGGTTGAAACCGATTTTGGCGGCCAGGGGAGAGTCGAGGTCCGCGACGGAATGCTCATACTCGGCCGGGGCGACGATTTGACCGGCGTGACGTGGGCGGCTGACGAATTCCCAAAGACGAACTTCGAGATCAGTGTTCAGGCAACCAGACTCGACGGTCAGGACTTCTTCTGCGGCATGACTTTTCCCGTAATAGATGTGTTCTGCTCCCTGATCGTCGGTGGTTGGGCTGGCTCGACCGTTGGACTGTCGTCAATTGACGGCCTGGACGCCTCAGAGAACGAAACGACCAGAAGCATGGACTTCGAAAACGGCCGCTGGTACACCATCGAGCTCCGCGTGACGGACGATGCGATCGAAGCCCGGATCGACAGGGAGCCCGTCATCAGGCAAGCGCTCGAGGGCCGGCACATCTCCATCCGGCCCGAAGTCCGATTGTCTCGCCCGTTTGGATTCGCCTCATGGCGGACGAAGGCTGCGTTGCGCGACATCCGTATCCGAAGGCTGAACGACGCAGAACCGCGCTGACCAGGGAACTGACTGCCCGGCGAGTTCCCGTGCGGCGGGCGAGATCGAATGGAGCCACGCACGACAGAGGGTGTCGAAAAAGTCCCGAGGCGGTTGGCTCCAAGTTGGCCCTCGAGCTTGGTCAGGCGAAGGCAGCGGTCGAATGGAGCCGCGCACGACAGCGAGAGAAGCGAGCGAGAGTAAGCGGACCACCTGACTCGCTCCACTGCTTCGCATTTGAATGTATCGACTTAGCGAATGATTGGTGGTCCGCTTACTCTCGCTCGCTTCTGTCGCTTTCGTGCGCGGCTCCATTCGATCTCGCCCTCCGCAGGACATCAGCCCATAGCAAGTCCGTCAATACCTCTGGGCTGAACGCACTTCTCCGACCTTATGCAACAGCCTCGCAGCGAGGGTGTTGAAAATGTTGCCTTACGTGATATTTCCGTCAAGCGGATTGCCGAATGACCCCAACGGGGTCACGTAGCAAAGCCCAGGGTTGCCCGCGTTGTGTGCGGGAAACCCTGGGTAGCGTGTGCGTACGCATCCAACCCTGAAAGGGTTGCGTACCGCACTACGCAACCCTTTCAGGGTTGGATCCTTCCCGCCGTCAACCCGGGGTTTCCCGCAGACGCGGGCAACCCCGGGCTCTGCTACGTAACGCCTTCGGCGTTGAAAACTGTCAATAAGCCGCCGGTCGAACGCGCTTTCCAACCTTTTTCAACACCCTCACTGCGTGCGCGGCTCCATTCGATCTCGCCCTCCGCACGACATCGCCCATAACAAGTCCGTAATGGGGCCGAACGCACATCTGCGACCCTATGCGACGCGCTTTCGACGGAGCCACAACAGGTCATAAGCCAGAAAGACCCCAAATACCACGCCGCCGAAAATGATGGCCTCCCAATCAAGGGGTTCCCCGACCTCGAGCTCGAGAAACTGCCACAGAACGAAGATTCCCAACGAAATAGCGTTGGACCCGACGGCTGCGGTTACTGGCGGGACTCGGAATGCTCGTCTGAGTAGCCAGGCGAGCGCCCAGCTCACGAGACGCATGACGACAAGAGTGATGAGAAGCAACGCTGTGATCTTGGGCCAGTTAATCGTTTCTGCATCCATTAACTCGGTTCCTAACGGACCCGAGCCCGAGAGTCAAGCTCAAACTCGCAGTTTGTTCGTAGCAGTTGAGGGACTTTGCCCCCCTCGCGAATCATTGCGGGATCGAATCCTTTAGTGTAGGTTGGGCGGCGCAAGCGGCAGCTGAAGTTGTTGGGCACCGGCACAATCCGGTTTTTCAGGCGGGCGAAACAAGGCGTTAGAGGTCTTTCCGATGCACATCCAGCCACTCGACCTGGCGGTTTTCCTGATCTACATGGCAGTCGTCCTCGGAATCGCTTTCTGGGTTTCCAGGGCCCCAAAGGATCACGCTCGCAACACCGAGGACTACTTCCTGGCCGGCCGGACCCTGCCATGGTGGATCATCGGTTTCTCTCTGATCGCCTCCAACATTTCGACAGAGCAGATCATCGGGATGAATGGAACAGCTTTCCTGAGCGGAATCGCTGTCATTTCGTATTCCTGGATTGGCGCCTGCATACCGCAGATCCTCGTCGCGAAGTTCTTCCTGCCGACGTTCTTGAAAATGAAGATTTACAGCATGCCCCAGTTTCTCGAAGCCCGTTTTGATCGCCGGGTAAGCACCGGCATGGGGGTTTTCTGGCTGCTGGTATACGTCTTCGTGAACCTGACAAGCGTTATGTACCTGGGCGCGCTCACTCTGGAAACCATCACAGGCTTGCCGTTGATCTACGGGATCCTGGCGTTGGCGGCCGTTTCCGCCCTATACACTGTCTACGGAGGGCTTGCCCCAGTCGCGTGGACGGATTTCATCCAGGTCGTGGTGCTGCTGGTCGGTGGCGTGGTTGTCACTGTTTTCGGTTTGGACGCAGTGTCCGGCGGCACGGGCGCCTGGAACGGCTTCGTTCATCTGATGCATTCGTCGCCCGAGAGATTCCACACGGTTCTCAGTGCGAATCATCCAGATTTGCCTTGGCCGGGGGTTTTTCTGGGCGGGCTTTGGATTGCGGCCCTTAGTTACTGGGGCTGCAACCAATACATTATCCAGCGGGCGCTCGCAGCTCGCAGCCTGCGCCAGGCTCAGTTCGGCCTGATCTTTGCGTCCTTTCTCTCCCTGATCGTCTCGGTCACCATCGTCCTCCCAGGTGTCATCGCTTCTGCTCTCTACGCAGACGTCGTGACGAAAGCCGACCAGGCTTATCCTACTCTCGTCCGGCAGCTGATTCCGGTCGGGTATACCGGCTTGATCATCGCCGCGCTTTTTGCCGCCATAATCTCGAGCCTGAACTCCATGACGAACAGCGCCGCCACGATCTTTACGATGGATGTCTACCGAAAGATCCTGCGCCGGGTCGCTTCCGACAAGGAGCTGTTGTGGGTCGGCCGGCTGGCATCGGCGGCCGCGCTGGCAACGGCAGTCCTGCTTGCTCCGAGGCTGGCAGGTCTTGCTCAGGTCTTTCAGTTCATTCAGGAGTACACGGGATTCGTTACCCCCGGCGTCTTTGCCATCTTTGTCTTCGCCCTTTTCTGGAAGCGCACGACAAGCGGCGCGGCCCTGGCTGCCGCTCTGCTTACAATCCCCGTGTCCGCGCTCCTCAAACTCATCCTTCCGGAGCTTGGCTTTCTGAATCGAATGGGCATCACGTTTGTCATTCTTTCAGCACTGATTGTTCTGATCAGCCTCCTGTCCAAGCGACGCGAAGTGGGGGTCGAACGCCCGCAGTGGGAGCAGTTGTCCTTCAAGACCCCGCTCCTATTCAACGTTCTGGCTGTCGCAATGATGGGAACGATTGCCGCCCTCTATCTGTACTTTTGGTAGCAATTTCGGGGACACAAAACTTAATTCCTTTGCTTTCGCGGGCCAGTGGTAACTGGTTGGGAATTAAGTATTATGTCCCCGAAATTTCGCGGGGCCAGTGGTAACTGGTTGGGAATTAAGTATTATATCCCCGAAATTTGCACCCCCGTCGCTACCCGATCCGCAAAGCGGTTGAGGGATCCAGCCGGGCAGCCCGTCGAGCTGGAAAATAGCAGGCAACCACGCTGACGAGCAGCAGAAGAAGAGGCGCCGCGACGAATACGGTGATATCAAGCGGTTCGACCTGGAACAGCATCGTCCGCAATAGGCGCGCGAGTCCCGCGGCAAACAGGAATCCGACCGCCACACCCGCCAAACTGAGCTTCAGGCCGCGTCTCAACACGTCCCCCACTATCTTGCGGGGCTCTGCCCCAAGCGCCATGTGCAGGCCGATTTCACGAGTCTGTTGAGCGACGCCGTACGACACGACGCCGTAAATTCCGATCACGGACAGCATCAAGGCTATCCCGGCGAACAATGCGAGCAGGAGTGTGCGGAATCGGGGACCCGCGACAGAACGGGACACGACGGCTGCCATAGTTTCGATCCCCGAGATGGGCTGGTCCTTATCGATGGCTCGGACCTCGCGCCGCAGGGCCGGGGCCAGGGCTGCCGCATCAAGATTGGAACGGATCACGACCTCGGAAGGAGCGATGAACCCCCGATGATCCTGACGATACGGCACGTACAGCTGGGGCTCGGCGTCTGCGTCCAGACCTTTCTGCCGGACGTCCGCGACTATCCCTACTATGGTCATCCACTGATTGGGAGAATCGAGTGCGCCGACCTTTAGTCTCCTGCCTATCGCCCCTTCAGGCCAGAAGCGCGTCGCCATCGTCCGGTTCACGATGGCGACCCGGAGAGCTGATTCGTTGTCACTGTTGGAAAGGTGCCGGCCTTGAAGCAGAGAAATCCCCATTGTCTCGAAGTATCCGGGGCTGATTACCCGGTACACGGCCTGAGGCAGGTCCATATCACCGGGAAGGGAACGACCCTCTATCGAGAACGAGAAGAAGACGGCCGATCGCGTAAGGGGCACGAATGAGATGACTCCCGCCGAGCGGACCGACGGCAGGCTCCTGACCCGGTCAAGCAACTGGTCATTGAAGTTCCACCGGGCCTCGGGCGTCTCGTACTTGGAAAACGGCAGTTCAACCCCCACGACGTGCACTTGCTCGGTGCGGAAACCGGGATCGACCGCAACAAGATTGGCGAAGCTCCTGATCAGGAGTCCTGCCCCGCTCAACAGGACAAACGACAGGGCCAGTTGGGCGACCACCAGGATTTTCTGGTTTCGTCCGGCTCCCGGCCCGCTCGCCAACTGGCTTTCCAATCCTCTGAGACTCGATCCGGGTGCCGTGCGAGACACTCTCAGCGCCGGTATCAGCCCGAAGACGAGTCCCGTGACAAGCGAGATACCCAAGGTGTAAGCAAGCAACCGTGCGTCGAGCGAGATTCCGGCTGCCTGCGGTAAGGCTTCGGCGATATAGGTCCCCAGGGCACGAACGAGAGCGAACCCCAGAAGAAGGCCCAAGAATCCGCCCAACAGGCCCAGCAGCAGACTCTCGGTCAGCAGCTGTCGCAAAAGGCGACCGCGGCCTGCCCCGAGGACGGTTCGCAGCGTCATCTCCCTGCCCCTCTCGTTGGCTCGGGTCAACAGCAGGTTGGCGACATTGGCGCAACCTATCAGGAGGACCAGCCCGACCGCGCCAAAAAGGATGACGAGCGCGGGTTTCTCCTCGTTAAAGGCGTATTCTTCCAGGGGCACGAGCTGCATCTTCACGCCGTCGTTCGTCCGCGGGTATCGATCCTCGAGCGCCTTCGCAATCGCCCGCACTTCCGACTCGGCCTCCGACATGTTGATCCCATCGCGCAGGCGCCCGATGACTCGAATGTAATGATCTCCTCGGCCGCTGGCCTGATCGGGACTCATCCTGAGTGGTATCCAGAGGTCGATCGCCTTTTTCGGAAAGCTGAAGTACTCGGGCATTACTCCGACGACTGTAACGCTCTGCCCATCAAGCTGGATGGAGCGTCCGACGATTTTCGGATCCGAGGCAAAACCCCGCTGCCAGAAACCATGGCCCAGGATCGCGACCCTTTGCGCGTTCTCCTGATCCTCCCCGGGGAGGAATCCACGCCCGATGATCGGGCTTGCTCCCAGGATTCCAAACAGGTTGTCCGAAATGAACATTCCGCTCAATCGCTGGGGCTCCACGACCCCCGTGAGGTTCACCCTCGTTTCCAGCCACGCGCCGATTGCCTCAAACGAGCGGCTCTGCCTTCGGACGTCAAGATAGTTGGCCGGGGAGAATTCGACTTGCGCCTGGCCGTGTGTCGTGAGTTCTTCCCACAGGGTCATCAAACGGTCTGGCTGGCGATACGGCAGAGGCGCCAGCAGCGTGGCGTCGATGACACTGAAGACGGCTGTATTGGCGCCAATTCCCAGGCCCAGAGTCAGGAGAACGGTCACTGTGAGCAGCGGCTTGCGGAGCAGCGTCCGGACACCGAAGGTCAGGTCCTTGAGCAAGATCTCGAAGAAACCGCCTCCGCGCTCGTCCCAGCCCTTTTCCCGAAGGGTCGTCTGATTCCCAAATTGGCGCAGTGCCTCTAGACGAGCTGCTTCCGGGCTCATCCCGGCCTTCACTTTCTCCTCAATACACATGTCCAGGTGAAACTGAAACTCCTCCCGGATGTCGCCCTGGACAGCGGCAGGAGCGATGAGAGCCCTGATTCGGGCAAGCAGATTCCTGAAGGCGGTTCGCATAGTCACTCCTTCGCTAAGCCGTCTGCATGATCTTGCCGATGGCGGTGATCAGGCGGTCCCAGTTAGCCGATTCCGCCTGGAGTTGTCTTCGTCCCGTCTGAGTGAGCTCATAGTAACGAGCGCGACGATTGTTCTGGGAGACGCCCCACCGGGATTGTATCCAGCCGCGCCGCTCCATCCTGTAAAGCGCAGGGTAAAGGGAACCCTCTTCCACCTGGAGGGCATCCTCGCTGGTCTGCTGAATCCAGCGGGCGATGTCGTATCCATGCAGGGCTCCCCGCTGGAGCGTTTTGAGAACCAGCATGTCGAGCGTTCCCTGCAGCAAGTCCGTCTTTTCCACGGGAATCCTCTCTTCCTTAGACTGTCTAAGGAAAAGATAAGCGCCTTCCCTTAGGATGTCAAGGGGAGATACACGTTGATGTTGCCTGGCCGGCCGAGAGGGTGCACAATCGCCGGTGCAGGGTAACGCCGACCGGGCCGGTTGAGCGACGTGGAGGGGGACCATGAAAACCACACTGCCCAAGGTCTTTGTCTTCACAATTCTTTGGTCACTTCTTGGATTCACATCGATCTGGTCTGCGGACCGGGCGCCGTCGATTGCTCCTACGGCCGACCGGCAGCGGCTGGAAGAATCGGCGGCTGACTGGGGAGTCTACGGCGAGGGAAACCCGGTTGGGGCGCTCGCCGACACGCAGGCACCGTCGCAACGGTTTCCGGGCGACAGTCTCGTGGACTGCAGTTCACTCGCAGGATGGGCCGTCGAGTGGGATGGGGCGATGCCGGTGCCCGCTCTCTCCCTGGTCGATCATCCGGAGGGCAAGGGCGTCCGTCTGGATTACGATTTTCTGGTTGCTGGCAGCAACCCGCCCGAGATGCGGCACTGGGCCCAATTGAGGTACGACTTCGCTACGCCTGTTGATCTCTCGGGCCATGACATCCTGCGCTTTCACTACCTGGGAGGTGGCGCCAAAAACCATCTGCAGGTCTGGCTGCACGACGAGACGGACAACCGAATCGGGATCCAGATTGACCGGGTGACCGACATCCGAAAGGCAACCGAACGAGCGTATTACAGCCTGCCGTACGCCGTCCCATCGCGTGGGATAGGCGCCAGCGTACTCGTCGACCCGGAGGGATGGGACCGTGGAGACGGGACGTTCGACATCACCCGGGTTAAGAAGCTGTTCTTCGCCGTCTCACGGGACACCTCAACCAATCCGGCTGACGTCAGATCCGGCAGCCTGGAAATAGGTCGAGTAGAGCTTGTTGATTCAATCGGGCGCTCGGTGCCTGCGGACTTCGAAAAGTCCGAGGGAAACCAGGCGGCAGCGGACCGGTGTGTGGCCTGGTTGGTTGCGAACCAGGGACTGGGGACGCCGGGCGCGACCGGGCTCCTAACCTCCTGGGTCGAGGAGACCCCGGGAGTGGCTCATGTCTATGACCAGGCACTCGCGCTTCTTGTGTTCACCAGGGCGGGACTGGATGCCGAGGCTGAAGCGCTCGCTGAACGACTCGTCGAGCTGCAGGCGCCGAATGGCGCATGGTACAAGTACTACCGGGTTGCAGACCTGGCCCCAGACCCAGCCGGCACACTCTGGGAGGGAGACGTCGCCTGGGCGGCTTACGCCCTGTCGCTCTACTGGCACGCGAGTGGCCATGTCTGGGCGCGGGAAGCCGCAGTCAACGCCTGCAACTGGCTCAAAGGCCGGATTGCGGCTCGTGGCGCCGATTCGGATCCCGCCAACGACGGCAGCGTCCACAATTCAACCGAAGCGAACATTGACGCCTGGTTCGCCTTCTTTTTCACGGGCGGTTTTGAAGCGGAAACGGACACTGTAAAGGACTTCCTCCTCACACGAGCCTGGGACCCGGGCCGCAGGCGGTTTGGCCGGGGGCCGATCGGCGTGGATCCGGGTAATGCAATTGACGTGCACACCTGGGGCGCCGAATTTTTGCGCTGGATCTCGGAAACAGCCCGGGCGCGAGACACGCTGTCGTACTGTCCTGGAACTTTGTACACCTCTTCCTTTGACGGCTCCGTGCGTGGGCTTGACGGGCAAGGGCCATTCTCGGTCTGGTTCGAGGGAGTCGGGCAGTGGGTGGCAGCAGGCGGTTGGGGAGGCGATCCATTCTTGGATGAGATCAACGCGAATCAGGCACCGGATGGGAGCCTTCGGAACTCCCCGGACGACTTCCATGGCGAGGGTGTCTGGCTCTCGCGTTGGCACGGTGTCGCTCCTACGGCATGGTGCTATTTCGCGAACACGGCCCCTGTTTTCTCCCAGGGATTGATTCGCGGGACGGTTTTCGACAGTGGCGGCATCACCCCGGCGAACTCTGGAACGGTTACCATCTACAGTGGTGAGAGCGGGCAGGCCGTGGCGCGCGGGGCGATCCACCCTGACGGTTCGTATGTGGTCGCCGGATTGCAGGCCGGCCATTATGTCGTTCGCGCGTCATCGGGTCGGCGGGCCGCCCGCAACATTGGTCTGCTCGACGTGGAGCTGGCCCGCTACACCACTCTTGATCTGACGTTAAGGAACTACTGGCGTTGGCGAAATCCTAAAGACAAACCAGCCAAATCAGCCCGATGACCCGCGCTCGATCCTGCAAAACACTGTCGTTCACGAGCGTGGAAGGAATTGCCATGCAACCTGTCGTCATTCGATTTCGGACCAAAGCCGCCTCTCCAAGGTGATAGGCCAATTTGCACATGCGCCTCCAGCAAGTCCGGCATCCCTCCCGGACCTCTTCGAAAATGTCGATAGAGCCGAGTGTCTTTTTGCCACGAGCCGAATTATGATCTGGGAAGACATGAGGGGGATTCGATGAAACGGTTGAATCGCAGGACTTTTCTAAGCCGGGGGAGCGGTATCGCGGCTGCCGGCGGTGTTGTGACGTTGCACGCTTCCAGCAGGACCCAGGTGGCCGGCGCCAGCGACCGGATCAACCTGGCCATGATTGGCTGCGGAGGGCGCGGTCGCTACGTCATGAGAGGCCTGATCGAGGAGAAGGCAAACCTCGTCGCCCTGTGCGACCTGCGGCAGGATCGCCTGGACGAGGCTTGGAAGTTCCTTTCCGAGGTCCAGACAAACCAGCCTCGGTTTGTGAAGGACATGCGGGAAGTTTTCGACTCAAAGGATATCGACGGGGTCGTTGTAGCGACTCCCGATCACTGGCACGCACCTGCCGCGATCATGGCCTGCCAGGCGGGCAAAGACGTCTACGTGGAGAAGCCTCATTCCCGCAACATCTGGGAAAGCGGGAAGATGGTCGAAGTGGCCAGGAAGTACAACCGAATCGTCCAGGTCGGCACGCAGAACCGATCAGGCGCTTACACGATAGCCGCTCGCGATTATGTGAAGAGTGGCAAACTCGGAAAGATTGGCCTGGTCAAGGTTTTCAACATGAAGTCCGGCGGACCGTTTCGGCTGGGCCCGTCCCCCGAACCTCCCGCAGGGTTTAACTGGGACGCCTGGCTGGGGCCGGCACCTGCGAGACCGTTTCACGAAGAGATTTTCGACGGCGGGTGGCACAAGTTCTGGGACTTTTCCGGTGGAGACATGGCGGATGACGGAATCCATCAGCTTGATCTTGCGCTCATGGTGATGGGCGATCCGGGACTGCCGCGCAGCGTGCGAACCGTGGGCGGGCGGTATGTCTACCCGGACGACGATGCAGAGGTCCCCGATATCCAGGTGGTCAATTGGGACTTCGGCAATCTCCTCGTCACCTTCGAACTGACGGGCTATCCGAAGTACATGATGAAGACCTCTGGAACCATCCGGCGAAACGACCTGTTCCCGTACTGGACTCATAACGCGACCCGCATCGAAATCTACGGCTCCGAGCTCATGATGACGCTCGGCCGTCACGGGGGCGGCTGGATCGTCCAACAGTCAGGCGGAGGGATAGTCGACAAGATGTACGGGAGACCCTGCGACGAGGAGCATTACCGCAATTTCCTGGAGTCTATGCGGAGCCGGAAGCCTCCGACAGCCGATATCTCCGTGGCCCACACCAGCAACGTAATCATGCACATGGGCAATCTGGCGCAACGGGTCGGCAATGTGGCGCTCGAGTACGACGCGACTGCCCGGAAATTCGACAATCCTGAGGCGAACCAGCTGATCAAGGGGGAATACAGAAAGGGTTACGAGATCGCCGAGTCCTGAGGGAATGCGGAATGGGGAATAAGACGATTGCGGAATGCGGAATGGGGAATAAAAGACAGACAAGGAGAGGGGGAGACAAGGAGACAGGGAGAGTGCGGAGTGCGGAATAAGACGAATGCGGAATGGGGAATGCGGAATGCGGAATGCGGAATAAAAGTGAAACAGGCGGATGGTTCATCCTCCTATTGCCACCGTGTTTCCCGATGCGGCTGGTCCTGATAACCGGCCTGGTGCTGGCCGCCACCCTGTCCCCCTCAGCAGGGCAGAGGTCGGACGGACTGCGTCCCCCCGCGCAGACCGCGCCGGTGCCTGCCCCCGCGTATTTCCCGCCGCCGGACCGAGACGGAGGCTGGCGCACCGCCACGACCGCCCAGGAAGCGCGACAAGCTGCTGGGATGGACCTTCGTCGCCTGGACGAAGCCTACGAAACCGCCCGGCAGAGCACAAAAAACGGCGGGCTGCTGATCGTTCGCAATGGGTGGCTGGTCTACGAACGGTACTTTGGACTCGCGCGCCGCGAGTCCACGCCAAACCTTGCTTCAATAGGCAAATCATTCACGAGTATTGCGGTCGGAATCCTCGTGGCCGAACGTCCCGATCGCTTGCCGGACGGGCTCGATCAGAAGGTGTTCACCCCGGAGCTGATGCCCTCTGTCGCGTTTCCTCTCGCGGACCCGGCTATGGCCGACATCAAACTCGGCCAGCTCCTCGCTTTTACGGCCGGGATTCGAGGGAACAATCCCTGCTACGAAAGGGGAGCCGAGGTCAAAATCAATCCGCCGGGCCCCGATGGCTGGCAGGCGATGGTCGATGATGCGGCCGTTGGGAAGCGACCGACCGAGATCGACGGGACACTGGCGTCGGCCTCGCCGTTGTGGTGCAAACCCGGGGAAGGGTATTCATACGCGACCGCCTCTGCGCATCTCGCTTCGATGGTTGTCCGTAAAGTCAGCGGGGTGGAGCTTGAGTCCTTCATCCGGTCGCGAATAGCGGAGCCGACAGGCTGGGGCCGGTTTACTTACGGCTATCGCTACGCCCCGGAGATCAAACATACGCCGGGCGGTGGCGGTATCGCGGTGAGAGGGACAGACATGTTGTGGTACGGGTACCTGCTTCTCCGAGACGGTCGGTGGCGCGAGCGCCAGGTCGTGCCGGCCGAGCATGTCCAAGCCTGCTCCCGCATCTCTCCCTACAACCCGCACTTCCCCTATAGCCTCGGATTCGATGTCAACACCGACGGTCACGTGCCCGAATACCCGCGAGACGCCTTCTGGAAATCCGGTTCAGGCGGCCACGTTCTTTATATTGTGCCTTCACGCGATCTGGTTGTCTGGAAACTGGGTGGGAGGGATTCACAGTACCAGCCTTCGGACACCGGGGTCTCCGCGGAACCGAGGGAACGCGGGGTTCCGAAATCGCAGCCGGACTGGAAGGCCGGAATCGATCAAGAGACTGCGCAGCAGAAAGTGCTTCAGAAGGTCCTCGATTCGATCACGGACGGCTCGAACCAGTGAGCCGCCCGTTCCTTCGTGGTGTGGGCCTTACGTCCGTAACCTGAATCTGCCGCTTGAAGCTGGTTCAGGCGCAATCTCAATCGAATGGAGCCGCGCACGACAGAGGGCGTCGAATAAGTTCTTAAGGCCTGAAAGGCCGGCACATATTAGCCCAGGGCGAAGCGTGCTTTTCGCGTAGCCCTGGGTCAACACGGTCTCGACCGCGAGGCCCTGTAAGGGCGTAAGATCCTGATAATGTTGCCGTTCTTGCGCCCTTTCAGGGCTTGTCTCCGCCTCTACCTTAGACCCAGGGCTGCGCACAAAGCGCTTCGCCCTGGGCTAATATGTGCCGGCCTTTCGGGCCTTAAGAACTTTCTCGACAGCCTCGACAGTGA
>CAYQYP010000046.1:0-12540 GCA_964421755.1 uncultured Acidobacteriota bacterium
CTGATCGCCCCGCGGCGCGATCTGAAGCTTGAGCCGATCGTCGAGGTGCTCAAAGGTGAACGCCGAATGCACGTCCATGCGTACCGTGCGGACGAGATGCTGATGTTCATGCGCCTGGCCGATGAGTTCGGGATCAAAGTCGCCACGTTCGATCACGGGTTGGAGGCGTACAAGATCGCTCCGGAGATCGCGGCGCACGGTGCCACTGTTACCACCTTCTCCGACTGGTGGGCCTACAAGGCGGAGGCTTATGATTCGATTCCCTACAATGCGGCATTGCTTGCCAATAGCGGCATCCTGGTTTCGTTGAACTCGGACGGCGCTGAAGAGTCTCGTCACCTGTTTCACGAGGCGGCCAAGTGCATGCGGTACGGCGGTCTTTCCGAAGACCAGGCGCTCGCGATGATCACGATCAATCCCGCCAAACAGCTGAACATCGACCACCGGGTCGGTTCCATCGAGGTAGGGAAAGACGCGGATCTCGTGCTTTTTGGCAGTTATCCTCTCAGCTCGTACGCCGTACCCGAGATGGTTTTCATCGACGGAGAGCTCTATTTCAGCCGCAAACAGGCCATCGAGCGGCAGACTCAAATAGAGACGGTAAAAAAACAACTTATCGAGGCCGAGAAGCGAACATCGGGGCAACAGCCAGGCGAGAAGGAGGACAAGCCGAAACCTGCTCCGACCGAAGACGAATCCGTCCGACTGGGAAGTCGGACCTACGCGGAGGAGGTGATGCCATGAGAGCCGTTTGCTGGCGGGTTACCCTGTTGCTGTCAATGGTCTTCTCCTTTGGCCTCGCGGCTGAACCGGCTTTCGTTATACGCGACGTGAGGGTCGTCCCGGTTGCAGGCGAGCCCATCGACAAGGCGACCGTGTCTATCGTTGACGGGAAGATCGTGGAAGTCGGCAGACAGACCAAGCTCCCGCCGGGGGCAGCAATCGTGGATGGCCGGGGAATGACGCTGTACCCTGGGCTCTTCGACTGCATGACTATGCTTGGTCTGACGGAGATCGGGCAGATTTCGGCAACCAACGACCACAGTGAGCTGGGAACATTCATGCCTCACCTGATGTCCTGGAGTGCGCTGCACGTCGAAAGCGAGCACCTTCCTGTTACCCGGGCCGGCGGAATCACCCATGCGTTGACTTATCCGCGGGGCCAGAGAATCTCCGGGCAGGCGGCGATCGTGAACCTGGACGGGTGGACTCCCGAACAGATGGAGATCCGCCGGGCCGGCGCGATGATACTCAATTTTCCGGGACAGCCGGGACTGCGTTACCCCCGCAACTATGACGGCCCGAATAGACGCGCACGTCCGTATGCAGAGCTTCAGAAGGAATACCAGAAAGACCTGAGCGAGCTTCGGCTATTCTTCGAAAAAGCTCACCATTACATGAGGGCCAGGCAGGCGGAAGGGCAGACGACGATCGCCGGATATGATGCTCGTCTGGAAGCGATGATACCTGTCCTGAAAGGCGAACGCCCTGTGGTGGTAATCGCCCAGTGGGCTCCGGATATCAGAGCTGCTGTTCGATTCGCATCCGAGCAACGGCTGAACTACGTCCTTTTCTCGACCGGCGAGGTTTGGAAGGTCCTCGACTTCCTGAAGGAAAACAATGTGCGCGTGATCCTCGGCCCTCTGCAGCGCCTACCGGAGACCGAGGACGCAGCGGTGGATATCGTGTATCGAACGCCTGCTCTGCTTCATGAACGGGGGATTCCTTTCGCGATTGCCACCGGCGACTCCGCTGATTCTCGAAATCTGCCTTACGAGGCCGGCACCGCTGTCGGATACGGTCTGCCGTACGATGCGGCGCTGCGGGCGATTACTCTGACACCTGCGGAGTTTTTCGGGATTTCCGGCGAGCTGGGGAGTATCCAACCGGGCAAGAAGGCTAACCTCGTGCTCGTTCGGGGCGATATCCTCGACTACAGCGGCGAGGTAAAGCAGCTGTGGATCAACGGAAAGTCAGTCTCGCTCGAGTCAAAGCACTCGCGGCTATACGAGAAATACAAGAACCGGCGGTAAGAAGACAGGGAGACGAGGAGACAAGGAAAAGTTTCGCTCTTGGAGCGCGGGCATCTTCCTGGAGCGCGGGCATCCTGCCCGCACTGGGATCGCGGACGTCCCGGCCGCCCGGCGGGCATCCTGCCCGCCGTTCAACCGGAAATACAACGCCGGGCAAGATGCCCGGCGCGCGGGCAGGATGCCCGCGATCCCAGTGCGGACGAGACGTCCGCGCTCCATGACGGCCCTCTCCTTGTCTCCCCCTCTCCTTCCTCCTTCCCCTCCTTGTCTCCTTCCCCATACGCCCATATAATGAGCGGCGAGCAGAGCACCCCCATCGGTTCCCTGCCCGGTTTGACGAAACTGTTTTCCGGAAGTCGCTTCGGTTTTTTTCCGAACGGAGGACGCTTGCATGTGGAAAACGGTCAACACGGGAGCAGCCCGCGCTGAAGAGGCACTCAAACAGTTCTTGCCTCCCTGTCAACTGAAGTGTCCGATTAACGAGGACATCCAGAGAACCAACGTTCTGATTTCGATGCTTCCGCTCGACCCCGAGGGGGCGCGGGAAGGCATCTGCCAGATTGGCGACTACCTGCACGAACGCAACCCGCTGTTTACTGTCTGCGGCTACGTCTGCGGTCTGTGCGAGCTCGAGTGCAACTACCAGGCAAAGGGCGGGTCCATCCGCAGGCGTCTCCTGAAGCGCTTCGTTTCGGACGCTTACATGGATCGGATTCGCGAGAAGGAAGAGCTCAACATCGAGAAGACGAAAGAGGACGTGGCGATAGTCGGAGGCGGACCGGCCGGGCTCATGTGTGCCTATGATCTGAGTCGTCGCGGCTATCGTGTGACGATATTCGAGACTTCCGATCGACTGGGTGGCGCTTTGTGGCTTATTCCTCACTACAGGCTCCCGGAAGACGTCCTGACAACGGCGGTGAACAACCTTGTCCGCATTTGCGAGGCCGACGTCAAATACAACGCCCGGATCGGTGAAGGCAAGTACAGCCTCGACAAGCTGCGTAAGGATGGGTTCAAAGCGGTCTTCATCGCCAAGGGAACCCCGATGCCCCGCATCCTCACTTACGGGCGCGAAAAGGTCGAAGGCCAGGAGCTTTCTGGAGTGATGTACGGCCAGACGTTCCTCTACGAGGTTAGTCACGGCAATATCCAACCGAACTACTTCGGCGGCAAGAAGATCATTGTTATCGGAGGCGGCAACGTCGCGTTCGACGTCGCGCGGACGGCCCGGCGCCTGGGCGGCGAAACCACCGTGGTTTGCCTGGAGTGCGAAGATAAGTCCAGCAAAGACGGCATCCCGGCCGACGAAGAGGAGATCAAAGGGGCCTGGGAAGAGGGTGTTCAGATCGTTTACTCCCGTGGCGTGCGCCGGATCATGGGCAAGGGAGGCAAGTTCCAGAGAATCGAATGTCCCCATTGCGCGAGCGTGTTCGATGAAACGGGGTTTAACCCGGTCTTCGATTCCACCGATATCGTCAACATTGATGGCGACGTCCTGATGATCACCGTCGGGCAGGGTCCGGACCGATCGTTCCTTCAGAAGGAGAACCTGCTGGACGACCGCGGGCGCCTGGCGGTTGATCCCCTCACCCTTCAAAGCCTCAACAAGGATTGGGTATTCATCGGGGGCGACGTTCGAAAGATCGGCTTCATGGTTGAGGCGATGCATGAGGGTCTTGTGGCTGCCGAGTCGATCGAGAGGCATCTGCGCGGACTCGATATGAGGGCCGGCAGAAAACGAGAGTACGAACCGCAGGACATTCCATTCCGCAGGATCTACAAGCACGAACCGGAGGTTGTCTGGATCCCTCCCGAAAAGCGACTGCACTTTCAGCTTTTCGAACGTGGATTCACCCTCAAAGAGGCCATCGAGGAAGCCAAGCGGTGCGCCCGGTGTGGCCCCTGCGTCTCGTGTAAGGCATGCCTCGCCATTGGAATTCAGCATTCGCTTCCGGTCGTCGAGGTGAACGAGGAAACGTGCAGTGGTTGCGGCATCTGCACGTCGATTTGCTACTACGGGTCCGCGCAGTGGAGATTCAAAGACGGGGGAACCGTTTCGACAACCGACACCTTCCGCTGCAAGGCATGCGGAATGTGCGTCGTCGCTTGCCCATCACAGGCACGTCGGATGATTGGGGACCCAATGGACACCAGGATTCAGGAAGTATTCTCGACCCTCGGCGCCTAGGAGAGAAGACCATGACGACTTTCGAGCCTAAGATCGTATGCTTCTCCTGCAATTTCGGCTGGGGCTACCTGACCGATCCCGAAGTGAGGGAAATGCAGATCAAACACTGGATCCCGGTCGTCTGCAGCGGAAAAATCGACGCAACTCACATTCTGAAAGCATTCAGAAGCGGAGCAGACGGGGTACTGATCCTCGGATGCGTGGATGGCGATTGCCACTTCCAGGACGGGAACTACCAGACACGGAAGAAGGTGCAGCTCCTGCAGAGGGTTCTGCCCTCCTTTGGCATCGATCCGAGACGGGTGCGTATTGAGTTATCGCTTGACCCCGAGGGCAACAGCATCCGCAAGATCGTTGAGGACATGGGTCGCGACCTGAGACCGATGGGACCGCTTGGCATGAAGGAGATCTCCGCTAAGCCCGTCGCGACGAGGTAGTCCGATCGAGGTTACAGGCGTGGAAGCGCGCGTAAGTTGCGCTCCACGATCCAGGAGGATATTTCGATGGCGAAGAAAAGAAAAATCGCAATCTACTGGCTCGGTTCTTGCGGTGGATGCGATGAGGCCATCATCGACCTGAACGAATCACTGCTGGAGCTGGCCTCGGAAGTGGACATCGCCCTCTGGCCGATTGCGATCGACGCCAAATACGCTTCCATCGAGCGGCTCGGCGATCGCGAGCTGGCGCTGTCGATTATCCACGGCAACGTCAGAAACTCCGAGCACGAGGAAATGGCACACCTGTTGCGGCGCAAATCGCAGGTGGTCCTCGCTTTCGGCACCTGTGCCTGCTTCGGCGGGACCTCCGGTCTCGCGAACTTTCTGAAGCCGAACGAGATCCAAAACTGGGTGTACGGGGAAGCCCCAACCGTGGTCAACCGCGCCAAGACTCGACCGCAGGCCGAAACCACGGTCGGCGGGAATCACCTGACCCTTCCGGTCCTGCTGGACCAGGTGCACAGTCTGAACCAGGTGATTGCGGTCGACTACTATTTGCCTGGCTGCCCTCCGCCCGTTGATCTGATTGCGCAGGCGGTCCACGCAGTAATCGAAGGCAAGCTGCCCCCCAGGGGCTCCTTCCTCGCGCCGCACAAAGCGCTTTGCGACAGCTGTCCACGTAACGCGGCGAAACCGCCAAAGATCGAACTGACGCACATCCGGCGAATCCACGAAGTCGACGAGGACTCAGGCACCTGTTTTCTGGCCCGGGGGGTCATCTGCCTTGGCCCCGCCACACGCGACGGCTGCGGGGCCACCTGCCTTTCGATCAACATTCCGTGCTCCGGATGTTTCGGGCCGGTGGAAGGCGTCGACGATTCCGGTGCAAAGTTCCTCTCGGCGCTGGCTTCCCTGATCCGCGCGCAATCTGACTCGGAAGTCTCCGGCATTTTGGATACGATCCCCGATCCGGCGGGCTGCTTTTATCGTTTCACTCAGCCGTCTTCGATACTCGGGCGGCACAGGAAATGAGGCGCACCTTATGGGACGCACTATAACGATCAATCCCGTCACACGGCTGGAAGGGCACGGGAAGATCGAGATCTTCCTGAATGACGACGGGAAGGTCAAGGATGCCTACTTTCAGGTCGCCGAACTGCGGGGCTTCGAGAAGTTCTGCGTCGGGCGACCGGCCGAGGAATTAACCCGGATCATGCCGAATATTTGCGGTGTCTGCCCCTCGGCGCACCACATGGCGTCGGTCAAGGCGCTGGATCAGGTGTTCGGCGTTGAGCCAACTCCGACGGCCAAGCTGATCCGCCAGCTCGAGTTCAATGCTTTTTACATCGAAGACCACTACGTTCATTTCTTCTTCCTCGCAGCACCCGACTTCGTCGTCGGCCCGGATTCCGACCCTGCTGAACGAAACGTCCTCGGACTGATCCAGAAAGTCGGTAAGGACGTGGGGTTGAAAGTCATCGAGGTCCGGAAAAGGAATCGCGACATCATCCGCCACGTGTTCAGCAAAGCGCCGCACCCGGAAGGAGGGTTGCCGGGCGGCGTTCCCCGCCACCTGACCGAAGACGATCGGAAGTGGATCATCGAGACGGCCGAATTCTCGCTGGATTTTGCCCGCTTCGCGATCCAGCTCTTCAAAGACCTGGTGCTGGGAGAAAAGGCCAACCTGGACCTCATACTCAACGACGCATACAAACTGAAGACTTACTACATGTCCCTCGTGGACGCCAATAACTGCGTGGATTTCTATGACGGCCAGGTCCGGGTCGTTGATCCAAACGGGAAGGAATTCGTGAGGTTCCATCCGAGCGACTATGTCGACCACATCGGAGAGTGGGTGGAACCTTGGACATTCGTTCGTCTTTCGTTCCTGAAGAAGATCGGCTGGAAGGGACTGACCGAGGGCAACGACACATCACTTTACAGGGTCGCCCCGCTGTCGAGACTCAATGTAGCCGATCGGATGAAAACCCCGGAAGCCCAGAAAGAGGCGGAGCTGTTGTTCGAGACCTTGGGCGGAAAGCCGTCCCATCACACGCTGGCGATGCATTGGGCTCGCCTGATCTGCGCTCTGCAGGCGGCCGAGCACAACGTCCAGATCGCACAGGACCCGGAGCTGACCAGCCGCGACATCCGAAACACCCAGTACGAAATCACGGGGAAAGGAGTGGGATGCGTGGAGGCGCCCCGCGGAACCCTCTTCCACGATTACGAGACTGACGAACGGGGGATGGTTCGGAAAATCAACCTCATCGTAGCGACGCAGAACAACGCCGGACCCATCTGCCTGTCCATCAAGAAGGCCGCCCAGGAATTCGTGCGGGGCCCCGAGGTTCCCGAGGGCTTCCTGAACCGTGTGGAAATGGCATTCCGCGCCTACGATCCATGTCTTTCCTGCGCGACCCACGCACTTCCGGGCAAGATGCCCCTGCGCATCAACTTCCGCGGCCCGGACGGGCAGGTGGTGAGAACCGTGGAACGGGGGTAGGGCGGACCGACACGGACCGATAAGGACGAACACGGACCCGATCAGGCTCGCATCGTTTATGGTCCGTGTCAGTCCGTGTTTGGCGTTTTTCTTCTTTGCGTCCTGCGGCCTCACGCTATACCCTTTGCCGCAATGGTCGAGGTGAGCCTCGGGCTTCTCCAAGTTGCAGCCACCGTCATTTCAGCCTGGGCAATCACCCGGGTATGCCTGAATCGTTGGTTCGAGTTCGATCACTGGGCGCTTCGCTTCGCGGGGTACTGCGGTCTTGGGCTCCTGTTCTGGTCCCACCTGATCTTCGGTCTCACTGTGCTCAGAGTCGCCAAGCCAGGTATCCTCGTCGGTCTGCTGATTCTCATGGGAGCCATCAGCTTGATTGCCACAATCGTGGCGATCCGCGGGACCAGTGCCGGACGCGCATCGGATTGGTTGCGAAGCAGGCTGGCCGCCAGGGAATCCCAGCTTTTCGTCATCGGCGTGGCCGCGTACATGCTTTGGCTGATCCTGATGGCGGCGCTTCCTGCCACCTCGGTTGACGAGCTGACCTACCACCTGGAGGTTCCCCGGCAGATGCTGGCAGCCGGGGGGCAGGTCCTGTTCCGCGACAACATCTACGCCTACTATCCGCAATTCGGCGAGATGTTCTTCCTGTTCGCCCTCCCGATCTCGGGGGAACCAGGGGCACACCTGTTCCACACGATCTTCGCCTTTCTTTGCGGACTGGCGATCTACGGGCTGCTTCGGCCACACGTCTCCCGCCCGCACGCAATCCTGGGAGTCACGATTTTCTGTTCCGTACCGACCGCCATGGTGGTAGGCAGCTGGGCGTATGTCGACTTGACCTTCACTTTTTACGTACTGTTAGCGCTTGCGGCCCTCATACAGTACACCGAGACCCGAGACCGGCCGTGGCTGATCCTCACGACGCTGTTCGCGGGCGCCTGCCTCAGTGTCAAGTACACGGGGCTACAGACCGCGCTGCTATTGAGTCTGCTCGTCCTGATCGAGCACCTTTTCCGCAAACGCAAGTCAGTCCCGCTGGCCGCCGGTCTGATCGTCGCAGGCACGCTCCTTGTCGGATCGCCCTATCTTGTCCGGAACTGGTATCTGACTGGCTGGCCGATGTTTCCTTTCCAGACGGGACCCTTTCAGCTGGCGCCTGACGTTAACTGGGATGGGGAAAGAGCCCAGCTGCTTTACAGCTTCTTCACAAGCTTCGGCACCGCGCAGGAGGGTATTTGGGGACTCCTTCAGGCACCCGTCCGGGTTTTCGTTAGCGCGCGTTTCTATGACCTTCGGCTCTACGAGGGCATCGCGGGTCCGGTGTTTCTCCTGACCCCATTCCTCGTCTGGCGGATTCGGAAGGAACCGTCGGTTGCCCTCCTGTCTCTTTTTGCCCTGCTCTTTATCGGGTATTGGACGGTAACCACCCAACAGGTCAGGTTTCTCCTTCCGGTTCTAGCTCCCCTGTCGGTGATTCTTGCGATCGGGGTGGACCGCTGGCGTCACCCACTCCTCCAGAAGCTGGCCTGGGTCCTGGTGATCTTCAACCTGGTTCTCGGAGTGAACCAAATGCTCAAGGTCGAGCCCTTCGGGTTACTGACCGGGGAGGAACCACTCGAACAATATCGGACGCGCCTCATGCCTTTGTATCCGGTCTACCAGTCCACCAATCAGCATCTCGGAGACCAGGACCTGGTCGCTATGCTCGGCTCATCGAACGTGGGTTACTTGATGCACCGGCCGTGGCGCGGCGACTTCCTGTTCGAGCTGTTCCGGATCCAAAAGCTCCTTGAGGCGGGCGGCGGGCCCGAAGAGATCCGGGCTTTCCTGAAATCGCTCGATGCCACTCACATCCTTCTGAACGAGTACCTGGTCGCCCATCCGGTTGCCGGACTGACCGCGTCAGAGCGCCAGCGGCTGGGCGACTTTCTCAGCCGTGAGACTCGGCTAATCGACCGCAAAGGCAACTATGCGCTGTATAAGCTGCTGAGATGAGAGGCGCCTGACGGAGAACTATCGTAGTATAGGGCACGTGAACACCACCCCTCCCGCCTATCCCACCGGGCCGAAGGTCCAGTGGGAATGGATAGCGGCCGGTTTCAACCTGTTCCTGCAGCAGTGGCAGGCCTGGGTGCTAAACATCCTGATCTTCCTCATCGCGCTCTTCGTCCCTCTCGGCCTGATCCTTATTGCCTCCTTCGTGTCAATTCCCCTGTTGACGGAAAGGGCCAATCCGATTGGCATCGCGGTCGTGATCGGGCTCAGTGCGCTCCTCATGCTTGTCATGGCGGCGGTGCTCGGTTTTCTCGCCGCCGGGCTATACCGAAGCGCTTTCAAGCAGCTGAAGGGAGGACAGATCGAGCTTCGGGATCTTTTCTCGGGGACCGACGTCTTCGTTCAGATGTTCGCCGTCAACGTCATCATGATGGTCGCCTCTTTCGTTGGACTGCTGTTCTGCATCCTTCCCGCCTTTCTGGTTGGAGGTCTCTGCTTCTTCGCCCCGGCCCTGGTTGCGCTGCGCGGGGCGGGGCCCATCGAAGCTATCAGGACGAGCATCGAAACGACGAAACATGACCTGCTGCCCTTCACCCTTTTCGCCCTGGTCGTTTACCTGCTCGCCGGCGTCGGAGGCAATTTTTGCTATGTCGGGCTGCTGGCCACATATCCCTTGTTGTTCACAGTAACCGCGGTCGCTTACCGCGACTGCCTGGGGTTGCCTAGCATACCGAAGCCGGGCCCGGTCGCCTGAAGCAAAAGCTGAACCCGCTTACTCCGCTGGAAAAGCGCTGCGTGCGCGGCTCTGAAAGAGACAAGGCGAACACACCATCCTTCAGAGTCACACGCAGCGACGGTGTTGCATAAGGTCGGAGAAGTGCGTTCGGCCCACAGGTATTGACGGACTTGTGGGCGGATGTCGTGCCGAGGGCGAGATCGAATTGAGCCGCGCACGAAAGAGGCTGTCGAGAAAGTTCTTAAGGCCTGAAAGGCCGGCACATATTAGCCCAGGGCGAAGCGCTTTGTGCGCAGCCCTGGGTCCAAGGTAGAGGCGGAGACAAGCCCTGAAAGGGCGCAAGAACGGCAACATTATCAGGATCTTACGCCCTTACAGGGCTTCGCGGTCGAGACCGTGTTACCCAGGGCTACGCGAAAAGCACGCTTCGCCCTGGGCTAGTATGTGCCGGCCTTTCAGGCCTTAAGAACTTATTCGACACCCTCGAGAGCGAGCGAAGCGAGCGAGAGTAAGCGGACCACCAATCATTCGCTAAGTCGAGACATTTAAACACGAAGCAGTGGAGCGAGTCAGGTGGTCCGCTTACTCTCGCTCGCTTCGCTCGCCCCCAAGGGTGTTGAATAATGTCTTGCATTGCCCCAAAGTCTCAGAGAGTACACAGAAGTGTAAACGGTTGGGCTTTCTTTGGGCGCCGCGCACGCGACCGAGCGGTGTCAGAGCCGCGCGCGAGCGCTTTCCATACAAAGCGGGCTCGGACAGCCGGCTGATCGGATGTCCGTTGGCAGTGGCGCTGCAGGGGATCATTCGATCAGCTCACAGCTTGAAACCTGCCTGCTTCGCTGGAAAACGCTCGCGCGCGGCTCTGACACCGCTCGGTCGGGTCGGTCTTGCTCGCCTAAACAGGTCACCCTTGAAGTGCGGTTCTGATGTCTTCCAGGGGGCCGAGCCAGGCAGACCCGCTGCGTTAATGCGGTTGGCCTGCTTTTCTGCTTCCTGTTATCATTCCTCCTCCCGATGACCCTTCCTACAAACGAAATCAAGATGTGCTCCAACCGGCTGATTCGTCGTGCTGCCGCCGTGGTGCCGTTGCTGCTAATCCTCGGTGGGATGATCGCGAAAACGCAGCCCGCGCCGCTTCCTGAGCGCGCTGCGAAAATCGTTGACTACCACATCAAGGTCAAGCTCGACCCGAAGAAGCGGCAATTGCACGGCAACCAACGGCTGATCTGGCGAAACACGTCCACAGATACGGTTGGTGACCTTTGGTTTCACCTGTATCTGAATGCTTTCAAAGACAGGCGGAGCACTTTTTTCAAGGAATCCGGCGGACAGCTGCGCGGAGACTTTTGGATCCCCGGCGCCGCGGGACACATCGAAATTCTCTCCATCAAGTCAGCGAATGGACATGATCTCAAGCCTGGCATGAGCTTCGAGAGCCCTGACGATGGAAACCCTGACGACCAGACGGTTTGCCGGGTCGAACTGGCCGAACCCTTAAAGCCGGGTGAAAGCGTTGACCTGCGGATCGAGTTTCTCGCACGGCTGCCGGAGGTCTTCGCCCGTACCGGTTATTCGGGCGATTTTTACATGGTCGGGCAATGGTTCCCGAAGATAGGCGTTTACGAGCCGGCCGGGATGCGTGGGCGCAAGGCCGGCGGATGGAACTGCCACCAATTTCACGCTCACTCCGAGTTCTACGCCAACTTCGGAAAGTATCGCGTCGAGATCAACGCACCGAAGAGGTTCGTATTGGGCGCGACCGGAGAATTGAGGGAAACCAGAGACCTCCCTGACGGCACCCGGACCCACGTGTTCGAGCAGGAAGACGTTCATGATTTCGCCTGGACAGCTGATCCGGATTACGTGGTCGTCAAACGCCGATTTGTGGCTGAACGCGAGGTGTCAGAGCGTGAATACGCCGAGCTGTCGCAGTTACTCGGCCGACCCGTCGACCAACTGCGGCTCTCCGACGTCGAGATCAATCTCTTGATTCAGCCGGACCACACGTTTTTTGCCGAACGGTACGCCGAAGCGACGCGCTTGACCCTCAAATGGTTCGGGCTCTGGTACGGCAGATACCCTTACCGCACCATAACTCTTGTTGACCCCGGCGCCACCGGCGCAGGCGGTATGGAGTATCCGACCTTGTTCACGGGCGGCACCCACGCCTTACTCGCCTACTGGCCCCTGACCGGGTTTCGTTACTTCGACATGGTGGCGGTGCACGAAGCAGGGCACCAATGGTGGCACGGCATGGTCGCGAACAACGAGTTCGAGGAGGCCTGGCTTGATGAGGGAATCAACAGCTACTCGACCGGGCGGGTGATCGAGCTGGCCTTCGGCAAGCGGGCCACCATCGCCGATATGCCGGGGTTCAAGCTCGGCGAAGTCGACATGATCCGAGCTGAAAATGGTCCCAACATGAAGTTCGACCGGATCATCCAGCCCTCATGGACCTACCTTTCCGACTACGGCTTCTACGCCTACACCAAGCCGGAGCTCGCCCTGTTCACCCTCGAAAACCTCCTCGGCGAAAAGACGATGGCGAGAATCATGCGCACTTTTCACGAGCGATGGCGCTTTGGCCACCCGGGAACCGCCGATTTCATCGCTGTCGCCAACGAGGTCTCGGGGCAGGACCTGAA
>CAYQYP010000047.1:0-7180 GCA_964421755.1 uncultured Acidobacteriota bacterium
CGATAAGTGGTCGTCCCGGCCATGGGGTCATCCCGCCTGCTGAACACGATGACCTGGAGCTCGGGGGAGTACCACGACTCGTTGGTAACCACGATGGGTTGTTCATTCCCGATCTGCCCGGCAGGGATTGTCACCGTGGTCCGCTTGCCCTCGACTTCCAGTCCTTCAATGATCTGCTTGCCGAGTTGTTCGGTCGCCCCATCCTCGTGGACTCCTCCGGCCATACTGAACTTGTACCGGGCGATGTGGGGGGCAGGAATTCCGGCGGTGCCGGCCACGACGGTACCTGGGCCAGTCGATTGGTGGATGAAGATATGCGGTCTGCCCCCGCCAGCCACCACGGCGTTTCCTACCGAATGGGTGGCCCCCGCTTCTTCCTCAATCACGACGTGCGACATTTCAGGCAACCGGACTTTCTCCGCAGTCCGGCTGTCGGTGTGGAGCGTGTAGGTCATTCCGGTGGTCGGGTCGTTGATGGAAATCATCGTGACCTGCCCGGAATCATCACTGCTCGCACCTGCGGGCGGCGTGAAAGAGTACTCATGCCGGGTCCGTCCCTGGCCGTCCCGCGTGATCTCGGTGCTGTTCCGGCGCACGATGCGGTTACCGTCGGCCAAGACCTGAACTGTCTCGGTGGTCGCCTGGGCCGAGTAAGGCGCCCCGGTCACCACCTTGATGTCCATTATGTGGTCAACAGTCGCATTTGCGAACCCCGCAAAGGTCACAGCAACAGGCGGCTCAACAGCCAAGCCTTTCTCGATCTTCTTCGCCTTCCCGTCTTCGCCGGCGAGCACGGGCACCAGAATCAGCAAAGCGACGACTGTCAACACGATTGCGGCTGTTTTTCCATACATAGTCTGTCTCCAAGTTGGATGTGGTTTGTAATTTTCACTGCAGGAATCTGATCGCTCTCGTCAGGCCGTCCGGGCCTATGAGTAGATCTGCTTTGACCGGCCTGTTCAGTTGCCGTCGATCAACCCGAAGGCCAAATGAGGCCATGGTGCTTCTCGGCAGCTCGACTCTAACCAGCTGGAGTCCATAGTCTGACTCGGTTTCAAGGGGGATCATCGTGGGGATGAAGCCGGTCGACTCTCGGCTTTCGGCCGGTGCGGATGCCCGGTCGGGGCGAGCGGCTCGGGTGCCCCGACGCACCTGGCTTGCCACACGCTCAGGGCGTCGCACGGTCTGCGAGGGCCTCACTTGCATCGGGGCAGGCTCGGTGCGCGCGAGATCCTCTTTCCTGGGCAACGCTGGCGAATCTCCTGCTTGACCAGTGAGGTGCGGCATACGGGCGACCGGCTGCTCCGAGTGACCCGGAGCCTGCGGCCCCGTGGTTGAGCGGCTCCACGCCAGGAGAACAAACCAGACGACAAGTCCGCATCCCAGGAGCAGGACAGCGGCCAAAGCCAGAGCCGGATGCCGCCCGGCACCCGCCTTGGGTACTTGCGCCGCGTCCGGTTCACAGAACCAGTTTTGGCCCCTGACTGATCGGAAGTCAGCCAGCAGAGACTGTTCTACGAGAGGAGACGTCTCTTCGGCTGCGTGCAACTTGCGCAGGCGGTCGAAAGCCAGGCCAAGCGCGCGTTCCTCCCGTAGCCGTTTGGAACACTCCCTGCAAGTTGCCGCGTGTCGTGACAACTCCTCGGAGTGCTCCGAGCCGCCCGTTCGCACCCAGTCGGTCACCTTGTTTCGAAACTCCCTGCATCTCATGCCGGACACCTTCGTGATCTTGCCTTTGAGAATTCGAGACCCGGTTCTAGAGCCTTAAGCTTGCTGAGCAGCAGCGCCCTCGCGCGGTGAAGACGGGAACGCACGGTCCCTGAAGAGCAGCCGAGAAGCTTGGCCGTCTCCTCGTAGCTTCTCTCCTCCAGCTCGCAGAGGACGACGACCTCCCGGTAATGAAGCGGCAGGCTCAGGACCGCACTTCGCACCTGACGCACGGTTTCCGATCGGTCCAGCTCCGAAAGCGGGTCCGAGCCGGCCGTTTGGTCGCTCGGCCGGCCCTTTTCCTGATCGTCGAGGGCGGTGACAAACACCCGCTCGGTTCTCAGCCGCCGAAGCAGGCAGTTGCGTGTGATCCCGAGAACGAAGGCCGCAAGCGACCCCTTCTCCGAGTCAAAGCGGTCGGACCTGTGAATGAGGGTTAGAAATGCCTCCTGCACGATATCGTCCGCCAGGCTTCGAGACCCGCTCATGTGCAGCGCGAACCGGAACACCTGGGCTTGCAGCCGAGAGTAGACAGTTCGGAAAGCGTCCTCGTCCCCTTCCCGAATCGCCCGCACCAGCTCAGAATCCGTAACCGGCGTCTCTCCCATTCACGAATACCTTCAGAGTTGTATTCGCTCGGGAAGCCCGGAAAGTTCCAGAAAGATGTGGACACGAGCGACGATCGCGCAAGGGGGAGATTTGAGCGCGGACGTCTCTCTTGTCTCCTCGTCTCCCCGTCTTCTTGTTGTCTTCTTCGCCTCTTTTCGGTAAGGTTCCCAGCACGGAAATGCGAGTCGCTTATTTGTCAGGGGGACGGCTTTTCGTGAAAGACGAATCCAGTCCCGCGCGCGAAATCGAGAGTGCTTTTGGCCAGGAATTGGTACGAAGCGCCGTGCAGGTGGCTCAGAAACGCGAGTGGAAAACCAAAGGCACCGGCGCGCTCTTCATGTCCGGAGGAATGCTGTGGGGGATCGACGAACGGGAGCAGCAGCTTCGAAACATCCGGATCACCGGGATGTCGCTGGCCCCCGGAACCAGCCGCCTCTTCCTGGCGCTGCACGCCCCGCCGGTTGGGGCGCTCCTCGTTCATGACCTCTGCTCAGGAACTGAGAAGCGTGTCCTGCATCGAGAGCGCTTCGAATGCATCGACTTGGCGCATCACACCGACGAGCCCTGGCTTGCGTGTTCCCTCCGTTTCCAGAACGGGACGGCGAACATCGGGTTCCTGACCGAGGACGCCTCGGACATGAGCGAAGTGACCGAGGGCGACTCGATCGACGAAGCACCTTCCTGGGTCCCTGGTACGTCGCGAGTCGTCTATCAGAGCGCGGGAGTTGCCCGGAACACGGAGGGCTTTCCCGTGGGGACTGGCCCCTTCTCGGTCATGAGCCTCGATCTGGACAGCGGAGACATGGAAGTCTTGCTCCAGGACGACCGGTACGATTACCTGACCGCCCGCAAAACGCGCGCGGGCGACCTTCTTTTCATTCGCCGGCCCTACGAACAGTTCCACCGGCCATCGGTGCTCCGGACGGTCAGCGACGTGGTCCTCCTCCCGTTTCGCCTGCTTCGCGCCCTCCTTGCTTACCTGAATTTCTTTTCTTTGACCTACTCCCGAAAGCCTCTCACAACGGCCGGCGGGCCGAAGCTGGAGGGCGCCGATTTGCGGGAGCTCATCGTCCGTGGACGCCGGGTCGAGGCAGCCAGGCACCTGCGTGAAACCCGGGATGCCGATCGCGCCCTTGTCCCCCGGACATGGGAGCTCCGCCGGCGCAAGCCTGACGGAACCGAGGAATGCCTGGCGAAAAGCGTTCTGTGTTTTGATCTCGCCCCCGACGATTCCGTTGTTTACAGCAACGGGACGACCATCTTCCGATTGAGTGCCGACGGGAAAAGCTCCCGAGTCGTCACCGCCTCCCTGGTCGAATCAATCCTGGTCATCGAGGATGTATTAAGATAGAGACCAACGTCTCGATTAGCACTCTCTAGTCGGGCCCACCGTCCGCGGATAAAGCGAGGAGGTCGGAGATGATCTACCTTCAGATAGTCGATTTGATCAAGCGCGACCCTGAGAAGCTAGCGTTGCATTGGTCCGAGCACATCCGTAGGGCCGAGGTGACAAGAACTTACCGCTCACTGTCGGTCGACCAGCTTGTTTCCCGTCATACACTAGTGTTCCAAAACCTGGCTCTTTGGCTTCAGCAGTCGCTGACCCGCGCCGACTTGAGCCGGTTTTTCCAGGATCTCGGCGCCGAGCGATATCGTGAAAGATTCCCGCTGTGCGAAGTTAATTACGCTCTCCTGACGGCAAAACGCGATTTCTGGGAGCTCATTCGCTCACAGGGCTTGCTTGACAGCGCCCTCGAGTTCTATCAGGCGATGGAGCTTATGGCATCTATCGACCACTTCTTCGATCTCGGGAATTTTTACATTATCCGGGGCTACCTGCAGAGCGTCCAGAAAGAGTTGGCACGGTCCGGAGTCTTGCCTGAATCCCGCGTGACGGACGTCCTGGTCGTTGCGGATCCGGTCATGCATCCGCCCGATCCGCTCCACGAACCGGTAAAGCATCGAGGGGCCAAGCGAAGCGCGCGGGCAATGGAATGAACCACAGGGCCCCGACTTGAAGCCCCGTAGCTCACATTCCCTGTCGGGCATACCGAGTTGGAAGTCTGACCTAAGGGCGGCCCAGCTGGACGAACTGGCCGGATGGGTCGCAACCTGACCAGCAATACGTGCACAGCTTGTCTGGCGACAGTCCAATTGCCTGGATCATGTCCTTGAGCGTCTGGTACTTGAGGCTGGTGACGCCCAGCCGGGTTGCTATTCGGTCCACCATCGCGTTGTAATCGGCAGAGCCTTCATCGGTGTAGTGAGCCAATCGCGCGGCGTCGTGTCCCTCGAGCTCTTTAATGGCCCGCCGGGCCGCCAGATCCATCTCCGACCGGGACCGCGAGAAATTGAGGAACGGGCAGCCGAAAACCAGCGGAGGACACGCCGGTCGCATGTGGACTTCCTTCGCCCCGTACTCGTACAAACGTCTGATCGTGTCTTTGAGCTGCGTGCCGCGGACGATGGAGTCCTCGCAAAAGAGCAACCGCTTTCCGCCGATGATCTCCTTGATGGGGATCAACTTCATGCTTGCGACCAGTTCGCGGGTGGCTTGGATCGGGGGCATAAAACTGCGCGGCCAGGTCGGAGTGTACTTGACGAACGGCCGACGGTACGGGATGCCCGACTCGCTGGCGTATCCGAGCCCGTGACCCACTCCCGAATCGGGGATGCCCGCGATCATGTCGACCGAAACGTTGTCATTTCGGGCCAGAACCGCTCCGCAGCGGTTTCGAGCTTCTTCGACATTGATCCCTTCGTATGTCGAGGAGGGGTAACCGTAGTAAATCCAGAGAAACGCGCAAATGCTGGTTGTCTTTCCCGGGGCCACTCTCTGTTCAACGCCGTTCTGCGAGATGAAAACCACCTCGCCCGGCCCGAGCTCGCGCTCGATCTCGTATCCCAGGTTGGGGAACGCGGTTGTTTCGAAGCTGACCGCGCAGGCACCGCTTTTCCGTCCGATGATCACCGGTGTCTTGCCGAACCGGTCTCGCGCCGCGTAAATGCCGTTCCGGGTGAGCAGAAGCAGCGAACAGGAACCTTTGATGGCCGCTTGAGCCCTGGCGATCCCTTCCTCGAAGCTGGCGGCCGCATTGATCAGGGTGGCGACCAGCTCGGTTGGATTCAATTCACCGCCGCTCATTTCGGAAAAGTGAATTTGCTTTTGCTCGTATGCCGCCCGGACAAGCTCTTCTGAGTTCTTGATGGCCCCAAGCGTGACGATGCAATAGACGCCAAGGTGCGAGCCGATAATAAGCGGCTGGTCTTCGTAGTCGCTGATGACCCCGATTCCCATGCGACCGCTCATCGATCCGACCTCGTCCTGAAACTTGCTTCGGAAAGGCGAGTCGCTGATATCGTGGATTGTCCTCTGAATGCCCGATTCGGCCTGGACCGCCAAGCCGCCGCGGCGAGTGCCGAGGTGGGAATGGTAATCCGTGCCATAGAAGAGATCGCGCACACAATCTTCCTGCGAAACCACGCCAAAGAAACCACTCATAGCTTTCTCGCACTCCTCGGTTTTGGGCAGCCCATGCCCCGACGTTCCGATAGGGTACCAGACCGGCGTTACACGGGGGAGAGTGAATTTTCTGCTCGGCGGGGAGATGGCTGCCGACCCTAAGGACAGCAAGGACGGCAAGGACAGCAAGGACATGCAGCAAGCATTGCGGCTTTGTCGTTGGTGTCGTTGAAGTCCTTGGGGTCGGAAATCAGTTTTGCACAACCGGCCTCGGCCACAGAAGCTATACTGTGTGCTCAAGCAAAAGGAGATGACGATGGCTCGATCGAAACACTTCATGATCTTTTTTCTGGTTGCCTGCAGTCTCGGATGGAGTCTCCTTGCCCAGCGGCCGGCCAGGCAAAACCGGCAGGGCGACATCGGTCCACAGTGGGTCTCGGCCTTTAATGGCAAGGACCTGACCGGATGGAAGAAAATCGGTGAGGAGAAATGGGTGGTTGAGGACGGAGCGATCTACGGGGAGGGCATCACCGAGAAGTACGGTTACCTCATCACCGAGAAGGACTACAAGGATTTCGAGCTGGCCATCCGGTTTAAGTGCGAAGCCGACGGAAACAGCGGCGTCTACATTCGAACCCGCTTCGCTCCCGGGACTGTTGACGTCAGCGAAGGCTATCAGGTGGAGATCGATCGGGTCTTGAACCACCACACCGGCGGCCTTTACGGTGATAACCGCGGCTGGTTTGCCTGGCCTGCACCTGAGTATGAGACAGTCATTCGTCCCTATGACTGGAATGACATGTATATCAAGGTGCTGGCCAACCGGACGATCGTTCGACTCAACGGGGTGGACGTGCTCGACTTCACGAACCCGTCCCCACAGTCGACGGATGGTTCAATAGCGCTCCAGCTGCATTCCGGCGGCCAGGGCCGCATGCGTTTCAAGGACATCTTCATCCGCGACCTGAGCATCCGCTAGCTGTCCTCCCGGGGAAGGGTCCCGGGCAAGGTCAGGCGTGATCGCGATCGAATGGAGCCGCGCACGACAGCGAGGGTCCAATAAGTTCGTAAGGCCTGAAAGGCCGGCACATATTAGCCCAGGGCGAAGCGTGCTTTTCGCGTAGCCCTGGGTCAACACGGTCTCGACCGCGAAGCCCTGCAAGGGCGTAAGATCCTGATAATGTTGCCGTTCTTGCGCCCTTTCAGGGTCTCCGCCTCTATACCCCTTAGACCCAGGGCTGCGCACAAAGCACGCTTCGCCCTGGGCTAATATGTGCCGGCCTTTCAGGCCTTAAGAACTTCCTCCACACCCTCTCTCGTGCGCGGCTCCATTCGATCTCGCCCTCCGCCGGGAACTCGGCGGTCTATCGCCTATTGATAGAAGAGTCAACATTTTCAACA
>CAYQYP010000048.1:0-5180 GCA_964421755.1 uncultured Acidobacteriota bacterium
TGGACTTCGAAGGAATCAGCACGGATTCCGAGGGAAACTTCTACCTGGTCAGCGAAGCGTGCTTTCGCATCCTCCGTGTGGGATCGAGCGGAGCAGCTGCCTGGATCGGACCCGACCTGGCAGAAGCGGGCAAAAAAGTCGGGCTTTTCCAGGTAGGGAATGGCGGACTCGAAGGGATTGCTGTCACCGGCCTTGACCGATTCATTCTGTGCGCAGAGCGACAGGCCCGGGGAATCCTCGAATTGCAGCTGGCCGCGGGCGCCCCGTCCATTTCGGCGTGGAACTGCGACCAATCCCGGATCAGCGCCGGCACCGGGCAACGCCTGCCCGACTTTTCGGACGTCTTTTGGGAAAAGGGCAAGCTGTTTGCCATGGTACGCGGTGCCGAGGTCGTCGTCCAACTGGAACGGAACGGCGAAGACTTCGAGGAGAAGTCGATCTGGTCAGTCAAGGACACACTCACGAGCGATGCCTACGCTTACGAGGACCAGACTTTCGGCATGGCGGAAGGTCTGTGCCTCGACGCTCGACGAGTCTACATAGTCGTGGACAACAACGGGGACAGCCGGGCGAGCGAACCGACTGACACACGGCCCCTTCTCTTCATCTTCGAGCGCCCCTGAGCCGAATGCGGAATGCGGAATGCGGATTGAGGAATAAAAAGCAGTGGTGAGACGCCCGCGGAGCAAACGGCAAGGGGACTCGCTGCTTGCCTTTTATTCAACCTTCTGCGGGTTCCGCATTCCGCATTCGGCAAAACCGTACGATAATGTCCGGCTGAGACGCTATGACGATCGAACAGCTCGTTTGGCTGGCACTTGGCCTGGCTACCGTTTGTTTCGGCGGAGAAGCATTTGTCCGAGGCGCCGCAAATGTCGTCGGAAGGTTTGGCCTCCGGCCGCTGCTGATCGGCACACTCGTGGTGGCTTTTTCTTCGGATTCTCCGGAAATCGTGTCGGCTTTATGGGCGACAGGCTCAGGTTTCTCTGACCTTGCGCTCGGTACGCTTTTAGGAAGCACGATTTTCACCATCCTGTTCGTCCTCGGCAACTGCTCTCTTTTGCTGCCCGCCCGGGTCTCACACCGGCTGGTCCGTCAGGACGTTCCCATCCTGCTTGCAGCATCGCTTGTCGCTGTACTCCTCTCACTGGACGGCCGGGTCAGCCGGGTTGACGGTCTGCTGCTCCTGGTCGCTTTGGCTGCCTTCATCGTGTTCGTCGTCCGGAAGAGCGACTCCGAGCGGGACGACATCAAGAGAACCTACGAGCACGAGTACAGCCAGGGCGGGCACCGCGGTCTGCAGGCGAGAGGCCTGCTGTTTCTCCTGCTGGGACTCGGGATGCTCTGGCTGGGATCCAGATGGCTCGTCGACGCGGCCATAAGCATCGGTCGAGGCATCGGCGTAACGGATCTGGTCATGGGCCTGACTATCCTGGGCATCGGCACTTCCACTCCGGAAACCGCCACTGCCATCAGCGCGATTCTGCGCGGGGAGCGGGAGATCGGGATCGAACACATCATCAGCAGCAGTATTTTCAACCTGCTGGGTGGCCTGGGGCTGGCTGCGCTGTGGACATCCGGGGGTCTGGCGATACCGACCTCTGCCTTGCGGCTCGACTTTCCGGTACTGATCGCCGCGGCGGCCGGTTGCCTGCCGGTGTTCTTACTGGGGCGACTCCTACCTCGTTGGGGCGGCGCGTTGTCGATCACCTTTTACATCGCCTACGTCTCTTACCTCGTCATGAACGCGACCCGCCATGGCGTGGAAGTGGTTCCTGGTCGAACCGTTACGTTTGTCCTGATTGGGCTGGCTCTCGGGGTTGTCCTCGTGATCATCCTCCGCTCCCTCGTGTTCCGCGGGAAGGGCCCGACGGAACAGGATACCGACCTTTCGAATGAGGTGAACTGAGACAGGAACCGAGGGGGGATACATCGTGCTCGAACGACTATTCCGGCTCCGAGAGAACAACACTACAGTCAACCGCGAGCTGGCCGGCGGCCTCACGACTTTCATGACGATGGCGTACATCGTGTTCGTTCAGCCTGTCGTCATGAATGCAGCAGGGATCGACCTCGGGGCTGCGATGGTGGCTACGTGTGTGGCCAGCGCGGCGGCCACCTTCTTGATGGGGTTCGTGGCAAACTACCCCGTCGCCCTGGCGCCGGCAATGGGCCACAACTTCTTCTTCACGTACACGGTCGTTCTAACGATGGGGTACACGTGGCAGCAGGGGCTGGGAGCTGTCTTCATCGCCAGCGCGCTTTTTCTGATTCTTTCGCTTTTCGGGCTCCGGGAGCGCCTGCTCAACGAGGTCCCCAATAGTCTGAAACACGCAATTGCAGTAGGCATAGGCCTTCTTATAGCGGCGGTGGGGCTGGAGTGGAGCGGCCTGGTCGTGGACAATCCCGGGACACTGGTTGGCATGGGCCGCCTGAACAGCCCTCCCGTGCTGCTGGCCTTGTTCGGACTGACGATTATGGTGGTCCTGCTGGCGCTACGAGTTCGTGCGGCCATGTTGATCGGGATCGCAGCTACCTGGATCGTTGCGCTGGCCACCGGGATGGTGAAGTTCGAAGGCGTCGTTGGAAGCATTCCGTCCCTGCGGCCCACGTTCCTCCAACTCGACCTGGTTGGCGTTCTTCGCCCGGAAATGGTCCACGTCATTTTCATCTTCTTCTTCCTTGCCCTTTTTGACACAGTAGGTACGCTGATCGGCGTCAGCCAGGAGGCGGGGCTTTTGCGACCCGACGGGACGTTACCCCGAGCAAGGCAGGCGCTGTTCGCAGACGCGACCGGAACCACGGTTGGAGCTCTGCTCGGCACATCGACGGTGACCAGCTACATCGAGAGCGCTGCGGGAGTCAGCGCGGGCGCCCGGACCGGCCTGGCCAACATGGCTACCGGCACCTTGCTGCTCCTCAGCCTGTTCTTTTCCCCATTGATCCGGATGGTGGGCGGAGGCATACAGTATGGGGAGGGGCTTCGTCTTTATCCGATCATAGCGCCGGCCCTGATCGTGGTCGGCTGCTTCATGATGAAGAACGTTGTGAAAATCAGGTGGGATGACTTTGGAGAAGCGATTCCGGCATTTCTGGCCATCGTCATGATGCCGCTCACGTTCAGCATTACCGAAGGGATCGCCTTCGGCTTTATCTCATTCACTCTCATCCAGTTGGCGCGGCGGAAAATCCGTACGGTACCAGTACTGATCACGGTCTTTTCAGTTCTGTTCGTGCTCAGGTACATTTTCCTGTGATGCGAGGTCGGCTCCCCGGGTCAATGAAAAAGTTCAGGAAGTATGCAGGCCAGCTGTATCAGGGATACGTGCGGGCTGACTTTGCCGCCCCTGAGCTCGTCCTCAATCACCCGGAGCAGATCGGCCAATTGGAGCGAGCCGAGCATCTCCTTGATTGCGTGGGCCGGCAGATCCACCGGGTTCCGATGCGTGTCGGCAACGAGGTCCAGTCCTGCTTCACGTACTATTTCACCAACCGGTCCCTCACGCGGGCGTTTCGACGATGTTACGCGCTGCGGACTCTCCGCTACTCGGAACTCCTTCGCGAAATGGGGTTTCCCACGCTGGAAGTAGTAGCCGCGCTGAAGAAAAAGAACGAGCTGCTGAATTGGACCAGCATCCTGATCGCCCTCGAGATCCAGTCGGTATTTGAGATCCCGTCCCGAGGAAATCATGTTTTTCAAATCCACCGCTTTCTGGATGTCACCCGGGACTGGCCCGTTGCCCTCGGCCGGCATATAGCCCGGTTTCACAACGCCGGCTTCGTTCACGGCGACTTGAAGACCCGGCACATCCTCGCGGACCTGTCCGAAGGCGGATTTCGCTTCCACCTGGTCGATCTCGAAAAGTGCCGGTTCCTGCCCCGCTGTCCGGCCGCGATTCGTGCCATCCTCGTCGCGCGAGACTTGATACAGCTTCTGGCCTCTCTACGCGAACCAAAGGCGGGAGGGACGGAAATCGGCGACCTAATTTTGGACAGCTACCTGACGGAGGTGCAACTCGGGCCGGTTTTCGCCAGGCGGGTACAAAAACTGGTGGGCTTGTACCGGGGGGACAACGGTTTCAAGCAGGGGAAGACAGTGGCCGCAAACCTCTGGAACATCGTGAGGCCCGGTCAGAAGTAGGGGAGAACATGCAAAGAACTCTCGACATCGGGTGCGGGAAGAACAAGCGCCCGGGCGCCACGGGCATAGACAGGGTCTCGTTGCCCGGCGTCGACCTGGTCCACGACCTGAATGCGTTGCCCTATCCGTTTCCCGATGACAGCTTCGATGAAGTGTACGCGACCCACGTGATTGAGCATATGGACTCGATTCTTGCAGTGATGGAGGAGATCCACCGAATCACGCGGCCGGGGGGCAGGGTGACCGTTATTACACCTCACTACACCGACCCGGTTTCATGGCAGGACCCCACCCACAAATGGCATCTGAGCTCATACTCGTTCATCTACTTCGACCCGGACTACCACACGAATCACTACACGAAAGCCCGTTTCAAAACGACCAGCCGCACGCTCGAGATGGCATCGCTCTGGAAGATCACGGGGATTCAGTTTCTGATCAACCTGGATAACCGCTTCCCCGGGTTTCGGTTCATCCGCAAATTCTGGGAGCAGTATCTTTGTTTCTTAATGCGCGGCAAGCAGCTGACCTTTGTTCTGGAAGTGGTGAAGGGCTAACCGGCTGGCCAGCTGACCGGCTGACCGGCTGACCGGCTGACGGCCCGGTTGGCTGCCCGCGAGCTATTGAAGAGCGTCAGAGTCGTCAGTAGTCAGTAGTCAGTTGTCAGTTGTCAGTGGGCAGCGCGCAGCGCGCAGTTGCCCGGCATCGGCCTTTTGGTTTAGATTGAGCCACCATGATTACAATAGGCATCACCTACCGCAGCGGTCTCCGCTGCCAGGCGACCCACGGACCCAGCGGTCAGACGATTTTCACGGACGCGCCCGTGGACAACCACGGAAAAGGGGAGAGTTTTTCGCCGACCGATCTGGTCTCCACCGCCCTGGTTGCCTGCCTGGCAACCGTTATGGGAATCGTGGCCGAGCGGGAAGGTGTCGATCTCGAAGGCATGAAGATCACGGTGAGCAAGGAAATGATCGCCGACCCAAAAAGGCGCATTGCCCGGCTCACGACGCGCATCGAGATGCCGGTTCCGCTGACC
>CAYQYP010000049.1:0-6667 GCA_964421755.1 uncultured Acidobacteriota bacterium
GAGTGCTGTCTCTCCCGCCCTTTCAGGGCTTGAAGCTCGTTGCTGACTTAGCCCGGGGCTACGCAAAAAGCGCTCCGCCCCGGGCTACTATGTCTCGGCCTTTCAGGCCGAAGGCGATCGCAGCCGGCTGAAAATGTAAAAACTCCCGGGTCCGGCAAGAATGCCGGACAGAATGCCGGACCTGGGGAAGGCATACCTTCACGCTGGGATCTTTTCCGCCGCTCGTCCGCCGGCCGTCCGACGACGCCAGATGTCAATCAGTGCCACCGTAACGACGAACGCCAGCGGGCCCAGTATCACGCCTGAGCCGCCGAACAACAGGATGCCGCCGACGATCGCAAGGAAGACCGGCAAGGTATGCAGCCTCAATCGATCACCGACCAGGACAGGGTAGAGCAGGTTGTCGATCGTGCTCACGACTAGTGCGCCCCAGCCGACAAGGATCAGAGCCTTGACCCAACTCCCAGTCAGTGCGAGATACAGCGCGGCCGGCATCCAGACCACGAAGGTGCCCAACACCGGAATGGTCGCCATGATGGCCATCACCGATCCCCAGAGCAGCGGACTTGGCAGTCCCAGCAACCCGAAAATCAAGCCGCCCAGTGCTCCCTGTATGAGCGCAACCAGCAGCGTCCCGTAAACAGTTGCGTAGATCGAATCGGCGATTCTCTTGAAGACCTCGTCGGCTTCCTCCTCGGACAGTGGGACGAGCGATCGCAGGCTGGCCAGAGCGTAACGACGATCGCGAAAGAAAAAGAAGAGTGCGAACAACGTGATCAACAGCATCGCGAGCACCCAGATCGTGCTCGAGATAATCGAGGAGACGCCGCCAGTGAGCTTCGGAACCAGTTTTTTGACTTCCTGCTCGATGTCAATGCGTTGTTCAATGGGCCGAAGCAGAGAAGCGAGCCGCGGTTGACGCTCGATCCGGGCCCACCAGGTTCCCTTCTCGATTTCACTCGAAATCGTCTTTGCGCCATTCGCAACCTGGGCCGTGAGCTGCTGCCCCACAAAAACCGCCGGCGCGATCAGGACGATCGCGACGACGACAACCGCCAGCCCGGCCGCAAGGTTCGGTTTGTTTATGCGACGCCCGACATACGCATGCAGCGGATGAGCAACAACAGCCAAAGCCAGGGCCCACGCCAGTGCGGGCAGGAAAGGCCGAACCAGATAGTAACAAACATAAAGGGCCAGGCCGGTGGCGAACGCCAATACAACGACCAGCGCGCGTTCGCGCGAGAGCCAACCGTCGTCCGTTCCCGTCCGCCTGCTGTCATTCGAATGGCTCACACTACTCACCGTCCATATAATTCCGACCTCCAAGTCGGAGACAGTCCTATCAGGAATATGAACTTACAGCTCTTTTTCAGAGTATCAGGAAGCAGCGCCAGGGGTGCAGAGGACGGAATGCTTGGACCATGTTCCGGGCACTTGTTCTGGTGCCAGCGCCAAGGCGGTAAAATTGGGGAACAGGCACGGAGAGAATCAATGATCAAGAGTTTCGCAGATGAATACACAAAGTACAGGACCATCGGCGAGAAAGCTCTCAGCCAGGTGCCGGACGGCAAGCTGAATTTCGCCCCGGGTCCGGATAACAACTCCATTGCCATCCTGGTTCGTCATCTCAGCGGAAATCTCGTCTCCCGATTCACCGATTTTCTGACCAGCGACGGAGAGAAACCGTGGCGCGATCGGGACGCTGAGTTTGACTACCAGGCTTCCAGCCGCGAGGACGTCGACAAGGTGTGGGCGAAGGGCTGGGATGTTCTCGAAAACCAACTGGCGCGGCTTTTGGACTCGGATCTCCAAAGCCAGGTTCTTATACGCGGGCAGGCGCTGACGGTCCACGAGGCATTGGCGCGATCCCTGGCGCATGTTGCGTACCATGTTGGGCAGATGGTCATGCTCGCGCGCTCTTTTCAGGGTCGCGAGTGGGAATGGATCAGCATCCCGAAGGGCCAGTCGAGCACCTACAATCAGAACCCGACCAAGGAGAAGAAACCGCATTAGCGCCGCCAGCTGCAACGAGGTCCTTTCGAGCGCGGACGTCTTGTCCGCACCTTGAGCGCGGGCATCTTGCCGGACGAGACGCCCGCGCTCCAAGGTTCGGCGCCTTTGACGCTCGCGAACCGGGCTGCGATACTAAAGGAAATCTCACCCCGAGTATGAAAGGAGAGCGCTGCATGCGAGCAGCCGTATATGTTTCGCTCGCGGTTCTCCTCGGCGTGGCCTTCACAGTACCGATTTCCGCCCAGAATCGCGCTTGCGTCCCTCAGTTCGTCAGTGGCTTCGACGGCCAGAGTTCCTGGGAGACCGGTTTGACGATCACGAGGAGGAGCTTCTTCCCCTTTGACGTCTCCGTCAGTTTTTTCGACGGAAGCGGCCGCCTTTTCCAGAACGTCGTTTTTGCGGATCGTCGGACCACATTCGAACGCCGTCCGCTCGACCCATTGTCACGAAATCCGTTTACCGTGCGGACCGGCGTCGACATGCTTGGCGCGGACCGGTTCAGCCCTCTTCGCTTCGGCTTCGTAGTGATCGAGGCGACTGGGACTTTCAACGTGACGGCCAGGTTTCGTCAGGCGGATATCACCGGGCGGTTCATCCGTGAGACAATCCTCAGACCGATTGAGCCTTTTCGGGTCGCGGAGATCTTCGCTGAGGAAATCGAGAGACAGAATGTCGGGTTGGTCGTCACGAACATGGATCCGCTGCTGACCGCTTTCGGCACCCTGGAGTTTCTGCCGACCGGCTCGCAGAACCCGCTATTCCGATTTCCGGTCCAGTTGGGGCCCCGCATCCAGCTGTCGCGCTTCCTCACCGAGTTCTTTCCGCTCTTGCCTCCCGGCTCCACCGGGTCTGTCCGGATGACCTTCGATCATCCCGTTTGCGCGCTGGCCATGGATGTCCGCGAGTCCGGAATGAGCCAATTGCCGATAACGGTCGTGGAGTAAGGCAGGCACAGCGGAGCCCGGCGAACAGGAAACGTGGCGTGTGGCGGATGATGCCGGAAAAGGCCGATTACGATTACGATTACGATCACGAGCACGAGCACGAGCACGAAAAAGGCATACCGTCCCAAAGTTCAGTGAAACAATAGGTTAGAGACTGATTTTCCGCGCTCGGGATCGTAGTCGTAATCGTAATCGGCCTCTTGAACGTTTTGCGACGCCCCGCAGCGACGTGTGCGCTCCTCGGTTCTGCGTCTACCCGGGATCCAACACACGCACGAGCACGCCGTTGAGGTGGAGCTCACTCCGAGCGAGGGTAATCTCGCGGAAGGACGGATTGTCCGCGGCAAGACGCGCACGGCCACCGCTCGGGAAGTACCGCCGCAGATACGCGCGTCGGCCATGGGCCACCCAGACAATGTCACCGGGCGCGGGTACCCGGTTGGAATCGAAAAGCATCAGCTGGCCCTTTTTGATAGTCGGCTCCAGTGACTTGTCGGGCATGCGCAAAACGCTGCAACCTTGCCCGCATTCCTCGACGCGGACGTGTTTTGTCGTATAGAGCTTCGGAACAGCGAGCCGAGGGAGGGCCGGTACGTCAACATAATAAGGCAGTTTGACGGCCCGCGTGCCGAGGCCGCCAGCCGACGGCGTTTTTGTCGCGTAAAGGTCAATCGTGCGAGCCCCAAGCCAGTAAAGCTGTTCGGCCGTCGTTCCCAAGGTTTGGCCGGTTCGCGTCATCCCGTCCGCGCTTCTCGCCATCGTCGATTCAATCGCGGCCTTGCTCCCGGGCAGCACTGTGTCAAGCGGGCTCCTCAGCAGGTAGACGATCAGGAAGGAACCCAGCAGAACGAGCAGGAGGTGGGTGATCGGGGAGAAGCCGAGAAGCTTTACACGTCGAAGACGCCTCCGCGCGCGCGGCAACTTGACCGGTGGGAAGTCGATCGTCTGACGATTCAGATCCTGGCTGGCTTGAGAATTGTTCTGCAGCGTCCCCCGCGCGTCTCCGGCCGGGCGGAACCAATTGGATACACTCATTCTGAGCCCCCTATTTCATTGCAACCCAAACCGGACGAGACTTCAAATCAGTAGGCCTCAAACAGGGCATCGCGGAACGCCTGATCGGCGCCCATCACGAACGCGCGCACAGCACGAAATCGCAGGACCAGCGAGGCTGCAGGCAGCGCACGCTCGACCGACGCGATCAAGGCGTTCGTCGCGCGCTGTCCGGCACTCGTATCAAGCAGCCACAAAAGAATTACGGCGAGGTGAGCGAGGTAGAGCAGACCGCCCAACGCTTTTGCCAACTCCGGCTTCGGCGAATCCTCGGCTTCAAGAACAGCGTGGACAAAGACCTCGTGGACCCGCACGCGTGAAAAGGCGGTCCGCCTTGCAAACAACCCCTCCTCCGCGTTCCCGACCAGGTTTGGAACCAGTGCGGCGAGCGCGCTCCGGTGAGGGCCCAGGACTCCCAGACTGGTCCGCAGCGCGTGGAGGAATCGCTCGCGCCACCGTCCCGCCGGCATCCGGGCCGAGCGCGAAGCGTACTCGGCCGAAAGCTCGTCGTAAAACGCCAGGACCACGGCTTGCTTGCTCGGAAAATAGCGATAGATAAGCCCCACGCTGACTCCCGCCTCAGATGCAACGTCGCGCAGCGTCGCCGCTTCGTAGCCCCGGCTCGCGATCATCCCGATGGCGATCTCATAGAGCCGCCGTCTGGCCTCCGCGCCACGGGCAGTGGGCCCCGGCGGCCTCCCACGACCGCGGCGGCGGCCGTCACTTGTCTTTTCATTTTCTGTCATGCGCTTGACCTTTTTAGATGAACGTGTTTACCTAATATACAGGAAGAGCGTTCGGATTAACACACGTCAGAGGAGCACCTTGTGGGACGCTCTCCTGCTGCCAGTCGTAACGAGGGATTGAATGAAACTGGTCATTCCAGGAGGCACGGGACAGGTCGGCCGAGTCCTCGTGGGGGCGTTTCGAGCCCAGGGTCATCGGGTCGTTGTCTTGAGCCGAAAGCAAACCGGCGACCCGGGCGTCGTTCAGTGGGATGGTCGCACTACAGGGCCGTGGACGGGCGAAATCGACGGCGCCGATGCGGTCATCAATCTTGCCGGCCGCAGCGTGAATTGCCGCTATACCGATCGTAACCTGCAGGAAATGATGGACTCGCGGGTCGAATCGACCCGCGTGGTCGGGTCGGCGATTCAGAACGCGAGGCGCCCGCCGCGTACGTGGTTGCAGATGAGTACGGCTACCATCTACGCGCATCGGTTTGACGCGGCCAATGATGAGTTAACCGGCAGGATCGGCGGCGACGAGCCCGATGCGCCGCGCTACTGGCGTTACAGCATCGACATCGCGAGGGCCTGGGAACGCGAGTTGTGCGAGGCAGACACACCGGCGACCCGCAAGGTGGCTCTTCGAAGCGCCATGCTGATGAGCCCTGGAAGAGGCGGGACCTTCGACATTCTTCTCCGTCTGACCCGACTCGGCCTCGGTGGCCCTATTGCCGGGGGACGGCAGTTCGTGTCCTGGATCCATGATCGCGACTTCGTTCGAGCCGTCCAGTTCCTCCTCGAACGGGAGGACTTTGAGGGACCGGTCAATCTTGCATCGCCGTCACCGCTTCCCCAGCGCGAGTTCATGGCAAGTCTGCGCGCGACCTGGGGGACACGGGTAGGACTGCCGGCAACCAGATGGATGTTTGAGATCGCCGCGTTCTTCCACCGCACAGAGACCGAGTTAATACTGAAGAGCCGCCGCGTTGTTTCGAGGCGCCTGCTGGAGGCCGGCTTTGAATTCGAATTCCCGCAGTGGCCAGCCGCCTCCCGGGACTTAGTCGCCCGAAAACGGGCAGGTGATGGTGATGCTTAGCGTGGGACAATGAGGCGTTCACACCTGATTCTGTATGACGGCGTTTGCGGCCTCTGCAATCGAATGAACCAGTTTGTCCTGAAGCAGGACAGAGCTGCCGTCTTTCTGTTTGCGTCCCAGCAGAGACCGTTGGGGCAGTCGGTTATTCGAGCGCACGGGAAAGACCCCGCCAGGCTCGAGACGTTCTACGTTATAGCGGACTACGGTTCCGACTCGCCAATCATGCTGTCCAAGTCGAGTGCGGTGCTTTTCGTGCTGCAAACGCTGGGAGGGCCGTGGCGTCTGGCGACGGTCGTGGGAGTCCTCCCTACGAAGGCGCTCGATTGGGTCTATTCGTTGGTTGCACGAAACCGCTACCGGATCTTCGGCCGGTATGACACCTGTCCGATCCCGCGACCGGAATACAAGAGCCGCTTCATCGATGTCTGAGCCCCGAAACAGTCGAACCGCTTAGCGTGAATGAAGCGCTGCCGCGATCGCATGGAGCTGCACCGCAGAGGTTGTCGAAAAGTCTCGAGGCGATTGGCTCCAAGTTGGCCCTCAAGCTTGGTCAAGCGAAGGCACCGGTCATATGGAGCCGCGCACGACAGCGAGAGAAGCGAGCGAGTAAGCGGACCACCTGACTCGCTCCACTGCTTCGTACTTAGATGTATCGACTTAGCGAATGATTGGTGGTCCGCTTACTCTCGCTCGCTTTGCTCACTGTCGAGGCTGTCGAGAAAGTTCTTAAGGCCCGAAAGGCCGGCACATATTAGCCCAGGGCGAAGCGCTTTGTGCGCAGCCCTGGGTCTAAGGTAGAGGCGGAGACAAGCCCTGAAAGGGCGCAAGAACGG
>CAYQYP010000050.1:0-14452 GCA_964421755.1 uncultured Acidobacteriota bacterium
CCGTGCGCGCATTTGGACTCTCGCTTAGAGTTGGGAACCGCGGAAAAGTCTCATATTTTGCGTTGCAGGACTCACTTCGGCATTTTACGTGTCTTTGAACAGCCTATGGGACAGTGCGAGCCTCGCGTGAGGGCGAGATCGAATGGAGCCGCGCACGACAGCGAGCGAAGCGAGCGAGAGTAAGCGGACCACCTGACTCGCTCCACCGCTTCATGTTTTAAGTGTCTCGACTTAGCGAATGATTGGTGGTCCGCTTACTCTCGCTCACTGCCGTTCGCTTTCGTGCGCGGCTCCATTCGATCTCGCCCCTCCGCACGACATCAGCCCATAACAAGTCCTTACGGATTCATGCCGGCGGCGTGTTCCTGGATATACTCCTGCTTCAGCCCCAGTTTCTCGGGAGCATGGAGAACCAGCATCTTCATTCTGACGTCCGGGGGAACGTCGCGGTACGTTGCCTTCGAGACGGCAACCATCGTCGTAATCGCCAGCGGCACTGCCCAGATCGCAGGCTGCTCGCAGAGAATCCTGAGCAGTGGATAGGCGGCCCAATACGATCCGAGCTCCACCCAACCGAGATCGCTGAAGCTCGTAAGTGAGATGGCGGCCACTGCCAGCATCCCTCCGGTAAGCATTCCGCTCGCCGCGCCTTTCATCGTCAAACCGCGCCACCAGATGCTCATGAACAGGAGTGGGAAGTAACTGGCGGCGGCAATCGCAAATGCCTGACCTACCATGAAGTTGATCTGAAACGGCTCGACGAACGTCCCCGCCACTACCGCACCGGAGCCGAGTACGATTGCACCCACGCGGAACATTCGCATGCGCTGTTTCTGGGTGGCATCGGGGCGCAGGATCCGTCCGTAAACATCGTGTGCCAAGGCTCCCGTCATCGAAACGAGAAGCCCACTGAAGGTGCTCATGAAAGCCGCGAAAGCGCCGGCACAGGTTATGCCGCTCATCACAGATCCCAGACCCGGGAAAGATTGATTCAGGACACGCGGCAGTTCCAGTACGATCTTGTCCGTTCCCTTTGCCCCGGCGGCTGCATACAAGTCCGGCAGCAGATTGCGACCGATTACGCCGAATACCGGCGGGAAGAGGTAGAACACACCAATGAGGATCATTACCCACATCGTCGTCCGCTTCGCGGCAACACCGTCCGGGTTGGTGTAGAAGCGAACGAGGATGTGTGGGAGTCCCGCAGTTCCGCAAACGAGCGCGACGATCAGGGAATACGTATACAGCAGTGAATAGGGTCGGGATTCATCGGCAGGAAGACCAGCCGCCCGAGCCGCCTTCGAAGTCAGCGGGCCGAACGGAGCCAGCCAGACGCCGTCAGAAGGAGCCTTTTCCGGAAGTGCTTTCCGGAGAGTCACGACGTCATCGCCTCCGGGAGGAGCGAAAGAACCGGGCGAGGTAACCGAGACGGATACTTGAGTCCCCGGTTCTCCGTTGACCGCCAACTGGGCCCCATAGTGCCCGTACACCGCCATCAGCACAAAAACCGGAACGGATATAGCGAACATCTTCAGCCAGTACTGGAAAGCCTGTACAAGCGTGATGCCCTTCATTCCACCAAGCGCCACGTTCAGCGTGATCACCGCGCCGACAAGAACCACGCCTCCCCAATACGGCATCCCCGGGAAGATATATGCGAGGGTCGTACCGGCGCCCTTCATCTGAGGCATCGTGTAGAAGAAACCTATGAAGAGAACGAAGATCACCGCGATCTTCCTGAACAGCGGCGAATCGAACCGTCCTTCGGCAAAATCAGGAATGGTGTAAGCGCCGAACCGGCGCAAAGGTCCGGCAATGAAGAGAAGCAGAAAGAGGTAGCCGCACGCATAGCCAACCGGGTACCAAAGCGCATCGTAGCCCGAGCTCATCACCATGCCGGCGACGCCCATGAAGGAGGCTGCACTCAGGTATTCTCCGGAGATAGCGCTGGCGTTCCAACCTACGCTGACGCTCCGACCGGCGACGAAGAAATCGCTTGCCGTTTTCGATTTCTGAGCCGACCAGAAACCCAACAGGACCGTAGCAAGGACAGTGACGGCGCTGAAGACAATCACCCACGGATCTATACTCATAGCTTGTCCTGGAGCTGTTCGCCGGACGCTTTTTCTTCCTGCGCCGCGACCTCGCGCCATTCCCATTCTTCAAGAGCGATTGAGCGTCGGATGAAGACCCAGGCAATGACCCAGACCGCAGGAAAGAACCCGACTCCCAGGACCATCCAGGTTAATGTGAAACCCAGAACGCGCCGCCCCATGAGCTCGGGGACGAGATAATTCAAGACGGGCAAGCCCAAAAGCACCGACAGGAAAGCCACCACGCAGGCAATTGACAACCTCAACTGGCGCTGCATCAGCATTCTGAGAAACTCGTCGCTGTGGATATCCAAGCGGGGGGATCGAGATTTTGGCATTAAACCAGCTATAGCACGGGAAGGGCGCTCCTAACAGTGCGTCGCTCTATTCGGGCGTCGCCTCGAGGAGCAGGGAGCCGGTGAAACTGACGTCCAGCTTTGCTTCGGGACCGCTCACCGCTCCGTAGTCCCTGGCATTGACGTAATCGCTGATTCTGTAGTTCCTCGACGCCAGACCCCGGAGGGTGAGGGTCCCAGACCATTTCCTGGAGTAGAAAGCGTAGTACAGTTTGTCGCCCTTCGCGATTGCGTGGCCTTCAGGGCGGTCGAAGCCGATGTCATAGAGATGACCCAGGTAACTGCCACTTGAGAGCATCTTTTGGCGATAGAGCTCCTGCCATTTCTTCCAGACGCGTTCTCTCTCCGGCGTCAGATCGATCTTCGAGCCCTTCTCGGAGCCGACCGGCCATGTGAACTTCGTCCCGATCACCGCTCCAACACCGAAACTGGATGCGAAATCGTCGCCCCCGTCGGACAGCTCCACGTGGTCTCCGAAATAAGGAGCCTGGGGACCCATCAGCGCTTTGAGCGTCTTTCCTTTGTGCCGAATCTGCCAGGAACTGGTCGGGTCGGAAGCGTCGCCATGGCTCATGAAAGGCATTGTAAAGAAGGAGTAAGCGGTCCCGCACGGGCAGATCTCGATCACGGCCTGAGGCTTGATTGACCGGGCCTTCTCATAGATTGCCTGGAAGAATGCAGGGGTCTTCTGGAACGATTCGGCGGACGACGCGTGGCCGTGTGCCGGGTTGTGGCAGGGAGGCGCAGCGTTGAGGTGCTGCCCGTCGATTTTCAGCCCGTCGTAACCCCACTTTCCGATGAACCTGTCCACCAATTGCCGGGTGTATTCGATCACCGGCGGATAGGCGGGGCAAAGGTAGTAGGCATCCCACCAGGAGATCGCCTGCCGGGACCCGTCGGCGTTGAGAAGCAAAAACTCGGGGTGTTGCCTGATCAGGTCGGTCCCCGGGTCAACGGCGAGTGGCGCCCACCACAGCCGGGCGAGTAGCTTTCTGGCATGGATCTGTGCAACAAGCCCCGCCATATCCGCGTCGCCGCCCGGGAACTTGACCGGATCCAGCTTCCAGTCCCCCTCGGACGTTTGCCAACCATCGTCGAGAACCGCCCACTTGTAGCCGAGGTCCACGACTTTCGGCAACGCCGCCGTCACCTGGTCGATGGTGAAATCGCGCTCGTAACCCCAGGCGCACCAGAGAGGCTCATAGGAAGCGGGGGCAGGGACGTCGAACCGGATCCCGCGCAAGCTCATGAACCGACGGTAGTCCGCGAGCGCCTGAAAATAGTCGCCCCGGTGGACATAGACGAAGGTCGGAAAAGTTCGCAGCGTTTCCCCCGGCTTCAGGGCCTTCGCCTGTTGTGCCCTGACTGCGACCGACACCTGTCCCGTTGCCGAAACCGAGACGGGCAAAGAGACGAGTTGAGGTGTCGGCTCGAGATGACCAACGGCCAGGCCGACGTCCCTTCGCCAGACGTCAACAACAGGCGTTCCGCCCCCATAGTCCGTCGCGTTCATCCCAAGGAAGTTATCCTGACGAAAACCGGGTTTGAGCGGTCGGACCCAGTCAGGCCGGCTCTCGTAGGAACCGGGCTGATAAGACCAGAAAGGCGGAGTTTCGGAGCTTGTCTGTCGCCCAGCGTCAAAGAAGTACCTGTTGTTCACCCAGCCTGCTATCTGCTGGTCCTCGGTGCCGATATTGGTGTACAGGACATCAGTGACCGCGAGCGCCGGAAAAGCGTCATAAAAAGTGACCGTCACCTGCTTGTCCAGCGATTGGCTGCGGCCGGTCAGGAGAAAACGCGTCCCTTTTCCGACTTTATCGCTTACCGCTTCCCTTCTCTGGGACACCAGGCGAAAACCCTCGTGCGCGCCGGATGCCCTCAAGACCTGCTCTGACTCGAGGAAATCACCCAACCTGACCGGCTTATCGCCTACATTCGCAATAACCCGGCTTCTCATCCCCGAGTCGAACTCGAGCGTGATCTGCCTCCCTGCCAGCCGGACGATGCTCGCATCGGCGGCCGACTCGCGGCCGACCTGGGTCTGCCCAGAACAGGCAAGGCACAAATACAACAGGAGGGAAGCGGCCGCCGCACAAGCCTTTCTTTGCATTGTCTCCCTAGCTACCTCTTGAGAATCCTCAGGGCATTCTCCCTGTAAACCCGTTTGAGCACTTCGTCGTCCAGCCCGAAGCCATTCATGCTCCAGTGGTAGCCGAACTGGCTCTGCTCGTAAAAATGCTCGTCCAGCGTCTCCAGAACCCGGAATGTGATGCGGTACATGGGAAGGTCAGTGCCCATGTCCGTCCCGTACAGCAGCCGGTCCGAATACTTGCGGTAGAAGCTCGAGACGAATCGCGGTATGGGAGCTGTCTCGGCGTAGCGGGCTGAGATGTCGGCGTAGAAGTTCGGGTAGGTCTCGAACAGTTTGCCAAGCCGCGCGAGGTCGTAACAGAGATTAGCGAAATGACAGGCGATGAAAGTGGTCCGCGGATGACGTTTGACCGCGTTTTCAAGGATTTCGATCATGCCGTCATGACCGACGATGCCCGGCTGGTTGTCGAGCCGCCATTCGAGAGCGTTCATGAGCCCGTCGTTCGTCGCATCCATCGGCTCATACATCCATTTCGGATCAGCAACGTGCAGATTGACGGGCAATTTCAGCTCGGCGCACTCTTGGAAGACCTTGTCCAACTTTGGGTCGTCGGGGTGCAGCCCCAGCGCCTTGACTTCCCCGTACACGAGTCCCTGTCCTTTGTCGCCCAACTCGCCGATCCCGCTGGCTCCCGCTTTCGCGCAGCGCTCGACTTCGGCTGCCGCGTGTTCCGCAAAACCCGGTTTGTCGTAGCCGGCGAAGTCGATTCCGCACCAAAGTTCGAAGCGCCCGGGGTAGGCCGAGTATTGAGCGACAAGGGCGTCGAATTTCGACCCGGTCGCCCCGGTGAGCACCACGGTTTTTTCGATTCCGGCGGCATCCATGTTTTTGACCCACTCGCCGATCTCCTCCGGAGTCTTGGGATAGGTGTGGGAGTGAACGTCGATGACCGGGAATTTGGCTTTCTCGACCTTGGTAATCGGGATTTTATAGATCGATTTCGGCCGGTAGTCTTTGAGAAGCAGTCGCTCGACAGGTGCTTCTGGAGCGGCGGGCGTTTGAGACAATGCCCAGCCGGTCAGGACGGCAGCAGCACCGATAAGGAACAACGAACCTTTGCGAGGGATCCAGGGAATCATGGAACCTCCTTCTCGGCCAGTGTACGAAAAAAGGGAGATATCGACTAATGAACAACTTCGTGAAGCAGTGGAGCGAGTCAGGTGGTCCGCTTACTCTCGCTCGCTCCGCTCGCTGTCGAGGCTGTCTAAAAAGTTCTTAAGGCCTGAAAGGCCGGCACATATTAGCCCAGGGCGAAGCGCTTTGTGCGCAGCCCTGGGTCTAAGGGTAGAGGCGGAGACAAGCCCTGAAAGGGCGCAAGAACGGCAACATTATCAGGATCTTACGCCCTTACAGGGCTTCGCGGTCGAGACCGTGTTGACCCAGGGCTACGCGAAAAGCACGCTTCGCCCTGGGCTATTATGTGCCGGCCTTTCAGGCCTTAGGAACTTATTCGACGCCCTCTTTCGTGCGCGGCTCCATTCGATCTCGCCCTCCGCACGACATCAGCCCATGACAAGTCCGTCAATATCTGTGGGCCGAACGCACTTCTCCGACCTTATTCAACACCCTCGCTGCGTGCGCGACTCCGAAAAGGGCGGACCGCGATCGTCCGCTCCTTTGGGTGGCCGACTTTTCCCTAATCCACTGCTGGCAACACGACAGAGGATTCTGTAAATTGGTGGGATGGTGGCGCCTGCCGCCGCCGAAGGGAGGCTGATGGAATCCGACTGCCTGGATTATCGGTTGTTGCCCGGTCAGAACCCGCTGTTTGCCAGGTTCCTGCATCAGCCCGCCAGTGTCCAGGAATGGTACGGCGAAGAAGTCGATCCGGAGGGCCTGCAGGCGCATGCCCGCAAGATCCTGGCTTCCGGCCGCGACTATCCGCGCGAGGCGCTCGCGGATCTGCTCCGGGATTACAACGAACGACTGGACGCCGGGCCGGCGACCATGAAGGCGATCCAAGACCTGGGGCAGCCGGACAGTGTCGCCGTCGTGACGGGCCAGCAAGTCGGGCTTTTCGGTGGCCCGGCGCTGTCGGTTTACAAGGCGATCACTGCCGTGAAGCTGGCGCGCCTGCTGCGCGACAGCGGTTTCCGTGCCGTCCCCGTCTTCTGGCTGGCGTCTGACGACTCCGATTTCGACGAGGCGCGCTCGACAACCTTCGTCGCGGAGGACGCGAGCCTGCTTGAGGTTACCTACCCGCGGGATCCCACGATGGGCCACCGCCCGGTTGGCTCGGTGAAGTTGAGGCGAGTCAAGCGACTCCTTGACCAGCTCGAGAGCCAGCTGGGAAGGGGCGAGTTTCGTTCCTTCACACTGGATCTGCTTCGCGAAACGTATCTCCCGGGCCGCACTTTTTCAGAGGCTTTCGGGGCTTGGTTGAGCGTCCTCTTTCGTGAACAGGGGCTTGTGGTGTTTGACGCGCTCATGCCCGGTTTTAAGCAGCATCTGCGGGCGGCTCTTAAGATAGCGATCAGCAGGCGTGACCACATCGTTGGGTTGCTCAACGAACGGAATCAGGCGCTGCAGCGCGCTGGCTTTGTCCCCCAAGTAACGATCCCGGAGGACGAAACACTTCTTTTCCGACTTGACCGGGCGAAAAGGATCAAGCTCGAGTACCGACAGGGCGGATTTCAGGCGAAGGAACGCAACGGCGCACGGGTCGATACCAATAAAATGCTTTCCGAAGTGGACGCCCGCCCGGAGAGCTTTGCCCCGAATGTATTGCTGCGCCCTATTCTGCAGGATCACCTCTTTCCGACCGTTGCATATGTCGGCGGTCCCGCAGAGATCGCCTACTTTGCCCAGCTCAGGGCAATCGCGCCCGAATGGGGACTCGATCCGACTGTCGTGCCGCGATCAGGCGCAACCATTGTCGATTCGAAGGCTGCCCGATTGCTCGGCAAATACGGATTGCGAGAGACGGATATTATCGGCTCGGACCTTCAGGCGACCCTTGCCCGACTCGTGTCAGAAACTTCCGCCCGGGACGTGCTCGCGGAATTCGATCAGCTGGAGTCCGCGATTCGCACCCACGCCGACACTCTTGAGGCGGTGCTCCCGCGTTTCGACCCGACTGTTGCCGCCTTCCTGGCGGGCGCCGAGCGAAAGATGCTTTACCAGGCCGGCCGAGTGCGCAACCGCTTCATCAACAACTATGCGCGCATAACGACCGACATCCAGCGACACTGCCTGTTTCTGCACAATTCGCTGTACCCGAAACAGCATCTGCAGGAACGGCTGCTCAACTTCAACCACTTCCTCGTCTATCAGGGGCCAAGCCTCGTCGATCGGGTCTCGGACCTGTTACACCCATTCTGCAAAGGTCACCATGTACTCCGCCTATCCTGAAGTTGACGTGCTCGCTGTGGGTGCTCATCCGGATGATGTCGAGTTGGGGTGCGGCGGCAGCCTGGTCAGGCTGCGTGCACTCAACCGCAAGACCGCGGTTGTCGATCTCACGCGAGGCGAACTCGGGACCCGCGGGACGCCGGAAACCCGTCTCAAGGAAGCGGCGGACTCGGCCGCGATCCTGGGCCTCGAATTCCGAGTCAACCTTGAACTTGAAGATGGGGAAATCCAGGTCGACAAGGCCAGTCGCGAAAAACTGATCCGGGTCATCCGGGCCTGTAGGCCACGGATCGTGCTTACCCATTCCCGGGTGGGTCATCCCGATCATCACAAGACGGCCTCTCTGGTCGAAGAGGCTGTCCACCATTCCGGGCTGGCCAAGGTCGAGACGGGGCAAGAAAGACACCGGCCCGAAAAGATCGCTTTCTGGCTGCAGGCCAACTACATCGCCACGCCGCAGGTCGTAGTCGACATCTCGGAATACTACCACGTGAAAGAGAGAGCGGTCCGTGCGTACGCTTCTCAGTTGCATGATCCGACATCGCGGGACCCCGAAAATTACCTCAGTCGGCCCGATTTTCTGGATACCGTCCGGAGTTTCCATCGCTACCTGGGAGCAGCCGCGCGCTGCCAGTTTGCCGAGGGATTCACGTTTTCCCGGCCGCCGAGGCTGGATGATCTGTCGCGGTGCTGAAAAGCCACTGCGCACTGCGCACTGACAGGCTCCCAGCCCGGAGCCAATGAGCGCCAACCGGGCCGAAAAGCGGCGGATTCTGTACCGCGAATCCGCCCTACCACCACTCGCCGTGCGAAAAGCTGGCGGTCGTAGGGCGGATTCGCGGTTCAGAATCCGCCGCTTTTCGGCCCGGTTGGCTGCATTGGGAGCAATACAGGTGGGTTTCTCTTCGCGCTTCGGCCGCTTCCTGCCAAAAACTACGCACAAAGCACTCGAAAGCGGTACAATGCTTCTCGCTGGTGACGTCGTTTCCGGCGGTGTAAGCTGGTATTTTCACTCGTGTACCGACTTTCATGCTCCACAAACAGCACCTGACGTACTCAAAACTCCTGGTCCTGGGCGATGTCCTGACGGGATTCGTGTCGCTTATCATCGGCTACTACTCGAGAGACTACCTCGTCCTGATGGCACCTGAGGAGTGGGCAGTGCGTTTCAACCCTCTGCTTCTGCCTCTTGGCGACTACTTGTTTTATCTCCTGGCTGCCTTGCCCGCCTGGCTGGCACTGCTTATCAGCACGCAGCGGTACTCTCATATTTTCCGGCTTCCGCTTCTCACGCAGTTCTTTCACGTTGCTCAGTTTGTCGTAAGCGCCGGCCTTCTGGTCGGTTTCTTCTCATATGCGTTCAAACTGGAAGTGAGCCGGCCGATTGTCCTGGTGTTCCTCTTGGTTTTTGGGCTGCTGCTGTATCTGAATCGCGTAGTCTCGCACTGGATTCTCCGCAGCCGGAATTTCAACGAGCACAATCACGTGAAGATCCTGATTGTCGGTGAAAACGGTCGTGCGCAGGCGGTCGCTGAGCGCCTCGAGGCGTTCCGGATGTGGGGCTACCATGTGGTCGGCTATCTGAACTCTTCGCCGGAACAACCCGACCTGCCCGGTGTCCGAAAACTCGGCACGCTTCAGGACCTGCCCTCACTGCTGAGCGGCGAGACGGTTTTCGACGAGGTAATCTTCGTCGGGTCGACGGCGGACGAGGTGGAAAGGTTTGAAGAATTGATGCGGTTTTGCGAAGACGTCGGGGTACGCACGCGCCTGGCCGTGGACTTCTTTCCCGCATCCGCTTCCCGCGTCTCGCTGGAGTTTCTCGAAAATCTCCCCCTGCTCACTTTCTCGACGGCGCCGGATCAGGACATGGCCTTGATCGCCAAACGAGTCCTGGACTTTTCGTGCGCCGTGATAGCCCTGGTCGTGCTTGCGCCGATTCTCGTTCTCATAGGGCTGGCGGTGAGGCTGACATCCCCGGGGCCGGCCCTTTATCGCCAAATGCGTTGCGGCCTTTACGGTCGGCGATTCCAATTGATCAAGTTCCGGACGATGATCGACGGTGCCGAAGACAAGCTCTGGGAAATCAAGCACCTGAACGAAATGGATGGGCCGGTCTTCAAGATGCGCAACGACCCGCGCGTCACCCCCTTGGGGAAATTCCTTCGCAAGTCCAGCCTCGATGAGTTACCCCAGCTCTGGAACGTGATCAAAGGCGAAATGAGCATCGTGGGCCCGCGGGCCCCGGTGCCGGAGGAAGTTCGCTATTACAAAGTCAAACAGCGGAGACGCCTGAGTGTGAAGCCGGGCATGACATGCCTCTGGCAGGTCTCGGGACGAAACGACATCGATTTCCACCGGTGGATGGAGATGGACCTTCTGTATATTGATCGCTGGTCCCTCTGGTTGGACGTTCGCATTATGCTCCGGACGATCCCGGCGGTATTCACCGGCCGCGGCGCACGCTGAGCCGAATGCGGATTTCGGATTGCGGAATAACGACCAACTCAAAGCATCGATTGGCTCGGTGCTGTTGTTTCGGCTTTTAATCCGCAATCCGAAATCCGCAATCCGCAATTGCTCGTAGTTGACCCTCCCGGACCCGTCCCATAAACTACAGTCGGTGAATCGGACCGAACGCCTCCTTGATCTAATCGCTTACCTTCTCAACGCGAAGGATCCAATCTCCTGGCAGGAGATCAAGAACCATTTCCCGGAAGACTACGACAGGGGCATAGAGGAGTCGAACCAGCGCAAGTTCGAGAGGGACAAAGCGGAGCTGATCTCGCTCGGGATCCCGATTGATTACCGGCCCGGAGCGGAGGGACGGAAGGAAGGGTACATCATCGAGAAGAACAAGCTGTTTCTTCCCGAAATCGAATTCACTGCGCCGGAAGCATCGCTGTTGATGGTCGCGGCGGGCGCGGTCCTGAAAAACGAGAACTTTCCGTACAGCGAGCAACTCGAGTCGGCGCTGAACAAGATCATCGGCGCCCAGAGCCGTTTCGACGCGCCGTCCCAGATCGCGATAACCTACGGCGGATCCGAAAGGACCAGCACGCAGCCCGGCGTCCTGCGGCAGGTCCAGGACGCACTTGAGCGGCGGAAGACCATTCGCATCTCTTACCATGCTTTCAGCAGCGGCGACGTGACAGAGCGAAAGGTGGATCCATACGGGCTCGTGTTCACCAAGGGGAATTGGCGACTGATTGGGTGGGACCACCTGCGCCGGGGGCTGAGGTCGTTTGTTCTGTCGCGGATCACCAAGCCGATCGAACCGCCCAAGCGGCCCGGTACGCCTGACTACGAAATCCCGGCCGAGTTCTCGCTTCGACGCTACCAGAACCAGCAGCCTTGGGAGTTGGAGTTCCACGAGCCGGTCGAAGTCACTCTTCGGGTATCGAGGCACAGGCTGCCTGAGCTCCTCCCGCAGCTGACGGGCGCGCAGAGGGTTAACGCGGATACTTTCAAGCTAAAGGTTACTAACCAGCGGGCACTCATCGGGTGGGCCCTGTCCCAGAAATGCGATGTGAAACTGCTCGCCCCGGGCAATGTCAGACAACAAGTTGCGGAGGCCTTGCGGACGCTGCTATGCATGTGACCGAGAGGATCAACCGCATTCTGTTCATCCTGAGTCATGTTTCGCAGAATCAGGGCATCGCTCTCGACGAGCTCGCCCGTCAGGTCGACATGCGGCCGCACCAGCTGACCAAAGAGCTGGAGTTCATGCTCCTGATCGGGAAGCCTCCCTTCAGCCCCGACGACTATGTCGACATCTACGTCGAGGATGGGTGTGTCTACATCGAGTTCGATCAGATGCTGAACCGGCCCATGAGGCTAACCCGCGCCGAGGCTGTTGCCCTCCTGATGTCGTTGCAGCTGCTCGATCCGGAGGTCGACCCCGACGCAGTCAGCTCCTTGAAGGACAAAATCGAGCGCCTGATCGCCTCGTCGCTCGACAAGGCATCGCACATAGAAGACAGGATCTTGTTCGACCGGCCGTCGGCTCCTGTTTCTCAGCAGTTCGCCCGCCTCAGGAGCGCGATTGAGCGCCGCCGAAAGGTGGAAATCGAATACTACTCGCTCGGCCGGGACCAGACCTCCAACAGAGTCGTTCACCCCTACGTGCTGACCAAGAGCCTGGATTCCTGGTACTTGACCGGATACTGCGAGCTTCGCTCAGACCTTCGGACTTTCAAGTTCGAGCGCATGCTGAACGTGAAGATTCTGCCTAATTCGTTTCCTGCCCCCGATGAGTCCCAAGTGCAGACTTACAGGGACGCCTTTCTGGAGACTTCGGGACCGCGTCCGGCAGAAATCTTTTTTGACTCCAGCGTGGCCCCCTGGATCAAGGAGCGGTGGGGATCGGCGGTCCGTCCGGCCGATGGCGGGGTCGTTCTTACCCTCTCCGGAGAGACCTTTGAATACCCTTCGCGGCTTGTTCTCAGCTACGCGCCCCACGCAAAACCGTTGAGCCCGCCGGAGTTCGTCGAGAAAGTGGCCGCAGAGTCGAGAAAACTCTTGGAGGAATACTCTTAATTGCGGATTGCGGATTGCGGATTTCGAATTGAAAGAAAGAAAAGGCGAAGCCTAAAGAGTAGCCTTCGCGCTCTCTTTCCTTTCCTGATCCTTTTCCCGCTTTTGTGCGGGAACCCACTTGCCCAGGATCGCGACTACAAGAGCCTTTTCCCGAACATCTTCGAGGACCAGAAAGAGCTCTGGACATTCCCACTGAAACCGCAGTCGTGGAAACAAGAGAAGACCTGGCTCTTTGTGCTCCTGACGGCCCCTTCCTTTGCCTTGGATGGGGAGGCGTCCCGCGATTTGAGGACGGATTCGAGCTTCGACGATTTCAACTGCGCGTTTGCATCGCGCCCGGCCGACATAGCTTTAGGTGTTCTGCCGTTTTCGTTATTGGCGGCAGGCGAGATTTCCAGGCATCCCGGGCTGACGCAGTTCGGGTGGAAGTCATCGGAGGCAGCCATTGATGCCTTCGTGGTCGGGACCGTTCTAAAGACAGTGACGCAACGGTCGCGCCCGCATGAAGAGCGCGAGTTCGGTTTCTGGGAAGGCGGAAACTCATTTCCGTCCGGTCATGCGCTGGTCGCCTGGTCGCTCGCCGCTACGACAGCGAATCATTTTAAGGAGCGGCGGTGGGTCGCATGGCTTGTCTATCCCCTGGCCGGCGCACTGAGCTTCTCCAGGGTGACTTCGGGAAATCACTTCATGTCGGATGTCGTGGTTGGCTCCGCGCTCGGTTACCTGATTGGTCGACACGTGGTCGATTGAAGCACGTTTGAACCTTCAGGCTTTTCCATGCATCCTTTGCTAGTAGAGATATCAATACTGGACTGCCGGCATATGGCGGTTCAGCAACAAGTGGAGCGAGAGGTATGCGAAAGCTGATCGTCTTGGCCATCGTTTTCACAAGCTGTCTACCTTTGCTCGCGCAGTACAGCGGATATTCGCGGCAGCACGGATACTATTTCCGACCGTCTCGGACGATTCTGAATTTCAGGCCGGACTATGTCTTTCAACCCTACTCCAGCGGTTACGGCTACGGATACGGGTACGGGTACCGCGAGTATGGGTACGGGTATCGCGAGTACCACTGCTATGGGGATTCCTATTTGTACGGCCCGGGAGCGACGTGGTATCCCGGGTTATGGTCGCAGGGAGGCCGGGGGACCTATTCCACTTACCTCATGTCGCCTGCCGGGATCGAGGTGGTGCGAAGCAACAGCTCGGACCTCGTCTTCAAGGTGACTCCGGAACGGGCTCTGGTCTATGTAGACGGCAAGCTAATAGGCAACGCGGGCAGTTTCTCAACCGAGCGCGACCGATACATGGTTCTCGATGGACGCCACGAGTTGCGCGTCGAGTATCCAGGTTACAAGCCCTTCGACACCGAGCTCGATGTTCAGGCCAACCGCACGATTCATCTGGATATCGAGTTGACGAAGCTCGCAACGCGGTAAAGCGACCTGCTGACCAGCTGACCAGCTGACCGGCTGACCAGCTGACCGGCTGACCGGCTGACCGGCTGACCGGCTGACCGGCTGACCGGCTGACCAGCTGACCTGCTGACAGGGTGACCTGCTGACCGGCTAACCGGCTGACAGGCTGAACTGATGAAAGGGTGACCGGCCTATCACCAGGTAGGTGTAACAGTTCAATCACCAGGACCGAGAGGCGGCGGACCCTGAAAGACGAATCCGCCGCAGTCCGACTTGGAAGTCGGACCTACGAAAAGCCGAGCCGGTCAGCTGGTCAGCTTGTCAGCTGGTCAGCCGGTGAGCTGGTCAGCTTGTCACTCTTCCCCGCGGATCAGGTCTTCCAGGGTCTCCCGACGACGGATGACACGAAACTCGGAGCCGTCGACCAAGACTTCGGCCGCCCGCGGCCGGGCATTGTAATTCGATGACAACGCGAATCCGTACGCTCCGGCATTCATGACGGCCAGGTAGTCGCCCGACCGGAAGGAGGGAACCCGTCGCTCC
>CAYQYP010000051.1:0-8018 GCA_964421755.1 uncultured Acidobacteriota bacterium
GGATTGGGACAGGGTGAACAGGAGCTTTGAGAAGTCGGTCCGCGGAGAAATGACTGAGAGCGAGTTCAGGGTCCTGCTGCCCAGCGGAACGGTCAAACATATTCAGGTGACCCGGCACCCTGTCCTGAATGATGCGGGAGACGTCGCTAGACTGGTTGGCACCGTGATCGATGTGACGGAACGCAAACGCGCTGAGGAAGAGCGCGAGAGGTTGCGCCAGCTTGAGGCGGATCTCAGGCACGTTAACCGGGTGAGCGTGATGGGAGAACTGGCCGCCTCGGTCGCGCATGAAGTTAACCAGCCGCTCTCGGGAGTGGTGAGTAACGGGAGCGCTTGCCTGCGCTGGCTGGCCGGGGATGTTCCTAACGTGGAAGAAGCCCGGGAAACCGCGCGTCGCATCGTCCGGGACGGGAAGCGAGCCGGTGAAATAATCGCCCGGATCAGGGCCATGGCCACAAAGAGCGCGGCGACACGTCAAGAAGAGCTGGACCTGAATGGAACAATCAGGGAGGTCCTCGCCCTTGCGGGGGACGAAGCGAAAAAGAGGAGTGTCGTCATCCAAACGCAGTTTGCGGATGACCTTTCACCTGTTTCAGGCGATCGGGTGCAGCTGCAGCAGGTGGTGCTCAACCTGGTCATGAATGCTATCGAAGCAATGAGCAGCGTAGATGGGCGGGCACGAGAACTGGTCATCACGACGCGGAACATCGATGCCGGCCAGGTGCAGGCAACCGTTAGAGACTCGGGGACCGGGCTTGACCCGAACGCGATAGACAAGGCCTTCGACCCCTTCTATACCACCAAGTCCGGCGGCATGGGCATGGGACTTTCCATCAGCCGTTCCATCGTTCAGGCCCATGGAGGCCGGCTATGGGCTACGGCCCATGACGGCCCAGGCACGATGTTTCACTTCGCCCTTCCGAAACACCACGATAGACCTACTACCAAGGTGTAATAGATTTATCTCCCCCCGCTGCGATACAACAGACTCATGACGCCGGTTATTGCAGTCGTCGACGATGACATTTCGGTACGCGAATCGCTGGAGAGCCTGATCAGGTCCGTCGGCTTGGCGGTGAGAGTGTTCGCCTCGGCGGAGGAGTTCCTGGAGTCGGCCGAACCTGCGAAGACGGACTGCCTCATCTTGGACGTGCGCCTGCCGGGGATGAGCGGGATCGAGCTAAACCGTCAGCTGCTGGACAGCAGCCGCGGACGCCCAGTTGTCTTCATGACCGCCCATGGATATGACGATCGTGCCCGGTTAGAAGCCGCCTCGGCTTGGACGGTAGCGTGCTTGACCAAACCATTCGGCGAGGACGAACTGCTTGATGCCGTCCAAGCGGCATTGAAATGGAAACCGAGCGCTTAGATCAAGCCAGTTAAACCAAGGAGGCCGCATGAGTGACGTAGGAGCTTTAGTATACGTCGTGGATGACGATGCGTCCGCCCGCGAAGGAGTGGCGGGTCTGATTCGCTCCGCCGGACTGATGGCGAAAACCTTTACGTCCGCGGAGGAGTTCCTGGCTGCCCGGCGACCTAAAATACCCAGTTGTTTGGTGCTCGATGTGAATCTCCCCGGGGTAAGCGGACTCGACCTGCAACAGGAGCTTGCCAAGTCAGATGTCCAGGTCCCCATCATATTCCTCACCGGCTACGGTGACATCCCCATGACTGTGCGCGCAGTCAAAGCAGGGGCCGCGAGTTTTTTAACGAAGCCTGTCGACGATGAAGAACTGTTGGAAGCCATCCGGCAGTGCATCACGTCCTCCAAGAGCGCTGCCATGAAGGAGTTTCCCCCCTTCCGCCTGGATGACGTCAACCAATGTCTGTGGCGCCGTGGAGAAACGGGCCCGGATGAGCGCCTCCAGTTGACTCCCAAAGCGTTTGCGGTTCTGAGCTACCTGGTCGAGCACGCCGGCCGCCTGGTCACGCAGGATGAGCTCCTCGACGCCATCTGGCCCGACACCTTCATTCAACCCGAGGTGCTCAAGTATCAAATCGCCGACATCCGGGGCGTGTTGGAGGACGATGCCAAAAAACCCCGTTTCATCGAGACAATGCACCGGCGAGGGTATAGGTTCGTGGCCAAAGTGCGAGATGACGAGCGGCCGGAATCGCCGGTCTCGGCGGGCGCCACGCGCGCCAGAGTGGTGGGCAGAGCGCGCGAGCTCGGCGAGTTGCGAACCTGCCTTGAAAAGGCCTCGCGGGGCGAGCCCCAAATCGTCTTTGTAACGGGCGAGCCGGGGATTGGAAAGACCGCGCTGGTGGACGAATTCGTAGGGCAAGCGGTCACGGAGCAACCGTCACTCCTCGTCGCCCGCGGGCAATGCGTTGAAGGCTATGGTGGGACCGAACCCTATTATCCGATGCTGGAGGCGCTGGGACAGTTGTGCCGGGGTCCGCAAGGGAACCGGGTGGTGGAGATTCTGACCGCTCACGCCCCAACCTGGCTGGTCCAGTTTCCCTGGCTGGTCAATCGCGAGCAGCGCCAGGCTTTGCAGCAGGAGATCCGGGGAGCGACGCGCGATCGCATGCTGCGCGAGATCCACGAGGCGCTGGATACACTCAAGTTGCAGGCGCCTCTACTGTGGGTGTTCGAGGACCTTCAATGGGCAGACCCGTCGACGGTCGATTTGATCTCAGCTTCCGCCCGCCGGCGGATGACCGGGAAAGTCATGGTGATCATGACCAAGCGGCCAATGGAGATGACGGCTCCGAACCATCCGCTGCGGATGCTGAAGTCGGAACTGCTGACTCATCGCTTGTGCCGGGAAATTGCCTTGACGCCGCTTCCGGAATCGGCAGTAACGGAATACTTGAGGGCGGAGTCCGGGGGCGGCACGCTGCCAGAAGGCTTTGCCGAATTGATCTATCGGAATACGGAAGGCAACCCATTGTTCGTGATGGCGGCGCTCGATCACATGACCGAGCGAGGCCTCATCGCGCGGGAAGGCGGACAGTGGCGCGTCAGAGTGCCCGTAGGGGAGATCGAGATCGGAGTGCCGGAAACACTCCGGCACATGATCGAAGCCCAGATTCAACACCTGACGTCCGAGGAGCAGCGGGCGTTGGAAGTAGCGAGTGTGGCCGGCGCACGCTTCTCCGCCCAGGCGGTGGCGGAAGCGATCGAGCAGGATGCGGAGATCCTGGAGGAGCTATTCGAAGAGCTGACGCACCGGTCCGGAATGGTCCGTGCAGCCGGTTCTCACCAGTTGGCGGATGGCAATGTCTTGCGGGTTTTCGAGTTTGTCCATGTGTTTTATCGCGAAGTGTTCTATCGACGGCAGACGCCCGCGCAGCGGCGCGTCGGGCAAGAGCTGTCTTCGGGTGAGACAACGCGGGCGTCCTCCGCGGCAGGGATCGACGTGCCGGTGAAGGCCGGCTCGTCAAATGCCAGACGATCCGCTCGGGCGAGCCCGGGGTCGGCCGGGAGACGCCGTCCGGTCCGGCTTCAATGACAATCATGTAAAAGAAGCCGAACCTCCGAAGCGCGTTGGTCGCGCGATCTAAGAATTCAAGAATTCAAGCGAGAGAAATATGTTGAAGTTACTGAAACTGTGCCTGCACAAGGAAGATGGTGTTGAGGTCAAGAGCGTTCCGAGAAGGACAGTCGTGTTTCCGGGACGATTTCTCTTCACGCTGATCTTTGTGGAGCTAATCGGTCTAGCGTGTCTGTCGAGCAGTTACCTGCTGGCTCAAACTGACGGCGAATCGGGTCAGGTGGAGACGACAGTCAGTCGAGCTCTTAACATCCAGAAAGAGCGGGAAGCCAAGGTAGCCACTCTTGTGCCTCCGGAAAGAGGCTCTTTCGAAAAGGGCCTCAACAAGATCGAGCAAGGAATGGGGTATTTCAATGCGGTCATGGGGAGTTTCCACGGTTTTCACTACACGACAGGGGGGTTTCCTGCCGGGGCTGGATGGGGCTACGGACTTGGCTTCACTCAAAACGCAATTGGCCATCGCTACGAGGGGGCGAAGCTGGCCAATCGCATAGACTTCGATGCGGCTGCTGCTTACAGCACCCGCAGTTACTACCGCATCGGGACCTCTGTGCTTCTGCAGAACATCGCAGGTAGTCCTTTAAGCATTGGTGTAGCGGCCGAAGGCATCGAGTTTCCCGAGGAAGATTTCTTTGGGCTTGGTCCGGGTAGCAGCGAAAGCGCTCGGTCAGACTACTTGCTGCGATCTTTGCATGGCGGCGCCGACATCTGGTTGGAGCCTGTCAGAGGACTTCGACTGGGCGGCGGTGCTCACTACCTCAGTCCCAGCATCGGATCAGGCCAGGATCCAAGATATCCCACGGTAGAGAACGTGTTCGACTCGAGAGAGATCCCAGGGTGGCAAGTGCAACCGGATTTCTTTCGTTACGACGGGTACGTGGATTTCGATTTCCGCGACAAACCGATGTATCCCCGCTCCGGCGGGTACTATGGAGCTCGATTCTCTAATTATCGAGATCGGGACTTCAACCGCTACGATTTCCGGCAGTGGACTTTTGACGGGTCACAGTACATCCAGCTACCCAACCAGTATCGCGTTCTTGCCCTGAGAGCAAACGTTGTCATGAGTGATTCGGATACCGGATTCGAGGTCCCTTTCTACTATATGCCGGACCTTGGCGGCGCCATAAGGCTGCGCGGTTTTCGGGAGTATCGGTTTCGTGACGAGAACGCCCTATTGCTCTCAGCCGAATACCGATGGGAGGCGTGGTGGGCAATGGACATGGCGCTGTTTGTGGACGCAGGCAAGGTCGCCCGTCGCAAAGCGGATATTGATTTCAAAGATCTGGAATATGGCTACGGGTTCGGATTGCGTTTTCACTCGAGTAAAGCTCTGGTCGCGCGACTTGACTTCGCGTTTAGTAAGGAACGATTCATTCCGTTGCTGAGGTTTGAACATGTTTTCTAATGGGATCAAAGAGAATCACACAGAGAGGTTGTGGCGTCTCCGGATGGTGTTCGGAATGACGGTGCTCTTGTTGCTCGTGTCTGTTCAGCCACTCGCTCAGCGAACAGAGAAGATGCAAGAGTCGCGCAGGTTCTATCCGGACGACCCGCTTTGGAAAGACAACGACATGATGCACGTCCCGACCGTGAAGGTGTTCGAATTGGAGAAGCAATACGATTTTCTCGAGAACACCTTCTTGGCGCCCGACCTTCCGTATGGGACCGAAGCCCTGAATACCAACACCTTGGGAGAAGTCCCCGATTCCTCCTGGTGGACCAATCGGATCGGCGTGAGGGAGATGAGTATTACGGAAATCGTGAGAGGACCCGACACGGTGGACGGTCCTGCGCCGGGGAAATGGACGATTATCGGAAGACCGGAGGGCGGTATCACTCCAAAATTCACGATCAAGGATTCCCGAGGAGATATCTACATCTTCAAGCTGGACCCGCCCCACATGCTGGAGCTGCCTTCATCTGCCGAGATGATCTCAACGAAGATCTTCCACGCCCTGGGATTCAACGTTGCTCAGGACTTCTTGGTCTGGGTCAAGCCGGAGGACCTGGAAATCAAACCGGGAGCGACTTGGAAGGATCTGAAAGGTAAGCGCCGTGAGATAGACCGAGAGGACGTGGACTACTGGTTCCAGGAATATGTGGGCAGGACGAACGGACAGGTTCGGCTTCTGGCCAGCAAGTTCATTCCGGGCAAACCGGTGGGCGAATATAAACACCACGGGACTCGACCAGATGATCCGAACGATGTTATTCCTCATGAACGACGTCGAGACCTTCGGGCAATGCGTGTCTTTGCTGCCTGGCTCAATCATGATGACTCGCGCGCCTTGAACACATTCGATACGTTCTATGAAGAAGACGGGCGCACCTTCATCAAGCACTTCCTGTTAGATTTCGGTTCTAACCTTGGAAGTGCCAGCACGAACTTCCAAGAGCCGAGGGCGGGCAATGAGTATTATTGGCAGCCAGGCCAGATCATTCGAGGGATTGCCAGCCTCGGGATCTATCAGCGTGGGTGGATGAAGGTCCGGTATCAAGAATATCCCTCGGTAGGCCGGTACGAAGCGGATTTTTTTGACCCAGCTAAATGGAAACCGGAGTATCCGAATCCAGCGTTTGATCGACTGGACGCCGCCGACGCATTTTGGGGAGCGAAACTGGTCTCGAACTTCACCGACGAGATAATCGATGCAATTGTGTCAACCGCCAGGATGAGCGATCCGAAAGCCGAAGCGTATCTTATTGAGACGATCAAGAAGCGTCGCGATAAATGTGTTCGTTGGTGGATCAGCCGCACAAACCCACTGGACGAGTTCAAGATCGGGATGTCATCAGAACCGACTCTGACTTTTGAGAATGCCGCGATTCGGACTGGGGCCGCCTCTTCAGTGGCGACCTACGGGGTCACCTGGTATCGGCTCGATAATCTTGCGAATCAAGAAGAGGTTGTCGGCGAGCAATTGCGGCTGGCTGGGCCGGAGGCAGCGATTCCGGAAGGTTCGTGGGGACCGAAAGACGATGTGGGCTACAGCTATTCGGTTGCTCGGATTTCGAGCTTCCATCCGGATTTTCCAAACTGGCAGGAGCCGGTGGTCGTGAGTTTACGGCGTCGTGGTGAAAAGCTGGAAATCGTAGGCATTGAGAGGCCCCGAAAGACTCCGACCTTTGTCAGCCGTTTGGATTGAGGTGATCAAATGAAAGCTACACGACTGCTTCACGATATGGGCCAGAGCCTGTGGCTGGACAACATAAATCGCCGGCTGCTCGATAGTGGAACGCTCAAGCAATACATCGAAGAACTGTCGGTCACCGGGCTTACTTCGAATCCGACGATTTTCGACTTGGCGATCAAGAACAGCCCGGACTATGACTCGGCAATCAGAGAAGGGTCGGGTCAGGGTAAATCGAGCGAGGAGATCTTCTTCGATCTGGCGCTCGAAGACCTCACTCGCGCAGCCGACCTCTTCCGCCCGATTCACGAAAGAACAAATGGAGTGGACGGATGGGTGTCACTCGAAGTGTCTCCCCTTCTGGCCCACGACACAGCCGGGACTATTGCTGCAGCCAGGGAACTGTTTGCGCGGGCGGCACGTCCCAACCTGTTAATCAAAATTCCTGGGACGAAGGAAGGCCTTCCCGCAATCGAAGAGGCGATCTTCTCCGGGATACCCGTCAACGTCACTCTCTTGTTCTCGCGCGAGCATTACCTGGCCGCGGCTGACGCTTTCCTGCGGGGCATTGAGAGGCGCATCGCTGCCGGGCTCAACCCGGAAGTCGGCTCCGTCGCCTCGCTGTTCATCAGTCGGTGGGACGCGGCCGTTGCGAACACAGTGCCTGACAAGCTACTCAACCAGCTCGGCATCGCGATCGCCAAACGAACCTATAGGGCAGCCTGTACCCTGCTTGGCTCACCGCGTTGGACTCGCGTCTACAACTTCGGTGCTCGCCCGCAACGCCTCCTGTGGGCAAGCACGGGAACCAAGGACCCTGACGCATCAAAGACTATCTACATCGACGCGCTGGCTGCACCTTTCACCGTGAACACGATGCCCGAGGCCACTTTGAACGCCCTTGCTGATCACGCCGGCTTGGGAGACTTGTTGCCGCCGGACGGTGGTGACAGCGAAGAAGTCATAGCGCAGTTCACTGAGGCAGGCATTGACGTCGATGCTCTGGCCGGATCGCTTCAGGATGAAGGAGCCAAATCGTTCGTGAAGTCATGGAATAACCTCATGACGGTAGTCTCTTCGAAGAGCGCAGCGCTGAGTACGTCGAGTTAGCTCGCTTCGCTCGTGAACTATTAGCCCGCCTTTCTCACAACTCTGCGGCTGCTTTTTCCGTCGGAGTCACACGCAGCAGCGAGGGTGTTGAAAATGTTAACTCTTCTATTAATAGGCGGATGGGCCGGCGAGTTCCCGGCGGAGGGCGAGATCGAATGGAGCCGCGCACGACAGCGAGAGAAGCGAGCGAGTAAGCGGACCACCTGACTCGCTCCACTGCTTCGTGTTTAAATGTCTCGACTTAGCGAATGACTGGTGGTCCGCTTACTCTCGC
>CAYQYP010000052.1:0-7907 GCA_964421755.1 uncultured Acidobacteriota bacterium
ATCGCACATCTTGCGCACCCCAGGGTAGCCCTCAGAAAACGCGGGCAACCCTGGGCTTTGCTCCGCAACCCCTTCGGGGTAGAAGACCTTATGCAACACGCTCGCAGCGAACGGCAGTGAGCGAGAGTAAGCGGACCACCAATCATTCGCTAAGTCGAGACATTTAAACACGAAGCAGTGGAGCGAGTCAGGTGGTCCGCTTACTCTCGCTCGCTCCGCTCGCTGTCGAGGCTGTCTAAAAAGTTCTTAAGGCCTGAAAGGCCGGCACATGTGCGATCTCAGACATCCTTGACAGTTTTATCCGAACACATCCTTGACAGTTTTCCGCTTGGTTTCGGTGTCCCTCTTCTCTTTTGATCACCCCGGATCAAAAATGGTTTCAGCTGGGGGAAGATAGAGCTCCGCAGGGATGCGACTCGAGCGCCGCCCAGCTGCCGGAATAGGGGGATGACCACTGTGCCATCCCCTTCCTCTCTATTCTGGCCCGACAGCGATAAATCCCGGGGGTTTGGGGGCAGAGTCCCCCAATCAATATTCAAGAAGTCTTCCTCCTTTAGCGTTTGTGCTTTTTTTCCCATCTTCGCATCGACCGTCTGGTTTTGAGCACCCGCTTGCTCTGGGTATCGAGGATGGCCAAAGCGAGCGGTCCGTAGTAGATCTTCCAGTGATGGTCGGAGATTGGATCTAAAGCAACATCCTCTTTCCAAAGAAGCTCCGTAAGAAAGATCGGTTCGCTGTCCCAGTAAATCTCGCCACGCTGCTGAACTCGTCGGACCTTCATGCTGCTCGGGTATTCCAGCGCAACCCGCTTACCGGTATAGGGTCGTATGGCTGGGTGGTACACTTCGGCTGGCGTTTTCATGCCCAGGCTTTCGTGCCCACGGTCCTTGTTGTAAAGCTGACGAAACTCCTCAAAACGAGCCTGTTGAGCGGCCAGAGTGGCAGCCGGCGGGGACGCCGTCTCGTCCTTCAAGGTGCGATGCATCCGTTCGTGTTTGGAGTTCTGCTGAGGCCGACCTGGCTTAATCCGTTCCGGCAGGATCCCGAGTTGGACCAGCCAGATAGCCAGGCGACTCAGCCCTCCCACGCTGGGGCCCGCGAACGGCGGCCCGTTATCGCTGCGCAACCGAGCCGGCATGCCGTAGTTCAGGAAACATCTTTCCAGAATCGGTTGCACGCTTGCGCCGGAGATCACGGTACTCTGGCAAGCGAGCAGGTAACGACTGTACTGATCCATCAGGGTGAGCGGGTCACAACGCTGTCCGTCACCGGTCAAGAACCAGCCTTTGAAGTCGATGCACCAGAGATCATTGCAGGCTTCAGACTCGCGCAGCGCGGTCGGATAAGACTGCGTTCCGCGACGACGCCGAGGCGCTTTGGTCAGGTGTTCTTCCTTCAGAATTTTTCCGATCGTGCTGGGTCCTGGCCAGCCGACTTCGGGCTGGTGGCGGGTGAGCCACTCCCAGATCTTCTTCGGTCCTTTTCGCGGATACTTCTCTCGGGTTTCCACAATCACCGCTCGAATTTTCGAGGCTGTTCTTCTGGGCTGATGAACCGGCCTCCGGCTCAATTCATACAACCCCTTGAAACCTTCGCTCGTATAGCGATTCCACCACAAGTACCCAGTCTGCCGACTCACACCGTACTGTCGGCACAGCTCTGCCATACTGTCTTCGCCCTCTTCATACGCGCTCACAAACAGAACTTTTTCTTTCATCACACTGACTTCTTTCCAAGGCACGGCTCAAATCCTCCGTACCTTAAAGTGTCAACCATGTGTTCGGATAGTTCTGTCAAGCATGTCTTCGGACCGTACAATTCACGTAACCCAGGGCTACGCACAAAACGCTCCGCCCTGGGCTAATATGTGCCGGCCCTTCAGGCCTTAAGACCCTTATGCAACACCCTCGCTGCGTGCGAGCGGCTCTGAAAAGCTCGTTTGGTCCCCGCCCTTGATGGTAATTGACTCAAAAGCCCGCGAGGGTCTATTTTTGTCAGAGCCTGCTTCCGGTTGTCGGATGGGGGCACAAAGTGCGGCAGGCGGACGTGTTAGCGCTCGAATCTGACTTGCGCGCGACCGATTCAACTGGAAGAGGATCACTTCATGTCCTTCCGTAAAACACCGCTCGGTTCCAGCGTCGGAATGAAATACTTCATGGCGCTCACGGGCCTCGGCTGGTTTCTGTTCGTCGTCGCCCACCTGATCGGAAATCTCCTTCTGCTGTCCAGCGACCCAGGCGCCTTCAACCGATATTCGCACACACTGGTAGGGCTCGGCTTTCCCCTGATTGCCGCCGAGATTGTGCTGCTGATCGGGCTGCTGGTCCACATCTTCAGCGCCCTGTCAGTAACCTTCGACAACTGGCAGGGGCGGCAGACCAGGTACGAGGTGTACGCCAGTCGCGGGAATCCCAGCAAGAAGACAATTTCCTCCAGCAGCATGATCTATACGGGCATCATCCTCGCGATCTTCATTCCGCTTCACGTTTACACGTTCAAGTACGGACCGGGAATCGACCAGGGCTACGTAGTGACGCTGGACGGGGAACAGGTTCGCGATCTTCGCCGGCTGGTTCTCGAGACGTTTCGCAACAAGTGGTATGCCATCTGGTACGTGGCGGCAATGGCGTTCCTCGGCTTTCATCTTCGCCACGGCTTCTGGAGCGCCTTTCAGTCGCTCGGCATCTATCATCCGCGCCTGACTCCCGTGCTTTTCACGTTGGGGGCGATTCTCGCCGTTCTGCTCGCGGTCGGGTTCATCTTTATCCCGATCTGGGTCTACTTCACTGGGGCTCCTTTATGAAATTGGACGCAAAAATTCCCGCCGGGCCGATTCAGGACAAGTGGGATTCACACCGGTTCAACCTGAAACTGATCAGTCCCGCGAACAAACGCAAGTATCACATTATCGTGGTCGGGACCGGACTGGCGGGTGCCTCGGCTGCCGCCAGTCTCGGCGAGCTCGGCTATGAGGTAACCGCGTTCTGCATCCAGGATTCGCCGCGCAGGGCACACAGCATCGCCGCGCAGGGCGGCATTAACGCGGCCAAGAATTACGCCAACGATGGCGACAGCATCTGGCGGCTTTTCTACGACACGGTCAAGGGCGGCGATTTTCGCGCCCGAGAAGCGAATGTCTACCGGCTTGCCCAGGTCAGCGTCAACATCATCGACCAGTGTGTCGCGCAGGGAGTCCCGTTCGCGCGTGAGTACGGCGGGCTCCTGGCAACCCGTTCCTTTGGCGGAACGCAGGTCACCCGGACCTTTTACGCGAGGGGCCAGACCGGGCAGCAGCTGCTCCTGGGCGCCTACCAGGCCATGATGCGCCAGGTGGAGAAGGGGAAAGTGACGGTTCACCCGAGACGGGAGATGCTCGACCTCGTCCTGGTCAACGGACAGGCCCGAGGTGTCATCGTCCGCAATCTGATCACTGGAGAAATTGAACGATATGCGGGACACGCGGTCGTTCTGGCAACCGGTGGATACGGCAACCTGTACTACCTTTCGACCAATGCGGTCAATTCCAACGCGACCGCAATCTGGCGCTGCTACAAGCGAGGGGCGGCATTCGCCAATCCCTGCTTCACCCAGATCCATCCGACCTGCATCCCAGTGTCCGGATCGTACCAATCCAAGCTGACCCTGATGAGCGAAAGCTTGCGTAACGACGGCCGCGTCTGGGTGCCCAAGATGAAAGGGGACAAGCGCCCTCCCCTCCAGATTCCGGAGGAGGAGCGAGACTACTACCTCGAGCGCAAGTACCCGAGCTTCGGCAACCTTGTTCCACGCGATATCGCCTCCCGAAACGCCAAGGAAGTCTGCGACGCCGGCCGTGGCGTCGGGGAGACCGGACTGGCCGTCTACCTCGATTTTGCGGATACCATCGAGCGGGACGGCATCGACTCCGTGAAGGACAAGTACGGGAACCTGTTCGACATGTACGAGCGGATTACCGGGGAGAACGGCTACGTTACGCCGATGCGGATCTATCCCGCCATCCACTACACAATGGGGGGCCTTTGGGTGGATTACGATCTGATGTCGACGATACCCGGGCTCTTTGTGCTCGGCGAGGCAAATTTTTCCGATCACGGGGCTAACCGGCTGGGCGCGAGTGCGTTGATGCAGGGCCTGGCCGATGGTTACTTCATTATTCCGTACACGATCGGAAACTATCTGGCGACCACCGCGGTCGCCCCCACTGCCACGGATTCCGTCGAGTTCAAGTGCACGCTGGACGAGGTAAGGGGGCGAATCGAGAAGCTCCTTGCCCTGCGCGGGAATCGGACTCCGCGTGACTTCCACCGCGAGATCGGCCGGATCATGTGGGACTATGCGGGCATGGGCCGAAACGAAAAGGGCCTCAAGCACGCAATCGAAGAGTTGCGTCGGATTCGAGGCGAGTTCTGGCAGGACCTCGTTGTCCCGGCCGGCGAAGACCTGAACAAGAACCTGGAGTTCGCCGGTCGTGTGGCCGACTACGCGGAGCTCGGAGACCTGCTTGCCGTGGACGCCCTTCACCGAAAAGAATCCTGCGGCGGTCATTTCCGCGAAGAATCTCAGACCCCGGAGGGCGAAGCCCTGCGGGATGACGCGAACTTCACGTACGCCGCCGCCTGGGAGTTCGCCGGCGAAGACGCTTTACCGACGCTCCACAAAGAACCGCTGGCCTTCGAACACGTGCACCTGACGCAGCGAAGCTACAAATAGGACGAACAGGAGAACCATGAGCAGCGACAGAATGACTCTCCGGTTGAGGATCTGGCGACAAATGGATGCCGATACGCCCGGCAAGCTTGTCGATTACACGGTCAAAGACGTCTCGACGCACATGTCGTTCCTCGAGATGCTGGATGTGCTGAATGAGGATTTGATCCGCAAGGCCGAACGACCCGTCGAATTCGACAGCGACTGCCGTGAAGGAATTTGCGGCACGTGCGGCATGGTGGTCAACGGGATGGCGCACGGGCCTCTTGACGGCACAACCGTTTGCCAGCTTCACATGCGCCACTTTCAGGATGGCGACACGATAACCATCGAGCCTTGGCGCTCTCGAGCCTTCCCGGTGATCAGGGACCTGGTCGTTGACCGCGGTTCCCTCGACCGCATCATCGCGGCAGGGGGGTACGTCTCGGTGGACACCGGGGGTGCTCCGGATGCAAACGCCGTCCCGATCTCGAAGATCTCTGTAGACTCTGCAATGGATGCAGCCGCGTGTATCGGTTGCGGTGCCTGCGTGGCGGCCTGCCCGAACGGGTCCGCTGCATTATTCACGGCGGCCAAGATCACCCACCTCAGTCATCTGCCGCAGGGACAGGTGGAACGGCGCGAGCGCGCCCTGCGAATGGTGGCGCAAATGGATGACGAGGGCTTCGGCAACTGCTCCAATCACGCCGAGTGTGAAGCTGTTTGCCCGAAGAACATATCTATTCGCACGATCGCCAGAATGCGACGCGAATACCTGCGGGGGTTGGTGGTGAGGTAGCTCCCCAGCGACGGGCTGCAAGGGCGGGCAGAAAAGCGGCGGATTCTGAAAAGCGAATCCGCCCTACGACTGCTCGGCGTGCGTGAGCACTCGATCGCAGGGCGGATCGCTTTTCAGAATCCGCCGCTTTTCTGCCCGCCCTTGCTACTAACATATTCGGTCGGATCGTCTACGCCGGCCGCCTCGAACGCCTCGATCCTCTCGCGGCACTTGCCGCACGTCCCGCAATGAAGCCCCCCGACGGGCCGGGCGCAACTCAGGGTGAGTTCCAGCGGCAAACCGGCGCCAAGTCGGACGACGTCGGATTTGTGCAGGTCGGCGAAAGGGCGAATAACGGTCACACAGCTGCCCAGGGCGGCACTCAACGCCGCTTCCAATGAAGAAAAGAACTGTGGTGTGGCGTCGGAAAAGGGATTGCTGGCTAGAATCCCGAGAGCCAGTGAACTGACGCCGTGAAGCGCGCCCCACACCGCCGCCTTAGTGAGCAGAATCAAATTGCGGCCGGGAATTTCCCACGACTCGTCGGGTTCCGAGTAGCCCGGAATCCCCTTGCCCGTGGCGTACCATTGGTCCTGGTAAACGTCCCCCATCGGGTAGTCCAAGGCCCGAGGCGAGTGTATCCGCGAGTCTGCCAGCCGGCGGAGAAACCTCCTCAGACACTCTTGTTCCTCGGCCTCCCAAGGCAATCCGCAGCGGACGTATATAGGGAACACTTCACCGCAGGTACGGGCGAGTTCGTTCAACATCACCGCGCTGTCGAGGCCCCCGCTGACCAAAGCTCCCACTCGACATTCTTGAGTTGTCATGTCGCGCTCACTCCGGTTCCCGGTATTCCGCGAAAGCGTCGTGAGTCTCCCAGAGCCGGACAGCGACTATTGGCAGCTTCCGAGCCTGGGCCTCTTTGTAGACCAACCGGGCGATGTTTTCCGCTGTCGGATTCTCGGCCATCAGGTACGGCTGCTCGCCGAGCGCCTGCAAGGGCTCGACCAACGGGTCATCCCGGCGCAGCAGCATCCGGTGGTCGAGCTCGCAGTCAACGAACTTCACAAGCCGGTCCTTGACCTCTCCAAAGTCGACGACCATGCCGCGTTGGTCAAGCTGCTCGGATGCCAGTTCGATTTCCAAAACACCGTTGTGGCCATGAGGGTGCCGGCATTTCCCGTCGTAATCCATGAGTCGATGACCGTAGCAGAAATGCAATCGCTTGACGATTTTGTGCATGCAGCCTTCCTAGTAGGTATGAGTCCCTGCGCCACCATCGGTGAGGATGACCGCACCGGTCTTGGCCTCGGACATGACCAGATGCACAACATCGGCGGCGATTTCTTCAGGAGTCACCTGGCGCTTAAGCGGGACCTTGTCTCTCAGCTTTGAAACAGCCTCCTCGGTAAACTCGGGCGGGGGGACGACCAGACCGGGAGCGATACTGTTGACGGTCACTTCGGGTCGAAGTTCCTCAGCGAGTGTCTGGCTGATTCCGAACAGGCCGTACTTCGTGACCAGATATAGGATCCAGTTAGCATAGGCCTGGGAGCGCACGGTTACCCGATCGGTTATGTTGACGATCCTGCCCCAGCCGTTTTCCTTCATTCTGAGACCGAGCTGAATGCCGAGATACAGCGGTGCGCGCATGTGAATCCCCACCTGCTGCGAAAACAGATGAAGAAAGGCCGCGCGGTCGGAGGCAAGTTCGGTCAGCGGGGTCTTGGGAAAGTCTGAGGCATTGTTAACCAAGATGTCCACGCTGCCCAGCGCCGCGAGTGACTCGTTGATCAATCGGTCGCAAGCTTCAATATCGGTCAAGTCTGCCTGGATAGGCACAGCGCGTACGCCGAGGGCCTCGATGAGCTCCCGTGTTTCGTCGGCTTCACGGCCGCTCTTGCGGAAGTTGAAGACAACATTGACGCCCCTGGCGGCAAGTGCCAGCCCGATAGCCCGACCGATCCGTTTTGCACCACCCGTGACCAGCGCGTTCCGACCGCTAAGGTCTGCGACCATTGTCACCTCCGGTGAACCATGTTAACCGTTTACGGCAGTTGGCCTCAAACCGGGGAGTGCCACCAGCGCGCTGTCCGGTGGACGCCCTTGTTTTTTCAGAGCCCGCGCACGCAGCGAGGGTGTTGAATAAGGCCAGCGAGCGCGTTCGTATACCAGGATATTTACAGCTCCGCTACGCCGAAGGCGTTACGTAGCGGCGGCCCCCCCCAGGGTTGCCCGCACAAGACGCGGGCAACCCTGGGGGGGGCCCGCTGCTACGTGACCCCGTTGGGGTCATTTGTCAATTCACTTCGGCCATATGAACACATGAGTCAACATCTCAAACACCCTCGCAGCGTGCGCGGGCTCTGAACTGCACTGCGTTGCCCTTTAAGCGGGTATCCGCAACGGGTAGAATGCACTCGTGACTCCTCTTCGAAGCGCG
>CAYQYP010000053.1:0-2554 GCA_964421755.1 uncultured Acidobacteriota bacterium
ATCTTCCCGAGCGGCAACCCGATTATCAGGTGCTCCCGCTGGCCGGTCCCCTCCGACACATAGTCCAGAGAAGAACGGGCCGCGTCTGCGCCGGTGTAGAAAACCACGGTGCGATCGAGAAGCTCGGCCCCTGTTGCACCCCGACCCTCGACCGTTCGTGGTACCGGGGCGCTTGCGGGCGGCCTGGGATAGACCTGAAAGACGTGCAGGAACTCGACGGCTTTATCCGCTTCCTGTGACATGACTTCCACCCGCCAGGCCCCGGCCTCGCACGTCCCGCTCTTGGAAGTAGCGTAATTCGTGTCGTTGACCCAAAACTCCCTGCCGGGTCCGCCGATCTTGTCGATGCGCGCCCGGCCCGGCAGGAGCGAGTGAGACACCAGAACGCCGCCGTAATTGGCCCCGCTGTTCCGGACCGTGAAGGCGGAGCCCTCGATCACGGGTTCCTCCAACGAGTGGAAAAGCCAAACCTTTTGATGACCCGGTTGCCGCGAAACTAGCCGATCGCGGATGACGATCGTGGCCTTCGGCGAGCTGCTTTCGGGATTTGAGCCGAACCCCGACCCACTCAGGAAGACAAAGGAGCGTTCGACCTTCTCGGCTTTTGGCCCGTAGGCGGCGGTCGCATCGCCCGTTACGAAAGCGAACCGACCGGACTCCAAGTCTTCTCCGTGCGAGAGAACGCGAGCGATATGCCAGAGCGGATCCCTGAGATCGGCCAGAGAAATCGGGTCGTTTCCGACTCCGGGGAATCGCTGTCCGCCGTCGGCCACGACCTGGCGCCCCCGATACAGGACCCGCTCCCCGGTGTCGCGGATCAGCAGAGAATTATGAGCGACGGTGCGCTGCAGGTAGTTCAACCAGTGAGGCGAGCCGTACCCGGAGTCGACACCCTCATAGATCCCGGAATCGATAGCCAGCGCGCCTCGGCAATAGATCTGAAAACTGAGGCGGTCCAGGTGATCATGATTTTTGACATAGAGCGGCATCACTTTGAACAGCCCGACCACATCGTCCGGTCCCCAGCCGCTGCGGAAGAGAAGCGTGCCGGCCGCTCCGTCGAGATACCGCAAGGGCGGCAATCCTTCGGGGCCGCGGGGTGCCAGTTCCGGGTCACGCCAGATGATGTCCGTTATCGCCACCCAGGCGTGGTTCAGGTTCCTGACTTTCAGGTACTCGGCGACCAAATACGGATCACGGTAGGCAGCGGCCGCGTAGGCCAGTGATTCCATCAGCCAAGGAGGCCCCCAGGGAGCGGGCGGGTCCCAGACCGCCACGTTTTGCGAATCCATCCACTCGTCCCCCAACCTCAAGAACTGCCCGTCGGGCCGGCGCGTGTAAATCCAGTAGTAGCCGACGTCACGGTAGAACGGGAAACGCTGGAACAGATCCGCGCCTGTAGCCTTCCTCAGCATGGCCAGCATGCGGATATCGCCGTGGTAATGGGTCAATCCGTAGGAATTGCCCTGAGAGGAGAGCCCAAAGCGGTAGAAGACGTTCTTCGCCGCGATTTCCGAACGGGCCACCTTGATCGCCCGCTCGAAAATCTCCGGAGCCTCGTCATGAAAGGCAATGCCAGCGGGGAGAAACGCATCGGCCAGTTGGTTGACCAGGTGCCCCATGTGTAGCGCACTCTTTTCCAGTGGCACCTCGGCGTCGACGATCTTCAACTGTGCCCGGACATTCGCCAGCAACTTTTGCGCCTCACCCGGTCGCAATTGGTCATGGCACCAGTCAAAGGCTATCGATTCCGGCCAGACGCGATAGGCGTTTGCGAGGTCATCTCCTTGGGTATCGGCTGAAAGCACCAGCGCGGCTTCAATCGCTTGCCTCCCCTGGGACGGCTCACCGGTGATCAGGTACAAAAAGGCGTGTGCCAGGACGCGGTCGGTCAATTGGTTGGAGCGGACAGCGGCGTTACCGTTGGTCCCGGAGTAGACCGAATGCACACCGTACCAGGCGTTCTCCAGGCGGCTCCACTGGGCGATGTTCTCGAGGCTCTGACACGCCTCCTGGTGCGTGGTCTTTGCGCGCGAGCGGATGATCGGGACGTCCTCCCGACTGATGTAAAGGCGCGGGTGCTCGCGCCGAACCCTGAATTCATCTTGGATAGGCTGGAGATCCCCGAGCCAGGCGGGCGGGACTTGGTCTTGAGCTGCCTGGGCAAAGAGCGCTGGAAAAGCCAACCAGAGCACGGCCCAGGATCTCGCAAATGCGTTCCGAAGAGTCAGCTTCATAAAACCCTCTCGGTTCATCCAGCCACGTAATGGCTGCCGTGTCAATTCGTCTCGGAGCGCGGACGAGATGAGGGTGTCGAAAAGTCCCGAGGCGGTTGGCTCCAAGTTGGCCCTAAAGCTTGGTCAAGCGAAGGCAGCGGTCGAATGGAGCCGCGCACGACAGCGAGCGTCGAATAAGTTCTTAAGGCCTGAAAGGCCGGCACATAATAGCCCAGGGCGAAGCGTGCTTTTCGCGTAGCCCTGGGTCAACACGGTCTCGACCGCGAAGCCCTGTAAGGGCGTAAGATCCTGATAATGTTGCCGTTCTTGCGCCCTTT
>CAYQYP010000054.1:0-5181 GCA_964421755.1 uncultured Acidobacteriota bacterium
GGGGCTACGCAAAAAACGCTCGCCCCGGGCTATTATGTCTCGGCCTTTCAGGCCGAAGAATGTAAAATCTCGAGGGTCCGGTTGGAAACCGGACCTGCAACCTTGGCGCCTTTTGTCCCCCCGGAAATGTAAAAACTCCAGTGTCCGACTTGGAAGTCGGACCAACGAGACAGCAAAGCGGGTTCTGGTTCTTCCAATCACCATCTCGCCCAAAGACCGAACCCGCTTTGCGCTGAAAACGCTGCCTAGCCAAACAACCTGTCTGGCGGCGGCCAAATGAGCCAGGCGCCAGACGGGTTCAGCGGCGAGGTCCCCGCCAGTGTTCCGGCCCGGCACTCGATGAACTGCGTCGGCTCCTGTAAGCTACAGTCATAACCAGTCGGAGCAATCAATGACCGGACTCATTCTTTTCCTGGGGTTGAGCTTTCTGCATCAGGACGACGTGACCTCTTCGCGCCACTTCGCGATTCGCGAACTGAGCTGGATTCGGGGCTGCTGGCAGGGGGATGACGCAGGGAGACGATACTCCGAACAGTGGACGGCGCCGGACGGCGGGACCATGCTGGGGACGAGCCGGACCGTGAAAGGCGGGAAGACCGTCGCCTATGAGTTCATCTTGATTCGCGAAAACGAAGCCGGAGAGATCCACTACACTGCAAAGCCATCCGGGCAACCCGAAGCGTCTTTCAAACTGATTCGCTCGGGTGCTCGAGAGGCGGTCTTCGAGAACCCCGAGCATGATTTCCCGCAAAGGATCATTTATCGACTGAAAGAGGATGGCTCTCTCCAGGCCCGGATCGAGGGGGTCTCCAACGGACAGCTCAAAGGGGTCGACTTTCCGATGAAGAAGCTGCCGTGCCAGTGACCTCCGGGGCTGCGGTGCCCTACCAAGAACCCGCCACTAATCTTGGCCCACCTCCTGCCCGTAACCTCCATCGATGGGTGTCAGACCGGTTGGCCCCACCTGGCCGGTGTCGGGGGTGGAGGTGCGAGCACCCGCCGCCATCGCTCGGCCTGTCTCGACGTGATGCTCTGTACGAGCGAAACGGTTACCAGGAGTCCCAGTGAGGGTGTTGCAAAAGGTCAGGATGGAAGCGTGCAGAGGCAAAGGGGGTTCCTCTCGATAGACCGATTGGCTCCGCTCCGGGCGATCCCTGGTGGGACAGTTTGGAAAAAAACAGGCGGGGTTATACAGCTTTCGTGCGCGGCTCCGAAAGAAAAAACCGCCTGCCGTGTCAGAGATCCGGGCTAGAGAGCGTCGCGTCCTGACACACTCGAATCCGGTGCGGGGCATTTTCGCAAAGTAAGCTCGGCTACCGACGCCCGGTTTTCGTGACCATCAAGTACAGTCTCGAGCAGAGGGCGCGCCGCCCCCAGCAGGCCCGTGTGGATCAACAGGCCCCAGCACCACTCGAACTTCTTCCAGGCCCCGGTATAGGCCAGGTGCCTGAGCTTTCCGATCCACCGGGTCTCGGTGTTGGCCGAGCTCCAGATGTTCGACCAACCGTAAAACTGCTCGTACGCCTTCCAATAACCCGCTTCCAGTTCTGTGGCGGTCAAATTGAAGGGCTCAAAGACGCAGTGGCGCGTGTCATACAAATCCCAGTTGGTTGTGGTGATTCGGCCTTGTTCGTTCAGTTTCCGCCACAGTGCCGTTCCCGGATACGGAGTAAGGATGTGGAAGGTTGCTGTTTCAATTCCCTGTGCGACCGCCCAGTCGACTGTCCGCATGAACACGTCCCGATCGTCGGCGTCCATCCCAAAGACAAAGCTGGCGTTGATCATTACTCCGCAGTCATGGAGCCTGCGGACCGCTTCACGGTAGTTCCGATGCCGGTTCTGCCACTTGTTTTGTTCAGCCAGGTTGTCTGCGTTCAGGGTCTCAAAGCCCACGAACAGGCTCCGGAGCCCGCTGTCGACCGCCTTTGCCAGCAGCTCGTCATCGAAAACCGACGCGACAGTCGCAGCTGCCTGCCAGACGCGCCCGGCTCCGATCATCCCGTCAAACAGCGCGGAGGCGAACCTTCTGTCGCCGAACAGATGATCGTCCAGGAAATAGAGATGCCGGCCGGGAAGCGCCTCGATCTCCTGAAGCGCCCTCTCGACTGCGAGCGTGTAGTACGTTTTCCCGCCAGCGAAGAAGGAATCCTTGTAACAGAAATCGCAATGATGGGGACAGCCCCGTGAGACAACCAGGGAATTGGGTACGAAATAGCGGGCCCGCTGAATGAGGTCCCGGCGGACCGGCGGAATTTCGTCAAGACGGCGGATCGCGGAGTGGTACCGCTTGGCAGGCAGGCCAGCGCGATAATCGCGCAGGAAGATCGACCAGCTGTCGTCTCCGGGACCAAGGAATACAGTGTCGGCATGTCGCTCGGCTTCCTCGGGCAGGGAAGTGACATGCAGGCCTCCCAGGCAGACATGGACCCCGCGAGCGCGGTAATGGTCGGCGATCTCGTAAGATCGTCTGGCCGATGTGATGTACACTTCGATTGCCACGATGTCGGGCCGGTCGTCGCAGTCGAGCGGCTGGACGTGTTCATCGACGATCTCCACCTCGTCGTCCATGGGAAGGTGGCCGGCCAGGGTGGCAAGTCCAAGTGGAGGAAACAGCGAGTACTTGATTGGCCGGAAGTACCGGCTTTTTGCCTCTGTCAAAGCAGGCAGGATCATCTTGACTCTCATAGCCGCCCTCTTCCTTCTCATGATCTGGCAAAATAGTTTGCGCTACAAAGTGTGAAACCAACAGCTTTGGCCCGAAGTCTCTTCAGTTGTCAGTTGTCAGTTGTCAGTGGTCAGTGGTCAGTGGTCAGTGGTCAGCCGGTCAGTGAGTCTAGCCGGTGGTTTCCGGCAGTCCGTCACCGAGGGTCGCCCGGGGAGCCTCGGTTTTTTCGGCGGCCGCGATCCGCTCAGCCGCCTCTTTGAGCACGGCCTCGAGCGCTTCGAGGTAGGCCAGAAAACGGGCGCGGCCATGGCGCGAGAGCTGGACAGTCGTGCGCGGTCGGTTTCCAACGAAGGTCTTGCGAATGTGGACAGCGCCGAAATCTTCCAGGGCCTTGAGATGCCGGCTGAGGTTCCCGTCCGTAGTCCCCGCGAGCGTTCGCAGGTCACCGAAGCTCAGGCCCCCCGGAGCGCCCAGGAGCGACGACATGATTGCGGTTCGAACCGGTTCGTGGAAGATCCGTTCCAAGCCGGCGTACGGTTTTTCTTTTCCTTCCATTGCATTAGCTCTCTTTCAATTCCGAGGATCCGAGGTCTTCTCCGACATCCCCGGATTCCGCCTGCTTCGAAAGTTGCTCCGTTTTCGCAGCGATATTGAAAAAACTGGAAAGCGGAGCATCCGGTTTTCGGCAGTAGTGGAAGATGAAGCCGCCCGCCCATTCTCCGAAAAAAAAGACAAGTCCCGCGGGCATCGGACTCAGAAAGGTAACAGACGGGTGGAACAAGAACAGTATTCCGAGTCCGACGTAGTAGGTGCCGAGTGCCCAAATCGCGGCGGGTAAAATTCGTCGCGAGGAAAAGTTGGCCAGGCCATAAAGGCACATCCATGCGCCAAAGAGCAGGTCGAAAAGGTCCTCCCGAACGAAAACCAGGCTCAGAACGCCGCCGACAACCAGGGGAGGAACAGCGTCTACGGTGGGGATCAGCCGCCGAACGTCACGCCCGGCCTTCGGGTTGAATAGGAACCAGTAAAGGAGGGCAGAGTAGTTGCCCACCACAGCAACGGCCAGGACGGCCAGCCAGCCGGCGAGGTGAGCATCGTTCGTCCTCGGGTACCGGTCGCTCGTCATCACGAGGGCGGCGATCAGGGCGACCGTCCCTCCGAACGCTCGCGTCCGCCCGGAGTATCCGACGAAACGCTCCGCCTCCAGGACGCGCCGCTGCATCGCCCGCACCTGGCGAAGAGCCTCGTGGACGTGACTGACGACCATCGGTCCGGGCATGGAGATACTCTACCACCATTAAGTTTGCGTAGCAAAGTATTTTGTCCGACCGTCGGCTGGCTCGGTGTAGCAGCTTTTGCGAATCTCTCGTTGGTCCGACTTCCAAGTCGGACATTCGGCATGCGGCCAGCTGGCTCGGTGTTGCTGGCGGTGTGTAGTGTCCGACTTGGAAGTCGGACCAACGTGACACCGGCAGGGCACGGTAAAAGGGATGTTCCCCTGAAGCCGAGGGGATGTCTGGAACCGCGTAAGAAACCTGTGGACTCCTGCGCAGGATACGGATACAAATCGGGCAGTTGGCGATCGGAAAGGAAGAGGACATTGTTTCGCAGAATCGTTTTGGAAGCAGACTCCGTCGACGAGGCTTTGAGCAGAATCTCAGCCGAGGTGCCGGCCGGCTACGAGGTGCTGGAGACCGAGGTTCTGTCCAAAGCAAGATCGGACACGATCACTTGCTCGGCCGCAACTCGAGAGAAAGCCTTCGGCCAGGCGCGCCACAAGGTTCCCAAGGGTGCGTCCTTGACTGAAGAGAAGGAACTGCGGCAGGCGGGGTCCGAAAATATGACTGTGGAAGCGGCCGATGACGAAGCGGCACGCTTGGAGGTGGAACGACGCGTCGAGGAGGGGACGAAAATTCAGCTCATTGAACTCGAAAAACCCGGAAGCAGCGGGTTTTTCGGGTTCGGTAAGAAACCCAACCAGTATCGCGCACAGGTGTTCCATCCGGCCGTCGTCCGGGTGAGCTACCGCCTGACCGCCAAGGTTTCGGCGACGCTCATGTCGAGAGAAGCGGCCGAGAAAGCGCGTGGAGCAGTCGAGAAGTTGCTCGAGTTGCATCGTGCGGGCCCCGGTGAGGGAGCGACGAGGGAGCAAATGAGGTCGGTAGGACATGAGCTCGAAAGCGTCGGAGGAGTCGATCTGATGCTGGCGGCCCATACGCTGTTTCGCCGTGCGGTAGCCGGCGCCGAGCGGGTACTTGACGAGGCCTGGGACGGAATCGGCGCCTGGATCAGATAGTCTCGGATAGCAGGCTGAACACCTGTCGACTCTCCAGAGTCCTTGACAGTCGACTGCGGCTCCTGCCAGATCCCCTTGACATTCCTCCGCCGCCCCGGCATGCTTGTGTCAGTTACTGAGGGGTAAAGAGCATGAGCAAGCCGACTGATCTTGTGCAGGGGACTTTGGACCTGCTGATCCTGAAGATTATCGCCCTGGAGCCGATGCACGGGTGGGCGAT
>CAYQYP010000055.1:0-5457 GCA_964421755.1 uncultured Acidobacteriota bacterium
GGTCCTCTCGCTCCTGTGTGCAGGCATCTTACGCCCTTTCAGGGCTCTGCTCTACGACCCGTCTAAGACCTGGGGCTACGCAAAAAACGCTCCGCCCCAGGCTATTATGTCTCGGCCTTTCAGGCCGAAGAATGTAAAAACTCCAGGGGCGGATTCGCTTTGCAGAATCCGCCGCTTTACGGCCCGGTTGGCGATTCGCCACGTGCGGGGGCTCTCACCGGTCAGCTGATCAGCCGTTCAGCTGGTCCTACCGGCTGGACCACTGGTTCAAGAGTTGCTTCCGCTCCTTCCAGAACTCGATCCGGATTTCGGTGTCCTTCGAGTTGTGCGGCGAATACAGATAAGTCAGACTCGCTTTCACCTCGACATTGCCAGCCAGCGGGACTTTAAAAGTGAACTGCTCGGTCCGCTCTTCGAGTGGGCCTATCCGAGTATCCTTTTCGACGCCCACTCCGTTGATGAAGACCTGGCTGTCGCTGGGTAGCTCTTTCCCCTCTTTATCGAGAATAACGCGGGTGAAAACCCGTTCGTCCTCGAACACCTTGCCTCCGTTTTCGGCAGTCACCCGGAGCAGCACCTTTCGGGTGGGGATCCCCGTGGGGACGTGATGCCCGGCGCCCACATTGCTCACCTTTACCTTGACGTTCAGGCCCTTCGAGGTCCTTTCCAGATCGACGATGCGCATCCGAAGTGATTTGTTCAGTTGATGCAGGGAGTGCCCGCCCGGCATGTCGTGGAGGTTCACAAACGCTCCTTCGACTCGTTTGACTTTCGGGTCAACGATATTGGCGGCGACGACGGGCATATGACATTCCTGGCAGGTCTTGTTACCCCCTTTCTGCTTATACTGCTCCCATTCGGCGTATGTCTCGAGGACGCCCAGCCCATGCCGGTTATTGAACTGGTGGCAGCCCGCGCAGTGAAGCGAGCTGGTATGGAAGGGGGAAAACTCGACCCCGTGCGCATGGGAGGCCGCATCACGAACAGGTCCCAGCTTGACTCGCCCGACTCTCAGCTCAAACGGATTTGCCCGTGCAAGGTGGGTGTTGGTCAGGGAGTGGCAAAAATCGCAGGTCACACCCTCCCGGCTCAATTCCGGCTGGCCCTTGGTATTGTTCGAGACCATTGACGTCGGAGCGTGACAGGTCATGCAAATCCGCTCGGCCTCCTGTTTGTCCAGTGCCAGCGCTTCGGTGTACGACACTTGGAAGATCTTGTCCTCGTAGGCGCGAGCATGGAGCGAGCCTCTCCAGGCCCCGTAGATGTCTTTGTGGCAATTGCCGCACTTTTCGGCGGCGATGAATCGACCAGGCTCTATGACTAACGGTGCGGGCTCAGGTTCGGAAGACCCGCAAGCCGCGGAGGCCAGAAAGGCGATGAGACAGGACAGCAGGCATACAGTGTGGTTCTTCATGGCGCCTCCTTAAAGGTGCGCTCATTGTTTCTCTTCAGGGGAGTCGGTGCCGGTGATGTTCAAACTTCAGAACAGCCGGCACCGATTGCCCCCCTCGGGCGGCGCTACTGCTCATGCCGCTCGATCTGTTGAATCTTCAGGTAAACTGCGACCAATGCCACGAGGATGACGACCAACGAAGCGCCCAGCCCTTTCCGCCTGAACTGAAGTTCATCCAGCGCGTCCTGGCCCATCCGGTAGCTCTTGTCGGCGATAGTCATCCCTCGATCGGTCTCCGCCTTCACGGCGGCCGCCGAAAACGTGTGAACGAGGACCCGGGCGTTGACGAGTGAGTCGTGACTTTCGGCAACGGCGAAGCTTGCCCGGCTGACTTGCATCCCCGCTTTCTCCGCCCGGTCGATCAGAGATTCGGCTCGTTGAAGTCTGTCGCGGAGCCCGGTGAGAGCCGAAGCCATTTCCGCGCGGGTCTGAGACCCCTTGTCCTCGCCGTCGTGGCATGCCGCGCAAACGGATCCCTCTTTTTCGGCTAGCATCGCGTCGTCGGGCCGGAGCACCCGGTGGTTGGCGTGACAGGCCAGGCACTCGGCCTGATCCATTGCCCGAAATGCACTGTCGTGGACGCTCTTGCGGAACATCTCGGCTTGTCGTGTGTGACACGTGCCGCAAACGTTGGCGACAGAGCTGACCCCCGGGGGAGAAGCCCCGTGATTACCATGGCAGTCGTTACAGGTCGGGGCTGACAGGTCGTTTTTCACCAGTAAGGCCTCGGCATGGACGCTGTTGGCGTACTCGTCGACCTGGTTGGTGGGCAGAGTCGACTGCATGTATTTGGGATCAGCGTGGCACTTGCCGCAGGTTTTCGCGACGTTCGGCGCATAAACCCGTGACTGCGGGTGGTTGACAGGATGGATGCCATGGCTACCATGGCAGTTGAGGCAGGTGGCAACCTTCTTGTTGCCCGCCCGCAGCCTTGTCCCATGACCGCTCGACGCGTACTCGGCCTCCTGGTCCACGCGTTGCGCGGGGTTGTAGCGTCTCATGAAGCCTGCGTCGCTGTGGCACTTGCCGCAGAAGGAGGGCACTGCCGAGGGCTCGGGACGTCCCGTGAACCCTTTTCTCGGGTCCATCGCTCGTTCGGCATCCGGCTGCGAGGAGTCGCCGCCGTGACATCCGACGCAACCGAGGCCCTTCTGAATATGGACGTCGCCCTCGCTCTCCACGACGGGCGAGCCAAGGTTGTCCCCGAGGTCCCTGTGGCATTCCACGCAGTAATCGACCCCCTTGCTGGTGCCAGGCTCGGCGGCGTGGACGGTCGCCTCACGGAGGTGCGAGAACGTCCACCCGCTCGCCAGAGCGTAGACCAGGACCGCGAATCGAAGTGCTATGCGTGATAGTCCGAATCGGTTATTTGCCACGGTCTTCTCCAGTGTTAAGAAAGGAAACCGATCCCCGTCATAACGGCCATGTAGAGAACGATCAGAATCCCGAGTACGGTGAAGGCGGGGCTTGGCTCCCCTCGGGCCGCCTTTCTGTCCAGAAAGGGAACCAGGAGCCAGAACATCGCGCCGGCTGTAAACCCGACGACTCCGAGCAATTCCCCTTCTATGAACAGAATGTGAGCGGGAAGCAGCTTCAGCGTCTCGAAGGAAAACAAGAAGAACCATTCGGGTCGGATTCCGGCAGGAGCCGGAGCAAACGGATCGGCCTTCTCTCCCAGTTCCCAAGGGAAGAGCGCGGCCAGCGCGGCGAGCAGTGCGAGCGCCACAAGCCAGCCCATGATGTCGCGCAGCAGGAAGTTCGGAAAGAACTTCATCTCCCGCCGTTCTGTGCCCTTCTCACGCAGTGGCCTGCTCATCCCGTGGAATTGAACCAGCCAGATGTGGATGCCCAGAACCACCGTGGTCACCGCCGGCAGTATCGCGACGTGGAATCCGAAGAATCGGGTGAGGGTTGCCCCGGTGACTTCGTCGCCTCCCCGCAGGAAGCGCATGAAAAATTCGCCTACGCCCGGAATGACTCGGGGGATCTCGGTGCCCACCCGGGTCGCAAAGAAAGCCAGGCTGTTCCATGGCAGGAGGTAGCCGCTGAATCCGAAGGCGAGTGAGAGGAACAGCAACAGCACACCGGTGACCCAAGTGCACTCCCGGGGCTTCCGGTAGGCCTTCAGGAAATAGACGGTGAACATGTGCACGAACAGCGTCGCTATCATCAGGTTCGCCGACCAGCTGTGGATCGACCTCACCAGCCAACCGAACGATACGTCGGTCATGATGAACTGCACGCTCTCGAATGCTTCTTCCGCGCTGGGGCGGTAGTAAAGCAGGAGCAGGATGCCGGTCACTACCTGGATCGTGAACAGAAAGAGCGTCATGCCTCCCAGGTAGTACCAGATCGAGTGTCTATGAAGCGGGACGGTCTTCTTGGCGACCAGGGCCTCGACGGAGGCAAATCCGAGCCGTCCGCGCAGCCAGTCTCCAACGCCCCCTGATTCCGCTTGTCCCGGCCCTTGGACTGACCCCTCTTGGCGTTCTTCGGTTGCCTTCATTCCCTTACCCTCGCGAGACAATGATTTCGTCCCCTCGCAGGTTCACGACGTACTGGTCAAGCGGTCGGGGCGGAGGACCGGCCACGTTCCTGCCGTTCAGGTCGTAATGGCCGTCATGGCAAGCGCACCAGATTCCCTGCAGGTCGCCCCGGTACTGAACCGTGCAATCCAGATGCGTACAAGTTGCGGAAAAGGCCTTCAGCTCTCCCGACGGGGTTCGGATCAACAGGCCGGCCTTCGACCCGAATTTGAAGATCTTGCCGGTGTTAGGGGCGATTTCGGTGATTTTGCCCGCAACTACAGTTGCTTCAGCGGATTCCGCAATTCGGGGCGGAGTCAGGAAACTCAGTACCGGGTAGAAGACAGAGACAGCGACAGCCCCGATACTCGTTTGGAGCAGGTAGTTTACAAAGCGGCGCCTTGATGACGTCTCATTGGTTGATCGCATAAGCTGATCCTCTCTTCCGGCTAGCATGCGTGGGCGACTGCGTCCTTGAGCACTGCCCTGACTTCAGGCAGGTCGACCGGTCTCAGGAGGTAGTAAAAGATCTTTCCCTCTCGCGCTCTCCGCTCGGTTTCCAGGCAGTCCTGGTCGGCGACAACGATGATCGGTAGAGCGGGGAAGAGGTCGTTAAGTACCGGAATTGATTCCAGCCAATCAGGATCGCCACTCTCAAGCAGAAGGATGACCGCCCTGAAGCCAGACACGCGTGCCCTGCGAATGGCGTTGACGGGATTGACGGCCGTTTGAACATCGTAGCCCTGGCGGGAAATCAGAGACCTGAACTCCCGAAGGTCCAAGTCACGAGATCCACACACGAGCACCTCTGGAATCATCGAATCAGCCGAAAGCCATCTCATCGTGCGCCTCCGTGGCGAAGCCTTAGCAAGCGGCGAGCCAATTCTTTAAGTGATTGGCTGGTCTGGATTTTGTTGTGTCGATGGGGATCCGAGGGGTCGTGTTCCTGACAAATTGTCATGTCGTCCCGGAGCGCGGACGTCCCGAGGCTGCCGAAATAAGTGGACCGACCGGCGGGACTTGGCAGGAATCGCGCGGCACGCGAAAATCGTAAGGAGCCGCGCACGAGAGAGGGGTTGCATCAGGTCGGAGAAGTGCGTTCGGCCTACAGGTATTGACGGACTTGCTATGGGCTCATCTCGTGCGGAGGGCGCGATCGAATGGAGCCGCGCACGAAAGAGGGCGTCGAATAAGTTCTTAAGGCCTGAAAGGCCGGCACATAATAGCCCAGGGCTAAGCGTGCTTTTCGCGTAGCCCTGGGTCAACACGGTCTCGACCGCGAAGCCCTGTAAGGGCGTAAGATCCTGATAATGTTGCGGTTCTTGCGCCCTTTCAGGGCTTGTCTCCGCCTTATACCTTAGACCCAGGGCTGCGCACAAAGCGCTTCGCCCTGGGCTAATATGTGCCGGCCTTTTCAGGCCTTAGAACTTTCTCGACAGCCTCGAGAGCGAGCGAAGCGAGCGAGAGTAGCGGACCACC
>CAYQYP010000056.1:0-12173 GCA_964421755.1 uncultured Acidobacteriota bacterium
TTCCCGCCGCCGAGAGCCAGGTAGGGGTGCACGACTTAGGAGACGCCCCGGCTCCCTGCTACCCCACCTTTTTTCTGAGGGAGCTTCGCAGAATCTCGACCGCCTCTTCCACTGAGGAAGGAAACACCTCCATTGGGGCACTCTGACCATTCAGCACGTAGTCGATTGCCCCGACCACCTGATTAAAGGTCCACAGATACCTCCTACTTCCGTTTTCAACCCAACGATCGCTCTCTCGGTCATCTAGGAGCCATCGCATAGCGATAGACTACTACCAAGGGAACTGAGGAGACTCAGCGAGGTCTGCGAGCTTCGAAGAGCCGCCTGCCGGGGAGCAGTCTATCCGTGCCGTAACCGGCGCGAATCTCCACCGAGAAGCCCGAGTCGATCAGGAGTTGCTCGACGGCTTCGCGTCGGAACAGCCGAACGAAATGTGTCTCCTCGTTCCGACGATAGTTGTTTCCCGCTCTTCGAAAAGTGATGATTTGTTTCTCGATAAGGTCCGGGTCTGACTGCCTGGCCTCGATGAGCACCGCCCAGTCGGCGCCGGTTCTCCACGTCTTGTACTGAGTGGCGGTGTCGGGCGGCCGAAGGATTGCATCAAACAGGAAGATACCTCCGTTTTGCAGGGCGCCGAAGACCCGGGTGACCAGGCTTGAAAGCCGGTCCAAATTCGACTGTCCGGGTGTTTCATAGTTCAGCGCTTCACCAGTAGCGACCACCGCAAGGCATGGCGGGAGAGCGGAATCGTACACAGACTCGCATCTGAGATCCGCTGTTGGCGCTTTCGCCCGGGCCAGCTCGAGCATTTGCTCAGAAGAGTCAATGCCGACCACCCGATAGCCCGCCTTCAAGAGACTCGCGAGCAGGATCCCGCTGCCACAGCCGAGCTCGACAACGGTGCCGTGGGTCAGACCGCTTGATCGCAGCGTGTCGATGATTGCAGGAGCGGCCCCCCGCGCCAGGTCTCCGAATCCTGCGTCGTGAATGTAGGCCAGGTCTTCCTGATAAATCCGGCTGCTGGAAGAGTGTTGCATGTCAGTGAAACCGGTCGCCGCCTGAACGGATCTCGAGGTGAGAGACGTCGGCCGCCAGGTCGAGGTGCCACCCGCCATCCTGACGGGACAGTTTACAGAGACAGCAATAATGCACTTCTCCGAGGATTCTCGACGTCTCGTCAAAGGTCAACCCGAGGAGCCGCAGGAGCGAGCCGTAAACCGTTGCTCCGTGACCGACAACCAGGACAACGCCGTCGTATTCACGCGCGACTTCCGAAATCGCCGTTCCCGTCCGCTCCAGCACCGCATCGCCGGATTCCGGGTAAGATGGTTGGACACGGGAGGAGTAGGTTCTGTCAATGCTCGGGAACTGTTGCTCCATCTCGTCTCGTCGAAGCAGAACCGGCCGTTGGGGAAACCAATCAGCGTTGAGCCATTCGGAAAATCCAGACTCCACTTTGAGGCTCCTGCCTATCTCGCGAGCCGCAATGTCGGCCGTCATCAGGCATCGGAGAAACGGGGAAGAGAAGATGTGTGAAATGTTCTCTTGCCGTAACCGGGCACCAAGTTGAGCTGCCTGTCCAAGACCATCGGCGGAGATCGGCGGATCATTCGGGCGCTCCGCCGTTTTGTGCCATTCCGGGTCCACAAAATCGAGCCTGCTTCCGTGACGGGCCAGCCAAATTATTTCGACCACAATCCATCTTACCGCGCCGATTCGGCGGCTCATTCACGGGCGGGCGCGTCGATACAGGTATCAGGAACGAGAAGCGGGACGGTCCACGATCGCCTCGGTGCGCCGGTCCCAGTACAACCTGGTTCCCGCGCGGTACGCTTGAGTGGCCATCGCCGCGCCTATGGAGTGAGAGAAACCTGTGCCGATGTTCCCGTTCGTCGCAGTATCTCTGCGGCGCATGCAGTCGATCCAGTTATCGAGGTGATACTTGCTGTCGTCGCTTTGGCCGGTTGGAGGCAGCTGATCGTTGCCATCCACGGTGATAAGTTTGGCGCGTCCGCTCTTGACGAGTTCCGCAAACCCGCCAAACATGTCGATCGGCTTGTTGTTGGCTTCTGGGATAAGGAACCAACGAGGGCTTCCCTCGCCTCCCTGCGCGTAAAGCGTGGCATCGCTCCCCCGAATGCAGGTGTAATCGCCGAAACGGTTAGCATAAGTGGAGGAATACGAGTACATGAATTGCGGATCGTTGTAAGTCGCGAGAGCCTGAAAGGTATCCGGGTTTTCCCGGATGTCATGCCAGTGGAAAATGCCTCCGCTTGCGACCATGCTGTCCGGGAAAGACGTGCCCATGTAGAAGTTGACGAGGTCGATTCCGTGGCTCATCCACTGGCTGGAGATACCCCCGGAGAAATCACGGAAGATGCGAAACTCGAAGTACATCCAAGGGTTAAATGGACGGTCGGGCTTACCGAGAAGCCAGCGCTTCCAGTCGGTGTCCTTTTCCTTGATGGCTGCCACGTCCGGATCCTTGGGATCGTGCCAGCGGTGATTGTTGTCTCCCCAGACCTGCTCGATCTTAGTCACATGCCCTAGTTTTCCTGACTGGATGAGCTCCCGGACTTTGATTTGGTAAGGATCGCTCAGCCACTGAACCCCGTTCTGGACTACCCGTCCGGACTCAAGCACGGCCCCCCGGGCAAGCTTGGCTTCGTCCACATCGAGGGCCATCGGTTTCTCTACGTAACAATCCTTGCCGGCCTTGACAACCTCCGCAAGGATGCGCCCATGCTGGTGATCGCCGGTAGCGATCATGACCGCATCAAGCTCCGGCAGTTCGAGCATTTGTTCGGAGTACTTGAACGTTTTTACATCAGTCTTGAAGCGCTTCCTGCAATCAGCGGCGGCCTTGTCCCGATTCACGGACCAGATATCGCAGACCGCAACCACCCCCAGGTTCCTGTCGGCGACTGACATTGCGACCATGTTCCGGTGCCCGGAGCCTCTGGAGCCACATCCGATGAAGCCGATGTTTATCCGGTCATTGGCTCCTGCCACCCGGCTGTAGGAGGCGGCGGTCATGCGGCTCGTGGTGGCCAGGCCTGCTGCTGCGGTAGCAGTGATGAACTGGCGGCGTGGTATTTTCGATGTCATGCTGGTTCTCCTTTCCCCATCATATACCCGCCACTTCGGGCAACTCCTTTGTTGCTCACAGCTCGAAGGTTGGGGATTACCTGACGGGCAGCTGCACGAGAACCCAACGTTGCGGGCGGGCGGTGGCGGGGCTATACTCCGGGGCGATCACAGCTGTCCGGGCAGGCGCTGAAAGCACGTTTTGCGCAGTCCGGTCCGGCCCTTCCGTGGAGGTTCTTGTGAGAAAGCGTTGGTTCTCGATCATCGTCTCTTTTGCAGCAGTTTCGGTTCTCTTCGGAGGCGCTAGCGGTGCGGCACAGGCGCAGAAGCAACCGGCGGCCAAAACAGCCCCAAAGGCGGCGCCCAAGCCCGCCCCGGCGGCCCCACAACCGAGTCTCGTCTCCTTTTCGGCGGGCGCACTCCTCGTCGAGAAACCGGCCGAGTACGGCGAATCATGGTCGGCATTCTGGATCTTGGACGAAAAACCGAAAACCGGGTGGGCGACGCCGGAAGGCGTGACAGCCCCGCAGGTGATCGTCATCGCTTTGCCCGAGCAGACGGTGCTCAACACGTTAACTTTCGACACCGGGTCAACAGACGGTACCAGCCGCGGCGCGAAAGACATCCTGGTCGAGATGTCCGACACGGGTCCGAGGGCCGGCTTCAAGACGATCGGTACCGTCAGCATCAAGGACAAGGTAAACAACCAGTCATTCCCGGCTCAGGCGGAAGTCCCGGGCCGCTGGGTGAGACTGACGGTCAAGAACAATCACGGGGCGCCCGATTATATTGAGCTCATGGATTTCCGCGCGACAGGCAGACAGCTGACCAGGACCCCGGTCGAGAACATCTCGGGGACCTACGACACCAACTACAACGACTTCCACATCCGGCAGGAGGGAACCTCGCTCACCGGCTGTTACGAATACGCCGAGGGTCGGCTGACCGGCGGGATCGAGGGACGCGTACTCAAATTCAACTGGAGTGAGGGCGAGAAACGCGGCCCCGCCATTATGGTTCTCTCCCCGGATGCGAAGCAGTTGTTCGGGCTCTGGTGGAACGAGGGCAACACCGACGCGCAGGGAGGAGTCTGGAACGGGAAAAAGACGAGCAATGACGTCGGCACCTGCCCGCATTGGTCCGGTGGGGCCGCCGAAGACCTCACCAAGGACCTGGAGGCCGTCGGCCGGGCTCGTATCTATGGGATCAATTTCGACACGAATTCGGCTGTCATTCAGCCTGAATCAAAACCGACCCTCGATCGAATCGCGGGCGTGCTAAAGGCCAAACCGGATTGGCAGATGACCGTGGAAGGGCACACGGATGCAACCGGGACAACGGCTCGCAACCAGACGCTTTCCGAAGAACGGGCGCAGTCCGTCATCGATTTTCTGACCGCCGCCGGTGTTCCCGCCGGTCGCCTCAAAGCGGCGGGATTCGGAGCCTCCAAGCCGGTCGCGTCAAACGACACAGAACTCGGCCGCAGCCAGAACCGGCGCGTGGAATTGGTGAAGCAGTAGAACCGACCGACGAACTCTCAGGACTCCGCGCGACGCGGAGTCCCGCAATTCAGAAAAACGTTGATGGTAAATAGCAGCAGTGCGATCAGGACCAGCGCTGAGCCGATGCCGATTATCGCCTCGAGTGCTGGGCTGCTGCTGTACTGATTCCAAACCAGGCCGGCAAGCATCACCGGCAACCCGAGGTTGTGCAGCCAGAAATGCAGTTTCGACTGAAGCCAACAGGAGTTGTGGTTTTCATCCCTTTCTCCGCCAAAAGGATAGAGTCGAGGTTTTCCGGAGGAGCTGCTGTCTTAAAATCAAGCTACGGGCGTCGGCCGGTGCAAGTCAAATCGGTGATCGTCCGCGTCGAGGCGGTATGGAGATCGACACAGGAACAGGCGATAATCGGAGTTGGTTGCTTCGGTGAGAATCCGCGCACTCCGCAGAAAACGCTGCGGTTCCGTGCCGCTCGACGACCCAATTGGCGCAGCCGTAGACCTGCAATCCGGACTTCACTGACCTCCGGAGCGCGATGCAGCCGATGGCCAACGCCACGGAGTGCGCGGATTGTACCCGTGAGCGCCGCCAGGCCGCTTAAGTCAGCAGGGAGACATCACAACATGATCAAGGTAGCCATCATTCTGGGAAGCACGCGCCCCGGCCGTAACGGCGAGGCCGTAGCCAAGTGGGTTTACGAGCTCGCGAAGACGCGATCCGATGCCGAGTTCGAACTTATCGACATCAAAGATTTCAACCTGCCTCTCCTCGATGAGCCGGTTCCGCCATCGATGGGCCGGTACAGCCAAGAGCACACCAAAGCGTGGGCCGCGAAGATCGACACCTTTGACGCGTTTGTCTTCGTTACGCCGGAGTACAACCATGGGACGTCCGGCGCTTTGAAGAACGCGATCGACTTCCTGTACAAGGAATGGAACAACAAGGCGGCCGGATTCGTGGGGTACGGCAGCGCCGGCGGAACGCGGGCGGTGGAACAGCTGCGCCTGGTCATGGGCGAACTGCAGGTAGCCGACGTACGCGCACAGGTCGCGCTTTCCCTCTTCACCGACTTCGAAAACATGACCACTTTCAAGCCGGCCGCCCGCCATGAGCGGTCCCTCAACACAATGTTTGACCAGGTGATTGCCTGGGGCGGCGCCCTGAAGACATTGCGCGATCGCACCTGAAAAGCACCGCTAACAAGGAATTGCGATCTCGTCCAGCCTGTGCTACGCTCTTGTGGGAATCCCAACAGAGCGGAGTGGCATGAAAGAGAAAAACGAAGTCTGGCAGGGCACCCTGGCGATCATGGTGCTCAAGACGCTTGATGTCCTGGGGCCTCAGCATGGTTACGGCATCGCCTGCCGTATCGAGCAGATCAGCCAGGACCTCCTTTCGGTGAATCACGGAACACTCTACCCTGTGCTGCTCAAGCTGGAGCAGGAAGGGTCGATTACTTCGGAGTGGGGCGTTTCGGAGAACAACCGCAGGGCCAGGTTCTACCGGCTGACCCGGGCGGGCAAAAAGGCACTGCAGGCCGAGAAGCTCCACTGGGAGCAGACGACGGAAATCATCGCCCGTTTTCTTGCGCTCGAAAGTGGGTCCGAATGAAAACGCTTCGACGCGCCTGGAACCGCTTTGCCGGTAGTCTGGTGGGCCAGCGACGAGAGGCGGACCTGGCTGAGGAGCTGGAGTCGCACATCCGCATGCTCACAGAGGAAAACGTTCGACGCGGGATGTCAGCGGTCGAGGCGCGTCGAGCCGCTCTGGTCACCTTCGGCGGCGTGGAAGCGACCAAAGAGAGCTACCGCGATCAACGCGGTTTGCCGGCGTTCGCCGCACTCCGGCGGGACATCCGCTACGCACTTCGCGGCATGCGGAGGAACCCGGTTTTTACGGCGGTGGCAGTGCTTTGCCTGGCCCTGGGTATCGGCGCGAACACCGCGATCTTCAGTTTGTTCAACGCGGTAATGCTTCGCTCGCTCCCCGTCAGCCATCCCGAGCAGCTGGTTTTTTTCCATTATGTCCATCCGGATGGAGACCTCAGTGCGGTTCGACGCCTGTCCAGCGGCTACGGGAATACCTCCCTCCCGTACGCCACCTATGAGGCTTTTCGGGACCATGCGCGAATGCTGGCCGGCGTATTCGTCTTCGTTTCGTCGGGAACGGAGGGCAACGGTTTGACGGTCGACATTGGCGGACGGCCGCTGACGGCCGACGGGGAGATGGTGACCGGCGAGTATTTCTCCCTGCTGGGCCTGACACCTGTCTGTGGGCGTGCTATTGCAGATAGCGACCTCACCGCCGGGTCTCCGAACGTGGCCGTCATCAGTCATCGGTTCTGGCTACGCGAATTCGGCGGCGAAACTTCAGCGGTTGGTAGAAGCGTAACAGTCAACGGCGTGCCGTTTTCGATCATCGGCGTCGCTCCGCCCGAGTTCAGCGGCCTGCACGGCACGGTGCCCGACCTCTGGTTTCCGTTGCGTCCAATGCCTGCCCTGAGGCCATGGGGCTCACGTGCTGCGTCAAACGAGTCGGCTTTTGCGGACCGGCGATACTGGTGGTGCGCCATTGGAGGCCGACTGAAGCCGGGCGTCACCCGGTCGCAGCTGTTGTCTGAAACGCAGTACCTGTTCCGACAGAGTATCACTGCGGGTTTGGACAAGGTCCCCCCGAACTTGCCGACGCTGGCGGTGTCGGACGCCAGCCCGGTCTTCGAGCTCCTCCGAAGGCAGTTTTCGGTACCACTTCGCATTCTCATGATCACGGCGGCGCTGGTGCTTCTCATCGCCTGTGCGAACGTGGCCACGCTCCTGGTCGCGCGTGCGAAGTCGCGGCAAAAGGAAATCGGGGTGCGGCTGGCTATCGGCGCTTCGCGTGCCCGGATTATCGGGCAACTGCTTACGGAAAGCGTCCTCCTCTCGCTCTGTGGCGGAGCGCTCGGCCTGCTCTTCGCTCTCTGGGGAGGCTCGGTGCTGTTGCGATTGATCATCGGCACCAGGCATACTACCCCGCTCAACGTGAGCCCGGACGTGACCGTCCTGGCGTTCGCCGCGGTCGTTTCGCTTGCGACAGGTGTGCTTTTCGGACTGGCGCCCGCTTATCGGAGTGCCCGCACGGATCTCGCACGCCAGTTGACCGAGGTCGCCTCCTCCACGACCCCCCGGAGAGGTCTGACGCGGACGCTGGTCGCCTCACAGGTAGCCCTGTCGGTCGTCCTGCTTTTCGGCGCTGGTCTATTCCTGCGCACGTTCCGAAACCTGGACGCCCAGAAACTCGGATTTGAGCGGCAGAATCTGTTGTTGTTCGAAGTCGATCCCGAACGTAGCGGCTATAGCGGGGCACGAGGCATTGCTCTGCATAACCAGCTCCTCGAACGGATCCAGAGACTGCCAGGCGTCCGCTCGGTGACCTTTTCGCAGGTTGCCCTGCTCTCGGGGGATCGCAACACCTCGCCCGGCGCTACGGATCGCGGCGCTCTCACCCCTCCCGGCCAGCCGGACGAGGTGTACTACAACCGGGTAGGCCCACGCTTCTTCGAAACCATGGGAATGCGAGTGCTGCTCGGCCGGGGCGTAACTTCGCACGACACACAGACAGGGCACCCGACGGCAGTGGTCAACCAATCCTGGGCCCGAGCCTACTTTCCGAACGAGAACCCGATCGGGCACCGCATTTCGGTCGGTCAGAAGTTCATACCTCAGCAGGCTTATGAGATTGTCGGAGTCGCCGAAGATGCCAAATATCACGAGATGCGCGGCGCGCCGCCACGGACCGTTTACATATCGTACGGTGCGACGTGGGAGCGAACACGTCGAATGTGTTTCGCGGTGCGTGCCGCTGTTGCCCAGGGTGCGCTGGCCGCGTCGGTCAGCGACGCCATTCGTGATGTCGATCCGAACCTGCCCTTGTTCAACGTGAGAACACAACGCCAGCAGATCGAACAGGCGCTGGGCCAGGAGAGAATGCTGGCGCACTTATCGAGCTTCTTCGGCGCGCTGGCAGTCCTGCTGGTCGCCATCGGAATCTATGGAACTCTCTCCTATGCCGTCACGCAGCGCACTGGGGAGATCGGCATCCGAATGGCGCTCGGCGCGCGCAGGATGGCAGTGGTCTGGATGATTCTGCGTGAATCACTGCTGGTTGCGGGCATCGGCCTCGTGGCCGGGCTGCCTGTTGCGCTTGCATTCTCGCGCCTGGCTGCAAGCACCCTCTTCGGGGTCACCGCGTACGATCGGGCGACAATCGCTGCGACGGTGATCATACTGTGCGCTACCGCCGCCGTTTCCGGGTTCCTGCCCGCCAATCGAGCGTCGCGAGTCGATCCGATCCGGGCCTTGCGCCACGAGTGAGGCGCGTAATCGCGATCAAAGGAGCCGCGCACGAAGCGAGCGAAGCGGCCAGAGTAAGCGGCCCACCGCTCTTGCCGCTTGAGTCACGTTAATGTTAATGTGAACCGCCGCGTAAAACCGCTAGATCCGCATATCGAGCTTGCCGATGTTTTTTTCCAGCCGTGCAAGAGACTGCACATACATAGCCGGGATCAGGCCGTGGCGGTCCGCCGGGACATTCAGCAACAGGTTCGCGTGGCGTGAGCGGGTAACGAGATACATGCCGAGCAGTTCTGCATCGCTGCGCGGAACATCCTTGTCGACATGAAACCACTCGGCGCCGATCGGGTCGCACACCTCTCCGGGCAGGTAGTAGTTTTTGCCCTCGATGGTGCGCCATCGCGTGTGCTTGGTGTGGCTGTTGGGAAGGAATCTCTCGATCGCAATCAGGTCGGTCGGCCAGGCGTAGTTCACGTTGAACTCGGACCCGTCACCGATCCCGTGGTTCATCATGATGACGGTTTCCGGCTGCCACTCGGCGATCTTCCGGTACAGCTTGTTTCTGTAGTCGCGCGGAAGGACGCCTGGAATGTCGATCCAGACTTCGGCGATCCGGCCGTATTGCGTCAGGAGCTCCTCAAGCTGCTTCCATTGAAACTCCTGGTACTCGGAGGTGGTGAAAGCCTGACCCCACTTGGTCAGTGTGGGAGTGAGGGAACCGAACAGGTGGTGATTGTCCCAGGAGCAGTAGTAGAAGCCGGGCAGCACTCCTCGCTGCTCACAGGCTTTGACAAAGGCTCCGACCACGTCGGTGCGGTTTCCACTTGTGCCCACATGGTAGTCGGTAAGCTTTGAAGGCCAGAGGCAATGACCCGAGACGTGTTTGGTCGTCAGGACGGCGTACTTCATCCCTGAATCGCGGGCGACGCTGAGCCACTGGCCCACGTCGAGCCGGTCGGGTGAGTAGTGCGAAGAGGGCTTGTCCCCCTTGGAGAACTCGTCCGCATCGAAAGTGCTCATGCCGAAGTGAATGAACATTCCAAAGCCCAGAGCTTCCCAGGCGCGCAGCTGCTCGAGGCTCAGTCTTTGCGCCCCTCTTGCCTCCGGCTGTTTTTCGTCGAGCGACGATGGCCTGACGAAATCACCAAAGCTGACGGCCGCCCCACCTGCGAATCCTACGACCGAGGACTTCATAATGTCTCGCCGATTGATTTTCATCCACCCTCCCTGACCGACAAGTCTAGCGCTTTTTGGTTGAACCAGCCGTGCCGTCTTTTGCCCTGCCGGGTGATGATTCCACTTACTCGGAGCTCCACGCGGCGGCCAGAGAAGTAGATCCGGTGACGGATCGGCTCGTCGTGGCATTGCTGAACGAGGCCGTTGCGGGCGAAGAACAGATGGAGCGATTGCTCGCGGACGACGAGCCCGACATGAGCGGCGGGTGACTCAGCTACCAGCCGCCTCCCGGCAGGCAAAAGAAGAAGATAGAGACGTCGGGTTCGAACATCGAGGGACGCCCGATTTGTGTGGCCACCTTCCAGTCCGCATGTTCTTCCACTGTCCCGTCCGTGTACCTGACCCGGTTGATTCGTGTCTGCAGCCGGTAGGTGCCCGTGTTCACGCCTTTGCACACCCTAGTTACGTACGGTGCGCCGTTGATCATTTCCGACCTGAGCTCGCACTTGTCCTTCGGAAATGGATTGACGAGAGTTGCCGTTTGATTCGGCGGGATTCGGAGGCGGCTGTTTGCCTGGTAGTGAATCAGCTTCTTGCCCTTTTTGATCTGAGGGTAGGTGAATTCCCACTCCACTGACTTGATGGTTTTGGCGCTGTCGTTGCGCAGCATCAACGCGGCTACCGGTCTGACCCTGACCTCGACCCTCTCGGCCGGCTTCTGTTGACGTCCAAAGTTCGTGTCTCTCCATTCTGGATCCCGTGCGGGGTCGACGCGGTGGCCATGCGGAGGGTAGTAATCCCGGTAGTCGGTCCCGGCCTTTGGTTCAGTGCCGAACTCGCCCCGGTAAGGATATTCCCCGCCTGGAAAGACATGGGGCTGTGCGGTGTTGTTTCGGTCTGCACGGTCGGGTATCGTCGTTTCCCGCGAAAGTCCTGTCAGCAGGAATCCAAGGACTTTTGTCTTGGCCTGCGCGGAGGGGGACGGTTCACCGGCGGTCTGCGCCCAGGCAGCTGGCAGAACGAGACAGAGCACAAGGAAAAGACAGAGTAGCGAATACCTCATTGGTGGCCTCGTCTTTTCTCCAGTGTAAACCCGGGAGGGCAAGTCATGCGACTGTCTGTCCTTCGTAGATCCGACTTCAGGTCGGACACCCTGATCGCGCTCGGGGGCACGATGCAGCCGCCCTCAGGGCGCCGCTGCCGAGGGGTACAGAACCGCAAACGGAGCGCTTTTCGCGAAGTGCGCGGATTGTAGCCGTAAGCAGCGCCTGGCCCGGGGCTGGTTGCTTCCGATGACAATCCGCGCACTTCGCGAACAACGCTCCGTTTGCGGTTCTGTTCTGCTCGACGACCCGGATGGGCAGAGTCCAGTAAATCGACTTCCGAGTCTGACGCAATAGGAATGTAAAAACTAGCGCGGACGAGACGTCCGCGCTCTGGAGTTTTTACATTCTTCGGCCTGAAAGGCCGAGACATAATAGCCCGGGGCGGAGCGCTTTTTGCGTAGCCCCGGGTTTCAGACGGGTCGTAGAGCAGAGCCCTGAAGGGGCGTCAGATGCCTGCACGGAGGAGCGACGGGACCATGTCACAGTCATTGTCACAACTGTATGTTCATCTGGTTTTCAGTACCAAGGACCGAGCCCCGGTGCTTCACCCCGAGATTTCCGAAAGGCTTCATGACTACCTTGCCGGAATATTTGACGAGATCGACTCGCATTCGTTGAAGATCGGCAGCGCCACTGACCACGTCCATTCATGATTCGCCCTGTCCAAGAATCTTGCTTTGTGCAAAGCGGTCGAGCATGTCAAAACGGGTCCTTCTAAATGGCTGAAGACGCTTGGCCCCCGCTTCCGTGACTTCCACTGGCAAGCCGGTTATGGCGGTTTCTCTGTATCCCAATCTGAAGTGCCCCGGGTAACTGCGTACATCTCCAAGCAGACCGAACACCACCGGAGGAGAACTTTCCAAGACGAATACCGACGATTCCTGCAGAAGTACCAGGTCGCGTACGATGAACGCTACGTGTGGGATTGAGGCCCCTGGAGCGGAGTGCTTTCTCTCCCGCCCCTTTCAGGGCTT
>CAYQYP010000057.1:0-7816 GCA_964421755.1 uncultured Acidobacteriota bacterium
AGCACGCAAGCGGGCAGGCCTGACGCAGCGGGAACTCGCCAGGTGCGCGGGTACGGCTCAGTCGGTTGTAGCCAGAATTGAGCGGAACCAGACCAGTCCCACTTGGGAAACCCTTTTGGAGCTGATCCGGGCGGCAGGGTTCGAGCTCAATTGCCAATTGACTCCGGCCACCGCCTCTGATTCGCACATGCTCGCGGATGTCGCACGCATCCTCAGTCTCACGCCGGAGGAGCGTCTGGACGAGGTGCGCAACGTCAATGCGTTCCTCGCAGCGGTGCACCATGCCTGAGCCGGCGCCACTGAATCCCGAGCGCATCATAAGAGTTCTGGCCAAGCACGGGGTGCAGTTCGTGCTCATCGGCGCCTTGGCCGCGCGTCTTCAAGGCTTTCCCCGGCTCACTGCTGACGCCGACATCACCCCTTCCCGGGATCCTGACAATGTGCGGCGTTTGGCTGCCGCACTGCGCGAGTTGGAGGCGCGCATCTTCACCGAGGCAGTGCCCGAAGGGCTCCCTTTTGACTGCAGCGAGCGGATGCTGGCCCGGGTCGAATTACTGAACCTGGTCACTTCTGCCGGCCGGATTGATATCGCCTTCATTCCGTCTGGTACCCAGGGGTACGATGATCTCCTGCAGGGGGCGGTTCGGTTCGAAGTCTACGGTATTGAGCTGAAGGTGGCTTCGTTGCAGGATATTGTTCGCTCAAAGGAGGCCGCGGGCCGGCCACAGGACCGTCAAGACGTTCTCATCATTCGAGAAATGCTCCGCCGTGTTCAGAGCTGACCAAGAGAGTCAGACATCCGCTTTCTTGAGGGGCTGCTCAAGGCTGCCATCGCTACCCCTCCAAGAATCAGCGCGCTTGACATGACCAGCCTTGCAGACACCCGCTCGCCAAGAAATGCGATACCTCCGAAGGCCGCGAGAATCGGCGCCAGGAGTTGCACGATGGCCGCCTGTGTCGTTGTGAGACCTCGTAGAGCCCTGTACCAGAGGACATATCCAAGTCCGGAAGTGACACTCCCGGATACGACCGCGATGATGATTCCAGTCTGTTGAGCTTGAGCCGATGAAAGCGCAAGCGCGCTCGCCACGGCTGCCATCGGTACGGCACGGACAAAATTGGCCGCTGTCGACGCGATAGGTGACGCGGCCCTCTTGCCTCGGACCGAGTAGACACCCCAGGCGATTCCCGAGATAAACATCAGAAGGGCGCCGAGCGGATGCGGCGCCGTGATCCCGGGAAAGACAAGATACATAAGTCCGCCGAGCGCCGCGACGAGTCCGAGCCACTGGACCGGATGCGGCTGCTCGCCTGATTTCAGTCCCAGGCCTATCATCGTCGCCTGCACCGTCCCGAAGAGAATCAGCGCGCCCATCCCCGTGTCGAGTGAGATATAGGCAAGAGAAAACGCGAGGGCATACACAAACAACGCCAGGCTGGAGCCCCAGGATCCGGAACCCCAGCATCCTGTCCGCTTCGCGGCTCCTGGCGCGGCTGCTGTCGACCTACCCACAAACCCCGCTATCGGAGCAAGAATGAGGGCCCCGCTTGCGAGCCGAAGCGTAGAAAAGGATACGGGATCGATCAGGTGGGCGCCCAACGCCATGCGACAGAGGAGGGAATTTGCGGCAAAGGCGAGCAGCGTCAAGGCAGTCAGGAGCCCGTAAAGCATCGATCAGTCACCGGCGCGCGACAAAGGCATCGTGTAACAAAGCGCCTTTCCTTCGAGGGCTACCGTCCCATCATCGCGTATCACGGTCGTCTTGACTTCTGTAATCGGTTTGTCGGTGCGGACTCTGAGAATTTCGACGACGCCCCTGATCTTGTCCCCAGGTCGCACGGGCGCCTTAAAGCTCCAATCCACATGGAGAAACACGGTGCCCGGCCCTGGAAGATCTTCGGCGACGACGGCGTTCAGGATCGCCGATGTAATACCACCTTGGACAATGATCCCACCGAAGCTCGTCGCCCGCGCGACCTCTTCGTCGTAGTGCAGTGGATTGCGATCGCCGGAGATGGCCGTGAACAGTTCGATATCACGTGGCGAGACTTCCCGCGTCCGCTCTGCGCGCTGACCGACCGCGGGTGGGCCTCCGGGCCATACGTGATTGTGTTCACTCATGCTCTTCCCTCCAGTATCACGCCTCCCTGCGGGTTTTAAAAGGTTCGCGGCCGTGTCTAGAGTATTTATTTTTTAGAAAAAATCATAAAAATGAACACTTTAGGCACGGCCACCGACCACCTTTGTCCCCGCTTATGTAGAGTCCCCAGGGAGTGCCGCCCACCAGCTCCAGGTTTCGGATGTGCCAGTACTGCTGGTTGAACAGCATGAGAGTGGGGAGGATTTCCGTCGTTTGGCCCGAACCGCTCTGTCAGAACCGCAAGTGGAGCGAAGCGGAGCGCGCGGGCCCCAGACTGTTGGGAGCGCACGGGCCAGTAGGTCCGGTTTCCAACCGGACCGGTCCGGTTGGAAACCGGACCTACTGAGGGCAGTGTCGCATGTTGGGTGGTCCGCTTACTCGCTCGCCTGGCTCGCTGCCGTGCGCGGCTCCTTGCGATTTCGCATCCGGCGCGATTTTTGCCGGGTCCCGCCGGGCGGTCCACTTTTTCGACAGCTAATCTGAACGCGCTCGGGAGAATGACAGGTCCTGGTCGCTTGCACTATGGCAAGTGAATTCAGGGACATTCACCTCTTTCCCAAAGCGGTCTTCCTACTCCGCGCCCACGGAGTGTTACGGTTCTGACACGGTAAGCTTTCCGAAACTTACTCTCCAACGAGCATGTGCGGGTGCAATCGTGGAGCCGTGGGGAGGCGTTTTCTACAAAACATCTCAAGCGTAAAAACAGGTCTGGCTGTCTTCTTCTCTGTAAGCTTGCCCGGTCAAACCGGCCTGAATCCGCCACCCGGGCCTACGAGGACGCGCGAGGGACTTCGGCTGGCGGAACGCGGAAAGGAAACACGGCTATGCCGAAGCTTCTCGTGATTGGTTTGCTCTGCATAATGAACGCCTTCTCGGCCTTCGACAAGGTAGCCGGAGGCGCCTCCAACGCGCGGGCGACGGGCACGCCTACTTTGAAGGCTATACCTGCCCCCCTTCATTGGAGAAACTACCCCATTGACTGGGCTCTCAGCCCAACCGACGAATTGACGATTGTGTCAGGGAGAAAGACAAATTGGTTCGTCAACCCGATGCGGGAACGCATCGAGGACAACCTGCCCCTGCTTCTGTTCAAGGCGGAAGAGCAGTTCGTCTTGACTGCCAGAGTGTCGGTGCGTTTTAAGGCCAGCTGGGACGCCGGAGGGCTTGTCGTCCGAGCCAACGACGAGTTGTGGGGCAAATTCTGCTTCGAGTTTTCGGTGAAAAAGGAGCCGATGATCGTCTCTGTCGTTACCCGCAAGATCTCCGATGACTGCAACTCGATGGTGATACCCGGCGACGACGTCTATCTCCGCCTGGCAAAGATCGGGAAGGCGATCTTCTTCTTCGCCTCTCGAGATGGACGAGCTTGGGACATGATACGATCGTTCACCTTGGGGCAGCAGTTGGACCTCGAGATCGGGTTCTTTTCGCAATCCCCGGTCGGAGAAGGCTGCACGGCTGTCTTTTCGGACATCACCTACTCAGCAGTGCCGATAAAAAACGTCCTCGAGGGACAGTAGGAAAATCCCGGCCTCCCGGTGACGCGAGATCTCGCAGGGGGAAGCGGCGTCGCCAGGACTCCTGGTAAAGCCTCGGAGTCCCTCTGCCGCCGCACTCCAAAGCTTCGCCCGCCTATGAGATTTTCGGCAGGCACGTCTTTGAACCACGGGATCTGGATGTTCCTAAACACCGTCCCAGCCGGCTCCTTTTCCCGTCCAGCAATACTCTCCATCATCTGCCTGGCGTAACGATCATTCGTCTCTTGCATCGGAGATTCCGGAGCGCGTTGGGTTGCGCTTGGATGCAACGCCGAAGCGGCGGCGGGCCGACGAGTCAGAGAAGTGAACGCTTCCTGATAGGCGACAGTCGCGCACTCAAAAGACACCAGCAAAAACACTACAAATAGGGGGACAGCCACGGTATTTACCGTATTTGGCGGGCACGGAAACAAGGTGATTACCATGGCTGTCCCCCTATTTACGCTTCACCTCTGCTTGTCGCCTTCCAACCGCGGCGTCCGCGCAGGGCCTTCATCCGCAGGAACCCCCGATGGTAAGATGTGCGGTTACAACCCTTTTGGCGGAGGTGGTTTGTGGCAGTGGCGTCCATTCTCGTTCTCGGCGCGACCGGTACGGTCGGCCGGTATGTCTTGAAGGGTCTTGCGGATCGTGGCCGCGAGGTCATTGGCGCTTCCCGCGATCCAAGCGACGCGGCAAGGCGGGCGGGTAGTCTCGTGCCCTTCGTTCCGTTCGATTACGATCGCCCAGGCACCTTCGCGACCGCTCTTACTGGAGTATCCGAAGTCTTCATGACCGTCCGTCCGGGTGATGATCACGCCGATGTCACGGCCCTGCCATTCGTCGAGGCGATGTCCCGCGAGAACGTTGAACATGTCGTCGTTCTGAGCGCAATGGGCGCTGAACTGAGGGACGATTTTGCGCTTCGCAAAATCGAGTTGGCGATCGAGGCATCGGGTATGCGGTTCACCTTTCTGCGCCCCAACTGGTTCATGCAGGTGTTCCTGGCCGGATCGCTGCTCGAGGGAATTAAGGCCAGAGGGACGATTGCTCTCCCGGCGGGCCAGGCGAAGATATCGTATATCGACGCACGAGATGTCGCGGACGCTGCCGTCGAATCCCTGACAAATCCGTTTCATCAAGGAAAGGGCTACACGCTCACGGGGCCGCAGCCCCTGGGTCATGACGACATTGCGGCGACCCTCACCAGAGTCTCGGAAAGGCCCATTCGCTATGTTGCCCTAGAAGAAGACCAGGCGCGGCTGGGGTTGAAGGCAGCGGGATTCCCGGACGAGTGGGTTGAACGGCTCATCGGTTTCTATCGACTGGTTCGCAAAGGATGGTGCGCGCCTGTGGCGGAGGAGATGCCGGCATTGCTCAAGCACTCGCCTCGGACGTTCGATGACTTCGCTGCGGAGCACTCGGCGTCCTGGCGTTGAGGACCAAGGGTATCGGCCGCCTTCGAATCCAACCACACTCGGCAACCGGGCCGAAAAGCGGCGGATTCTGAACCGCGAATCCGCCCTACGACCGAGTGCTTCCGCATGGCGAGATGTCGTAGGGCGGATTCGCAGGTTCAGAATCCGTCGCTGTTCGGCCCGGTTGCGCATTAGTGGTCTTCTATCTGATCGATCGCATCTTGGATCGCGTCGTAACCGGCCCCGGTTGCCGGATTCGGCTTTTCCGGGCGCCGCCCGGCCATTCTTCAGCTCAGCGCTCCCATCATCGCCGCCATGCGCTGCTGGGCGTATGCTTGCGCTTTGGCGGCACGGGCACGGGCGGCCGGCAGGTCGCGCGCGATCTCCAAAAGCCGTGCGGCGATCTGAGTGCCGTTTGTCTGATCGATCTCGAAAAGCCAGGGCTCCAGGCCGACGTCGCGCCACATTTGGCCTTTCCTGGTATCCGTGGGTTGGCGCAAGAGCACGGCGGGCGTGCCGTTGGCTATCCCGATAATCGGCGAGTGCTGCTCGAAACTGGCGATTGCGGCGGCTTGGGCGTACACGCCCGCGGCTTCATCGGTCAGCCAGTAACGTTCCATTATCGAGACCTGCGGCTTCACATCTGGCGGGAGCAAGTCGAACAGCAGCGGGCGCAGCCGGGACACCTGGTAAGTCATCTCCGGGGCGAGCAACACCCGCATTCCGGTCTCACGCACCCAGGCGGCAATGGCTTCGCGCAGCTTCTGATGGTCTTTCTCTGCAAACTGCTCGTTTTCAGCCATGCGCTCGGGATTCGGCGGTACCCGATCGGGGTGGATTTCCCAGTACGGCGTCCAGCGCAGGCGGGGAACGGCGCAAAGAAATCTGCCGCGCACAAGATGGTGTTGCTTCAGCAGCTGCGCTGCGGCTCTCGTGTCCCTCAAGTCGAGTGCAAAAGTCGCGTCCGGGCCGAACTCGAGACGCGGGCCGGTGAGACCCGACGCCTGAAGCGCGCGCATCGAGTCTGTGTCACGGAGAAAAACGAACTTCGCGCCGGCGAGCAGGTCCCGCCTGTCTTTGATCTCCGCGTCACTCAGCGTCACACCTCCGAACCCGTAAGGCTTGCCGGCTTGACGCGCCCGTTCCGCCTCTTGCCATCCGACGAGTCCCGGCCCGGAGCCATGCAGAAAGAAGTCACAGGCCGCCAGGGCGGCTTCCTGCTCGGCTTCCGTTCGCGCGATGCCGAGCTTCGGAAAGCGCTTACGGAGAAGCTTCTCGACCTCCGGACTGAGAGGGTTCGGCCAAAGTATAACCTCCGCATCGGGATGGTGCTTTTCGAGCAGGGCCAACATCCCCGGTGTGTGCGCGATGTCGCCGATGTTCACCGTCTGCCAAGATGAGCGCAGCAGGATACGGCGTCGCGTTCCGGCGCCTACGAGAGCTGAGCTGGCAATTCCGGCACAGGCGGACAGAATGAACTGGCGTCTGGTCAAACTGGTGACGTCCGTATGCATCGGGCTCATGACAGCAACTCCCAAACCAAGTTGTCGAGGTTATCCGAGGTCATCTTCCGATCCCATTACGAACAGCCGCGGCCTGTCCTGGAGCCGGGCTGCGAAACCGTCTGGCCGCCTGCGCTTGCGTTGCCACTCTTGCACCGTCATCAGGTTGGGGTTGACCGGACGTCCCACTCTCCTCTCGGCGGCCTGAACCGCTTCGAAAACCGTCTGGTAGTCCAGTTCTTCACTGACTACCATGAGGTCAATATCGCTGCCGGCCTTGTCCTCGCCGCGCGCCAGTGATCCGTAGATGAAAGCAGCGCGAATCCGATCGCCAAGAGGCGCCAGAGCCTCACGCAAGGGCCCGACCAAACCGACCGTCTTTCTGACCAAGCCGACTAGCTCCTTGAACACAGGAGACTCCCGGTTCGCCTGATAGTACTTCTGGCGGCCTTCCGTATCAGCTCGCACCAGTCCACTCTCCGCCAAACGCTTGAGTAGTCGGTGCGTGGCTCCAGTACCCGACTCCGCGAGCCGAATAAGCTCCGCGCTCCGGAAACGCCGCCCGGGTTGACCGAACAGCAGGCCCAGGACACGTTGCTGCACCGGAGTGAACAAGGCGTCAGCGAGCCTGCTCGGTGTCTTGGTCGACTGGTTCGGCTTCATCCTTCCCATTTTGGGAACAATCATACCCAATTTGGGAACGGCTGCCAAGGGGATCAGGAGGGAGAAGGAGGATTTCCCGGTCCTCGGGGAGAACCGCGACTATTCCAGACGAGAACATGAGTTTTTCTTCAGTTCGCAATACATTCCCGAGGTGAACCTGGAGGCCGAGTATTCAGTCGGGAAGGAGATCAACCTCGTCCCCGTCGCCGGCGCCTTCCCCGAACTGGCCGATGCGACGACAGCCGAACTGGTCCTGACCCTGAGGCCCAATAGCCATCTCCGGAACGACAACACATACATCTTTTCCCGATTGAAAGAGTCTCACCCGGGGGCCAATGCACGGGTATGGAATTGCTCAGTACTTGAAGCAGGTCTCGGAAGACGTCCTGTATGTCGGGGAAAGCTCTCTTTACCCGGCTCTTCAGCGACTCCTGAAAAAGGGTCACGTGCGGGGGGAATGGGCAGCTTCCGACAACAACCGGCGTGCGCGGTACTACTCCCTGACCCGGGCCAATAGGGCTGAATACCAGCCTGTTCACTGTCTTCAACGCGGTGGCACTTCGCCCTTGGCCGGT
>CAYQYP010000058.1:0-5773 GCA_964421755.1 uncultured Acidobacteriota bacterium
CCGAATTACTCTTACTTTCTATATTCCAGAATATCGCCGGGCTGACATTCTAAAGCTCTGCAAATTGCGTCCAACGTTGAGAGGCGAATTGCTTTAGCCTTTGCGTTTTTCAATATAGAGACGTTGGCCATCGTGATGCCGACTTTCTCCGCAAGCTCGGTGACGCTCATCTTCCGCTTCGCCAACATGACGTCGATGTTAATTACGATAGCCATATAGTTAGACAGTCAGGTCATTCTCGGATTTTATATCCACGGCGTTCTGTAACACTCGTTCAAACACCGCCGCGGCTGTGCCGATAATGATAGAGGCGAAGGTGGCTATTAGACCCAGCATTACGGCTCCCGCAGGATCCTCGTTGTTGCTGCGTGCGGCTATCATGAGGTAGACATCTGCCGCCACTATCGCACCCGCCGTAATGAATGCGCAGTATTTTATAATCCTCAACTCGTCTACGGCCGCCTGCGAGAATGTCTTGTCGTGTCTTACATATCCCAACAGCTTGATTGCTCTATAAAGTGCCACGAAAAACGGAATGGACGCTATATAGGCATACGCTAAAAAGGGATCTTGAAAGTAAATCTCAAAGAGCGTGGCGTGCACGTTCCTGCCTTCGAGGTGGGGTTCCCAAAGCATCAGGGCAAGAACGCCAATGCCGACGAGCACAATTACGACCTGGAGAAATATAATTGAGCCTTTTTTCATAAGTAAACGCTCACGATTTCATCTTGCCCTATTGCTTATCGATTGTCAATAAATTTTTATTGTTTTATCAATGCTGGGTCAATACTGGGGGTCGGACCTGAGGAAATGCCTGTGGCGGAACGAGAGGAGGCTTTTTGGAGGGCTAAGAAGTGGCCTTGGAATCCCCCGCTCGCCGTCTTGCAGCATCCTGAGAAGACTGAGACAATCCCCGGGTGGAGGGGTGATGAAAAGAGTCGAGAAGAGGACGCCAAGTGGTCTTTTGGCATTTTTACTGTTGTGGGGCGCCGGCTCGTTTGGCCTGGCCGAGGTCGTAACTTATCCAAAGCCCTCGGGCCTGGTAACAAGCTTCGATTTTTCGGTCACCGTTAACGGACAGCGGGTGTGGACCGAGCAGGCGCAGTCCACCATGGATATCCACGCGCTTCCTGACTGGTTCCTCGGCGAGCCCTACACCCGGGTCCCCCAGACGATCAATATCGCCTCTTTTTCCTGCTCGGGTCCCCTCTCGGTCAAGATCAAGTCACGAGAGCCGATCATCACCTATGTCATTCGACCCAAAAGCCGGAAGATCAAGGGATCCGTTAATGGATCTGAACTGACCTTCGAGCTTCCGGGACCCGACAAGCTCTACATCGAGATCAACCAACTCGCCCCGTTTTGCCTTTTCGCGGATCCGCTCGAGGGGGACGCACCAGGCGCTGATTCTGCCGGAGTTCGCTACTTCGGCCCCGGAGTCCACGAGGCCGGTGTGATTACCCTGCATGACGGTGAGCGAGTCTATATAGCGGGTGGAGCAGTCGTTTACGGCGCTATCCGCGGGAATCCAAAAAACGCCCGGGTGTTCGGCCGGGGCATCTTGGACGCCGCCTTCAAGCAAAGGGCAGTCATTCTGCAGGATGCAGAAAACGTCGAGTTCAACGGCATCACGATTCGAAACAGCTCCAGTTGGACGAACACGCTCATCAACTGCAGGGACGTGACTTACCGCGACGTCAAGGTCATCAGCTTCGGGCCTGGAGGCGACGGCATCAATCCGCTGGGGTCCAGGAATGTGACGATCGAAAACTGCTTCCTGCGCTGCACTGACGACTGCATCGCCATCAAAGCGCCCGCTTCGAATCATGTCGTCGACAACATCCGGGTGGAAAACAACACGATGGTGGGCTTTGCCTTCAGCGACGGGGTGACCATCGGGTTCGAGACCAACGGGCCGAGCATTACCAATGTCTTCGTGCGGGACTGCGATATCCTGATCGCACGGGGAGGCAGCCGCGTTGATGGCCATTCCGCCTTCAGCGTCATCTGTGACGGTCCGGCTGTTATCAGCAACGTGCACTTCGAGAACCTCCGGGTCGAAGAGAATGTTCCCTTGAAACTGTTCGAGCTCCACGTCACGGACGGGACAAAGTACGATGCTAATCCGCCAGGCCACATCAGCGGGATTAAGCTCAAGAACATCTCCTGGGAAGTTGCCAGGCCGATAGTCCTTGTCGGTTTTGACAAGGATCACCTGGTTGAAGATGTGACCTTCGAGAATTGCACGGTGGGCGGGCAACCTCTGAGTGAGCGGAGGGATCTGATAAGGCTCAATAAGTTCGCCCGGGACATCGCAGTGAGATGATTCGCGACCGTAACCGGGGCCGTGTCTGAAGGGCGTGTTGCCCAAATCAAGACGGAGGTCTGCAACCGGCGGAAACCCTTGATTTACCGGGGCTGGCTCCGTCAGGAGCCAGATGTCTAAAGAATCGGCGGGTTGTGTGACGGCGCCCCGTAGGGAGCGCGATGTCCTGGACAGTCAAGAACATCGCGCCCGCTCTGGGGCGCCTTCCGCTCCGGGGCATGTGGACTATAAACATCCGGCCCCGCTGGGGCCAACGGCGAGACAGCCAGCGTCCTGGATGGTGTTCTCATCTTGATCACTTCCGCCCACTGGTATGACGATGTGAGCGATTATCCGATCTCGCCCTCCGGCCTGGAGTCGACCAACTACGACATCACGTTTGTCGATGGCACGCTGCACATTACTCCCGCGCCGCTAACAGTCCGGGCGGACGACAAAATGAAACTGTATGGCGATCCCCTGCCGGCTTTTACGGCAAGCTACAGCGGGTTCGTGATGGGACAGAATCCGAGCGTCCTGGGCGGCGCCTTATTGCTCACGACGACTGCAGACCCATCGAGCCATGTCGGCACGTACCCGATCGTGCCCTCCGATCTCACTTCGACCAACTATGCAATCACCTTCACGCCCGGCACACTGACGATCACGCGAACCGAAACGACCACGACGCTTGACTCGTCCGCGAACCCCTCCACCCAGGGCGTGGCGATCACGTTCACGGCCACGGTCTCGCCTGCCTCAGCCGGTGGCACGGTCGCGTTCAAGTCTGACGGCGGCACCGTAACCGGCTGCGCGGCGCAGGCACTGACCGGCGGCCAGGCGAGTTGTACAACGTCCGCCCTACCTGTCGGTACCCACGTCATCACCGCCGAATACGGTGGGGATACGAACCACAACGGTTCCTCCGGCACGCTTGCGCCAGACCAGCAAGTGGGTCCGCCGACGGCGCTGCAACTGACTGGCTTCGGCGCGGTCCCCGCAAACCGCGCGCGATTCGCACCGTTCGCCTTGCTTCTGTTGTTGGTCTTGTCTGTTTCGCTTATCGTCAAGCAATGCGCGGCAGGGGGGTCGGACTTGGGGAAGTGATGAACCTGCAATAAGGTGTCGAAATCGGGAGGGGGGATAGGGGGGGATAGGGGATGGAGTTCTTTTGAAGCCCGGGTCGTTGCCGGCTGCTGGTTCTCGATAACTTTGGATTGAACGGCGCCGGAGGCGCAGGCATGATGGAGGCCATGAAATCGTCATCGATCCGCCCTCGCAGTCGTTGGCTGCGAATCGCTCTCGTCTATTCGGTTTGCGCCCTGATCGTGTTCCTCGGGTCTACTCCAACGGTCCTTAACGCTCGAGGCGAATACGAGCCCAAGCCGACGAACGCGTACTTCGCCAAGTTCAACCCGATGAAGGCGCCGGCCCCCGGGCCGCTGTTACTCAAGGAAGGCGACCGGCTCGCGATCATCGGCGACTCCATCACAGAGCAGAAGATGTATTCGCGCATCATTGAGGATTACCTGACGGTTTGTGTGCCGCAATTAAAGATCACCGCGCGACAATTCGGTTGGAGCGGCGAGAAGGCGGACGGCTTTCTGCGCCGCATGGCCAATGATTGTCTGCGGTTTCATCCCACGGTGGCCACGCTCTGCTACGGCATGAACGACCATCTCTACCGTCCATTCGACGTGCTGAACGGCGAGCGCTACCGCGCCAACTACACGGCTGTCGTACAGAAGCTGAAGGCAGCCGGCGCCCGTGTTGTACTGGGCGCGCCCGGGTGCGTCGGTAAAGTGCCGAGCTGGACCAAATCAGAGGCTTACTCAATGGACGAGCTCAACATCAACCTCTGCGCGTTCCGGGACATAGCGATGGAGATCGCCGAGGCGGAGGACGTTCGCTTTGCCGACGTGTTCTGGACGATGTTCAAGGCGGGTTACGAAGGTCATACCCGGTTCGACACCGCCGCCGAGCCCTTCATGGTTGCGGGCAAGGATGGAGTCCATCCGGGTTGGGCGGGTCAACTAGTCATGGCCTACACCTTCTTGAGCGCCATGGGACTCGACGGCGGAATTGGGGCCTACACGGTGAACCTCGATAGGCAGACGGCCCAGGCCAGCGCGGGTCACGAAATTGTGGATTACCGGAATGGCGTGTTGACCGTAAACAGCAGGCGCTATCCTTTTTGCGGCGCGGGCGCCGCCAATCGGGATGATTCCATGCGTGCCGGCATGGAGCTCGTGCCGTTCAACCAGCAACTCAACCGCCTGACGCTGGTCGTGACCGGCGGGGCCTCCGCGAACTACAGGGTGACCTGGGGTGCGGAAAGCAGAACCTATTCAGCGGCGGAACTGTCGGCAGGGGTGAACATCGCCGCAGACTTTCCGGTCAATCCTTTCTCGGAAGCCTTCAATCGGGTGGACGCGGCTGTAAAGGCCAAGCAAGAGTACGAAACCACCCAGATCAAAGAGATTTTTCACGGCGTCGAGGGGAAGGCGGACATGGAAAAAGCGGTAGAACAAACCGAAGCAACCCGGGTGCCTCTAGCCGCAGCGATCCAGGCCGCTTTCCTGCCGGTAAAGCACACGATCACGATTCAAACCATGGATTAGGGAGGGACGGAGTTCTTTTGAAGCGTCGAATGAACAGTGGGGGGGTCGGACCTGAGGGAATGCCGGTAGCAGTATGAAAGGAGGCTTTCTGGAGGGCTAAGGAGTGGCCTCAGAACGCAAAAGAGGACCTGCTTCTGCGTTCTAAGGTGGAGCACATCCCGAGGCGGAGTCGGTCGAAGGGGCCGATGCGTTGGCAGGATGAGCCAACTCCAGGGGAAGGCCTGAAGCTCACATCTCACTTGCCATCATCAAGGCGTCTTGTCGTCGCTCAGCCAAGCCTAGCCGGGTTTCCTGAGCTCTTCACGGATGACTCGGCGTAAAGTTTCTTCGTCGATGGGACGCGTAACCCTGCCTAGGTGCGTGCGCAAGATCTCGTTGATCATCGTCTGGTATCCGCGGCCAGCCTCCTCTGCCCTGTTCCGGAATTCCTCCAGAATGTCGTCATCCAGATAGATTGTGATCCGCGTCTTGCCTTGGGGCGCGATTACCGGACCACGCTTCCCTTTCTCAAAATCATATTCCTTTTTCATACGACCGCCTCTCGCTCGGAGTCGCTCGGCGCGCGGAGATCAGACGAATCGTGTTCTCCCTATAGCAATAAGACGACGACCAGAACGTCGCCCACAGCGTCAACCCCTACCGTCACCCAGCGCCTCTCTCCCCGAATTTCCTCTTCTCTGGTCAAACCATAAGGATCGTAGAGCACACCTTCCGCATCCGAGAACCGAACACCATGCTTTTCCCGGTTCAGCTTTGCCTTCTGCGGATCCCACACGACCTTCATATATGTACTTTATGCATATTACCACGGCTGGATGTGTCACGCGCCACCACAGCCACCATTGCT
>CAYQYP010000059.1:0-6341 GCA_964421755.1 uncultured Acidobacteriota bacterium
GACCCCAACGGGGTCACGTAGCAAAGCCCAGGGTTGCACGCGTTGTGTGCGGGAAACCCTGGGTTGGGGTGTGCGTACGCAGCCAACCCTGAAAGGGTTGCGTACCGCACTACGCAACCCTTTCAGGGTTGGATCCTTCCCGCCGTCAACCCGGGGTTTCCCGCACACCACGCGGGCAACCCCGGGCTTTGCTACGCAACGCCTTTGGCGTTGAAAACTGTCAATAAGCCGCCGGTCGAGCGCGCTTCCAAGCTTATTCCACACCCTCGCAGCGTGCGCGGCTCCGACAGGCTTGCATGTACCTCCAAGAACGAAGAAACCCCGCCGATGCTATAATCTGAAGCCCATGGTTGCCGTTATTCTTGTGGGTTTATTCCTCCTTCAGCCCCCTCGGGCAACCGACGATCTCGCTGCCATCACGGCCGCGTTGGAGCGCAATGACATCGATCAGGCTGAGAAGGCTATCCAGGCACTGATCAAAAAGACGCCGGAACGGGCCGAAGTTCATCATCTTCTGGGTGCGATTCGTCTGGCCCAGGGTCGCGCGAGCGAGGCTGAGACTTCGCTCAAAAGAGCTACGCAGCTCAATCCTGAACTCACAGCAGCCTATCTCGCCCTGAGTGACCTCTATCGGAGCCACGATCGGAGAGCCGAGGCGCTCGAGCTGCTCGAAAAGCTGCCAGCCCCGGTCTCGAAAGACCCGCGGTTACTTTTTCGTTTGGGGACACTCTATGCTGAATCGGGGGACTATCCTCGGGCGTTGGACCGCCTCAAGGCCATTCCGGAAAAAGATGCGCCGCCCGGGTATTGGGACGTACTTGGGCGGACCTATGTCTCCAGTGGCCGATTCCAGGAAGCTGAAGGGGTGTACCTGCGGATTTTGAAGGAGGACCCCGGCTCAGTGCAGACCCTGCGCACACTTTCCGGCATTGCCTTGAAACGGGGAAGCACGGCTGACGCCTGGGAATATGCCGCCCAGGCACGGATGCAGGCGCCGGACTCTCCCGAGGTCCTTTTTCAGTTCGCCCAAGTCAGCCTGGTTCACGACCTGGTCGCCGAAGCCATTGGCGTGCTAAGAACGCTGCTCCTTATGGACCCCGACAATCCCCAGTATCTCTACGCACTAGGCCAGGCTCTACTACGAAACGTGACGTACGAACAGGCGCCCGAGTACTTTGCGCGGTATGTCAGGCTGCGCCCGGATGACGCCCAGGGGTACATGATGCTCGGCTTCGCGCTTTTCGGCGTGCAGGATTACGCGAAGGCCAAGATGCACCTCGAGAAGGCCATCCAGCTGGATCCGAATCTTGTGGAGGCCTACTACCACCTCGGAATGATTGCCCACAGAGAGCTCCGGGACGATCAGGCAGCCGAACTGTTTCGCAAAGTGCTCAGCAAGGACGATCGTCCCCAGGCGCACTTCGGGCTGGGACGCGTGTATGCCCGCCAGCGGAAGTTCCAGGAGGCCGCGGCCGAAATGGAACTTGCCGCCAAACTGCTCCCCGACGACCCGGATCTGCACTTTCAGCTGAGTCGTGTCTACGTTCAACTCGGCGATCGTGACCGGTCGAACAAGGAACTCGAGCTCTACCGTCGCCTGAAGGCCGAAAACGAGAAACGCGAAGAACGCAGCCGCCAAAGCCTTTACGGCGAGCGCGTCAAGCAGATGCGGCAAGGCAACGCCGGACCGCAAGGACGACAAGGACAGCAGGGACAGCAATGACTAAGGCGAAAAGCGTCTCCGTCTTTTGTCCTTGATGTCCTTGCTGTCCTTGTCGTCTTTGCGGTCCGGGCGGATTCCGGATTTCGGATTGCGGATTGAAGCGTTGGCGTCGATCTAACTATGCGTATTCGAAAACTCGCCTTAATGATGACCCTTTGTCTGAGCCCGGTGCTGTCTTTCGTCCCTGGCACCGAGGACCCCGTCCCGGAGTTTGTCGACGTCACGGACAAGTCCGGAGTTGCTTTTAACCACATCTGCGGGCAGGCGGACAAGAAGGACTATATCTTTGAAGCAAAAGGAGGAGGCGTAGCGGCTTTCGACTACGATAACGACGGCTGGATGGATATCCTCCTGGTCCAGGGGTCGACGATAGCGCGGTGGAAGGGCGGCGACAACCCGCACTCCGCCTTGTTCCGTAACAGGGGGAACGGGACTTTTGAGGAAGTCAGCGAGAAGGCCGGACTGGCGCGTCCCGCCTGGGGCATGGGGGTTTGCATCGGTGATTACGACAATGACGGCTTTGCCGACGTCTATCTGACCAACCTGGGCCCGAATATCCTGTACCGGAACAATGGGAACGGAACGTTCACCGACGTGACCGAGAAGGCGGGGGTCGGTGATCCGCGCTGGAGTACGTCCGCTTCCTTCTGCGACTACGACGCCGACGGCTGGCTGGACCTGTTCGTCCCCAATTACCTGGATGTGGGCCCGGACAAGTTGCCGGCACCCAGCGGAACGGCCGTCTGCCAGTACCAGGGAGTTCCGGTCATGTGCGGTCCGCGGGGCCTGCCCGGGGCCGGTGACGTCCTGTATCGAAACAACCGCGATGGGACCTTCTCCGACGTGTCGACCAAAACCGGGGTCGTGGACAGGGACTCCTACTTCGGACTTGGATCCGCATGGGGGGATATCGACAACGACGGTGACATGGACCTTTACGTCGCGAACGACGCCACCCCTAACCTGCTGTTCGTCAACAAGGGCGACGGGACCTTCGAGGAGCAGGGGTTTGCGTCGGGCCTGGCCGTGAGCGGTGACGGACGCGAACAGGCGAGCATGGGAGTCGACCTGGCCGACTACGACAATGACGGCCTTCTGGACGCCTACTGCACGCATTTCGCGGCCGACTACAGCACGCTCTATCGAAATGAAGGTAACCTGGTCTTCCAGGACGTGACAGCCATCGCGCAGATCCAGACGCCCGAGTGGCCCCTGGTCAGCTGGGGGACGCGCTTCGTCGACCTGGATCACGATGGCTGGAAGGACATCCTGCATGCTAACGGCCACGTTTACCCCTATCTCGAGCGGGCCACGGGAAATGAAACCTACCGCTATCCGAAGACCCTTTATCTGAACAAAAGAAACGGGACTTTCCGGGACGCGTCGGTCTTGGCCGGCCCCGGGTTGCGACTGAAAAGCGTGGGCCGGGGAGTCGCTTTCGCCGACTTCGACAACGACGGAGACATTGAGTTCATCATCACGAACATGAACGGCAAGCCGGAGTTTTTTCGCAACGATCAGGCAGGCGGCAGGCACTGGGTCATGTTCAGAACCGTGGGTAGCCGCAGCAACCGGGATGGGATCGGCGCCCGAATCACGGTCGTCACGGGTTCAATGCGGCAGATCTGGGAGATCAAGCGGACCGTGGGCATCTATTCCTCAAGTGATCCGCGTGCGCATTTTGGGCTGGGTCAGGCGGTCACGGCTGACGTCTCGGTTCGCTGGCCAAGCGGAAAAGTCCAGGAATTCAAGGATGTTGGGGCAGATGCCCACTATGTGATCGACGAAGAGAAGGGACTGAGCAAGGAGCGATGAAATCAGCCAGCCCCGCCCGCCCGCCACACGAGTCCCACCGGCCCCGCTGCTTTCTGGCAGCCGGAGTGGTAATCCTGGCCCTCGGGTTGCCCTTTACCGCCCGGTCCGATGAGATCGACATCCCGGTTTTCACCGACGTGACTGCACAGTCCGGCATCCGCTTCACCCACATCAACGGGGCTGCGAACCAGAAAGACTACATCTTCGAGACCAAGGGCGGCGGGTGCGGCTTCCTCGACTACGACAACGACGGTTGGATGGACATCTTATTGGTGCAGGGCTCGACCCTCGAGAGATACCGCAAAGGCGACAATCCGCGTTGCGCCTTGTTCCGTAACAAACGGAACGGAACTTTCGAAGATGTGACCGAGAAGGCCGGTTTGAAGCAGACCGGGTGGGGTATGGGCGTCACCTTCGGCGACTATGACAATGATGGCTTTGCGGACATCTATCTCACTTTCCTCGGGCCCGATGTGCTGTATCGAAACAACGGCAACGGGACTTTTACGGACGTGACCGCGAAAGCCGGGCTGGCCGATCCTCGCTGGTCGACCTCCGCCGGTTTCGGCGACTACGACGGCGACGGGGATCTTGACCTGTACGTCTGTAACTACATCAAGGTTGATTTCGATAACCTGCCCAAACCTGGCTCAGGTCCGTTCTGTCACTACCTGGGTAGAGCCTTCCTCTGCGGACCCAGGGGACTGCCGGGTGACACGGATGCACTGTATCGCAATAACGGCGATGGCACGTTCACCGATGTGAGCCGCGAAACGGGCGCGCTTGACCGAGACAACCTTTACGGCCTGGCAGTTGTCTGGGCCGACGTTGACAATGACTTCGACCAGGACATCTACGTTGCCAACGATGACGGCCCGAACCTGTTGTTCCTGAACAAAGGCGACGGTACCTTCGAAGAACAGGGCATGTTGACCGGTCTGGCAGTCAGCGTTGACGGACGCAACCAGGGGAGCATGGGGGTTGATATCGCCGACTATGACAATGACGGACTGCTGGATGCCTTTGTCACGCACTTCTCGAACGACTACAGTACGCTGTACCACAACGACGGCAATCTCTTCTTCAGTGACATCACGGCTCAGACAGAGATGTACACCGTCGAGTGGTTACTGGTCGGCTGGGGTGCTCGTTTCCTGGATCTGAATCACGACGGGTGGAAAGACATCTTCCACGTCAATGGGCATGTGGCGCCTTTTCTCGCAGAAGGGAGTTTTGCGGAGAAATACCTTCAGCCGGCCACAGTTTACTTGAACACGAAGGACGGAAAGTTCAAACACGTCACCGAACTCGCTGGCCCCGCAGTCCAGGAGGGGCGTTGCAGTCGCGGCGCCGCATTCGCGGACTTCGACAATGACGGCGACCTCGATGTGCTGGTCGCTAACCTGAATGCGTCACCGGCGCTGCTAAGAACCGACCGACGAGATAAGAACCACTGGATCATGTTCCGCACCGTGGGGAGAAACAAGAACCGCGACGGAATAGGTGCCCGGATTACCGTCCTTACTGGGAAGCTCGAGCAGGTATGGGAAATCAAACGGGCAGTCTCTATCTACTCAGCCAGCGACCCGCGAGCTCACTTTGGACTAGGACAGGCAACTCGTGTGGACCTCCTGAAAGTGCGGTGGCCGGGCGGAAAAACCCAGGAATTCAAAGATATTCGCGCAGACCGACACTACGTTCTGGACGAAGACAAAGGGCTGAGTCCCGGCAACTGAGTTTGAGGCGCCACGTCCTTGGCCCAATGCTTGGACACGTCCCTGATCAAGGACGTCGTCCGCAACCGCTTGGCAAGCAGCGTCAGTGGCAGTCCTCTCTTTACCTCCCCCGTATAACTGGAGTACATTCGCGCCTATGAAAAGGGCCATTTTGTCACTTGTCGCCGTCGGTCTCTGCCTCGGTCTCCTTGCCCGGGATAAATTCATCGACTCCAAGTCCTTCACTGAGTGGAAAAAGGGCGATGTCATGAAGCTTTTGAGCGACTCGCCGTGGGCCAAGCAGCAAACCTACGCGCACCAGATCGCTGGGAAGGGTTCGGGGGTCGGTGGCGAAAAAGAGCTCTTCAACCAGTACACGATCCGGTTCTTCAGCGCTCTCCCGGTCCGCCATGCCTACCTTCGGATGATGCAAATGATGAACAACTACGACTCGATGGGGGCGGACCAGAAGCTTGCGTTCGACCAGAAGATGTCGTCATCACCGCTGATGGTGGGGTTCGGAGACGAGATCATCGTTGCCGGCGAGTTTGCGACCAACAATCGCCAGCACCAAATGGATGCGGATCGGCGTTTGAAGCAGGTGACGGCTTCCGAGTTCAAGCAATCCGTCTACCTGATCAGCGATCGCCTGGGCCAGATCCAGATCAAGGGCTATTTCCCGCCCTCGCCGGACGGCAGCGGGTTCAAGTTTGTGTTTCCGAGGACGGTCGACGGCAAGCCCGTGATTTCCCCCGAGGACAAGGAAGTCACCTTCAGGTGGTGGTTCGATAACGAAATTATCCTGACCTTCAAGGTCAAGGACATGATGTACAACGGGAAAGTGGAGTTCTGAGACAGGCGAGCCGCAACCCGCGAGTGGCAAGTGGCGAGTGGCGAGTGGCAAGTGGCGAGTGGCAACCACTCGCCACTCGCCACTCGCCACTTGTCACTTGCCACTCCTTCGTTCGAATAGACAGCCAAACGAAAGCGATCGCATTGGCGCAAGCTTCCGTTTGAGGTTGCTTGGGGAGGGGAACCCCGAAGCCGGGTGTCACCGTCAACTTTTTGCGCCGGACCGGAGCAGCCGG